>NZ_KV809550.1:0-43901 GCF_001812625.1 Streptococcus sp. HMSC064H09
TTTCTTTGGGTTGTCGAGTCTTTCCTTTACGACGAAGGACGCTTAAATCCAGATCAATCAAACCAGCATAGAGCCAGTTATAGATAGTTTAAAAGCTACCATTGGTTTTTGTTTAAGCTGATAGCAGCCACAAATCTGTTCAGGCGACCAGGAGGATTTTAAACCATCCTCAATTTCCTTTTTCAACTCTGGTGTCAAACAAGACTTCCGACCTTTTTGCTTAGCCGTGTGGTTGTACTGTTCCTGTGCTAAGGCTGCGGAATAACCATTTTGGCATCGTCTTAACTCTCTTGAAATGGTAGACTTATGGACGCCAAGTTTGCTTGCAATTTGGCAAGGTTTCAAACCTAATTCTAAGTAGGCTTCTATCTTTATTCGGTCGGTTATGGTAAGATGGGAGTAGCTCATAGTTTTTCCTAGGCTTCTGTTTGTGTGGTTACTTACAGTTTACACCAATGAAAGGCTATGAGTTTTTTGTTGCACTATATTTTACAATTTCTCTTAAAATAAAAATGGTTTATCAGCTCATATTATGATATAATATGAAGGCGTATGATTAGATTTTTGACTTGTGTGTTCGCAAGTATTTACAAAAATGTTACTAGAGTGTTCAGCTCACTCCAGTAATCCCAAAACTAAGGCAAATAGATCTCTTCTGGAAAAAGTTGCAGTATGTTTTATCTCAGTTGAAGGAAGATTTCTATACTGTCGTTCGCATAAGAGTTTTCATGCGCTTTTTTTTAAGGAAAAGATAATGACTAAATTAAATAAATTAGAAACCAAGGATGACTTAGCAAAGCTTCTTGGTTTTAAAAATGCCAGATACATTAACTATTTATTGTATAATATACAAACTGATAGTTTATATACCACCTTCACTATTCCTAAAAAGAATGGTGGAGAAAGAGTTATACATGCTCCTAAAAAAGAGTTAAAATTTCTTCAGAAAAAATTAGCTGATATTTTATGGGAGTGCTACCTCGAAAGCTTGGAATCTAAATATAAGGACAAAAACTTTAAAATTCCAGTACTATCCCATGCATTCGAAAAGGGGAAAAGTATTATTACCAATTCCCAAATGCATCGAAACAAGAAATATATTCTTAATATTGATTTGAAGAACTTTTTTGATTCTTTTAATTTTGGGCGAGTAAGAGGCTTCTTTATAAAAGATCGAGATTTTGCTGTTTCACCAGAAATTGCTACTGTAATTGCACAAATTGCATGTTATCAAGGTAAGCTACCACAAGGAGCACCGTCTTCTCCTATCATCACAAATTTAATTACTAGAATTTTGGATTATCGGATTGTCAAAATTGCTAAAAAATATCGTTTTACATATTCTAGATACGCTGATGATATGACTTTTTCTACAAATCGTGAATTAAACTCTAATAAATTGAGAGCAACTAAAGAGTTAGAAAAATTTCTAACAGAATTAGAGGAAGTGATTAACTCTTCTGGTTTTGAAATCAATTCTAAAAAGACACGATTGAGTAATAACATGAAACGTCAAGAAGTTACTGGACTAGTTGTCAATAAGAAAATAAATGTAAAAAGAGAGTACATAAAAAATACTCGTGCAATGGCATTTCAATTATACAAAGATGGAGCTTTCGAAATAGATAAAAAACCAGGTACGCTCAGTCAACTAACGGGACGATTTGCTTTTATTTTTCAAATAGATCAATACAACAACTACTTACTTTATAAAAAATCTCTGATACAAAATAATCTAGATTCGCAAAAATATTTATTAGGAAGAAATTCATCAAAAAAATCTGAATCAAAATACTATTGGAAGTATATCTTTTACAATAAAGACCTACGTAAAGAATTATTCTATAATAAAAAACATAATACATATAATAATTTACCTAAAGAGTTCTACAGTATCCCAGAAAATGAAAAAGAAGTTTATATGTGCTTATTTAATTCTAAAGAAAAAGAATATAAAAAATTTTTATTTTATAGATATTTTTTTGGGAATGATAGACCTATGATTGTTACAGAAGGGAAGACAGATCCTCTATATATTAAAGCAGCCTTAAAAAAACTATATAAGAATTATCCAGAACTTATTGAAAAAGATGGTGATGATTTTATATTTAAAATTGAATTTCTAAATCGCAGTAATACTGTGGAATACCTGTTTAATATCCCAGAAGGTGGAGAAGGTTTCAAGTATTGGTATAATTATTTTTCTAATCAAATACCCGCAAATTTTTTTAATCAAAAATTTCCTACAAAAAATGATGGAAAAGATATCTACAAGGAACTGTATCCTAATTATATAGAGTATTTTTCTAATTTAACAACAAGGAAACCTAAAAATCCTACTATTTTTTTATTTGATAATGAGCCTTCGGGTAATCCTCTTTTTAAATTTTTTAATCATGCTACAGATTTAAATGTTAGTAGCAATAATCTTGGTCAAGTTAGAGGTACATCTTTTTATAAGATTACAAAGAAAGATAGTTTGTATATAATGGCGACACCTTTAATGCCTCACATGAATAACGGTAACTCATCTGATATTGAAGATTTATTATTTTCGTCATCTCAAAATACGGTCCCTATTTTAAAAGGGAAGAAATTTCGTAAAAAAGGGGGTCAAAATTACTATGGAAAAGATATTCTTTCAAAGTATGTTCTGAAGAATTATATGAAATTTGATTTTACAGGGTTTATCCCTTTGCTAGATGGGATAAGAGATAATATTCTAGATTATCAACAGAAATAGAGGATACTGTCAATAATTATGTATAAACACTCAAGTAGAGTTCAATAGCTTACAGTTGTGCACGTCATTTATTTTTTATATCTAATTAATATGCTTTTATATTCAAATCCTAAAAATGGATTAGTTGCTGCTTTTTTACTATCTGTTATTTAATTTAAGAAATAAGAATCGCTATAAGCTTTCAAGAATAGAATAATCGTAAATATATGAGACATTTTGGAGGTTCTTAGATATGAAATTTCATGAATTTGGTGATAAAAATTTGCCTCCCATTTTATTGATACATGGTGGGGGTGGTTCCTGGTGGAGTTATCTTAGACAAGCTCGTCTCCTGTCTCATAATTACCATGTCATTTTACCTACACTTAATGGACACGGAGAAGAGTATCAAGAGGATTATATATCAACGGAAGATTCGGCACAGGAAATTCTAGATTATGTTCGACAAAACTGTGGTGGGAAATTATTTGCTTTAGGTGGAGTTTCTCTTGGTGGTCAAATTGCCATGGAACTTTTGTCCTTAGATAGCGATATAGCTGAGAAAGCCATCATAGATGGAAGTATCTGTATTCCTCAGCCAAGGTTGGCGAGATTTAGCATCTTGTTGGTATCTTTATTTGGTAAACTGATGTTTAGTAAATCCTCTTGTAAATTTCAGTTAAGCTTAATGAATAAATTCTATCCCCAATTAGCTTACCCAGACGAGATAAAAAATTATTATATGGAGGATATGCAAAGGGCACCTATCAAGACATTAGTGATCATCTATAAAACTTATATGGGGCACTACAAATTGAATAGTAGGATTTCTAAAAGTAAGGCGCAGGTTCTCTATATTTATGGTGAAAAAGAATTGAAATGTGTTAAGGAATCAGCTAGATTATTTCAGCAGATGCATCCCAACACTATCTTGTATGAAGCAAAGGGCTATAATCACGGCTATTTATCAGCCTACCTACCTCAAGAGTGGATTGACTTGGTTGTTCCATTTTTGGAGAATAACGATTGATTATACTTTATTAATTTAGAAAGCAGAGTTTCATGGAAGTCAAAAAATATAGTCCTCTCAATTCCTTAAAAAAGATAGCAGATAACCTCTGGATTGTAGATGGGGAAGAAGTACTGATGAATTTCAAACTCTTCAAAGTGCCTTTTTCAACTAGAATGACGGTTATCCGTTTGAAGAATGGTGGTATTTGGGTGCATTCACCGATTAAGCCTAGTGACAATTTGCTTTTTGAAATTAAGCAATTGGGTGAGGTAAAACACCTTATTGCACCCAATGTCTTACATTATAGTTATATAGATGAATGGAATCAACTATTTCCTGAAGCAAAAATCTGGCTAGCTAATGGTGTTCAAAAGCGTGCCAGAAAATCGGGAATGAATTTAGATTATGGTTATGAACTAGAGAAAGCCAATTGGAACGAAGAAATTTGTTTTACGACATTTGAGGGAAGTTTTTACGTGAAAGAGGTTGTTTTTTTTCATACTGAAAGTTCAACTTTGATTTTAACGGATCTTATTGAAAACATAGAAACTGAGAAATTATCGATTTTTGAAAAGCTACTGTTTAAAATAGGCGATAATCACTATCCAAATGGTAAAACACCAAGAGATTTAAGAATAAGTTTCTTATTTGGCAAAAAACAAGCTTTGAGGAGTTATCACAAAATAAAGAAATGGGAACCTAAGAATATTATTATTTCTCATGGACCGTGTATGATTGGACAAGCAAAAGAGATGTTAAAGCAATCGTTCTTCTGGTTAGAAAAATAGGGTTATGTGGTTAAGAAAACTTCTCGAAAGACAAATACGAATACTTCGACCTTTGTATTTAAAAGTTGCATTCATTCGCCGCACGCAAAATAACACCCCACAAGTCACAACTTGTGGGGCATTTTCTTTTATTAGTTTTTCTCTTACAAAATAACGTCTGTTTTTTCAACTTTGTAAAGGGCTATTCCCATGATTAGGGTCAAGACAAGAAGAATTAAAACAGCAGGGGTCCAAGAGTTAAAGAGTTGTTTGCTTGAACCGAACAAAACTGGACCAAGGGCCGCAAAGATATAGCCTCCGGTTTGGGCTAAACCTGATAGTTGGGCTGTTTTTTCAGGCGTGCTAGCCTTCATTGAAAAGGAAACCATCATGTAAGGGAATAGGACACTAGCAGAACTTCCGATTAAGAGGTTAAGTACCAACCAATACACAAAGCTGTCTGTATTGACTAGAAGCATGGCAACTCCGATGAGTCCTGCTAGGACGGTAGCCACTAGCATCAAATGGCGGTTACGATCAGAAAGTTTAGTGATTAGGCTAGGAATGATCATAGAGAATGGAATACTCGTCAGTGTGAAAACGGAAGCTAGAATTCCGGCATTGGCCTCGCCGACACCGGCTTGAGTGGCCATGGTTGGAAGCCAAGTGATAGTGGTGTAGAAGAAGAGTGACTGTAATCCACCGAAAATCATGATGGCCCAAACTTTGCCGCTCTTATACCAACTGCCTGAATTTTCGTTAGTAGAAGTATCTTGTTCTAAATAATGATTGTGACGGACATTGGGGAGCCAAACCACAAGAGCCAAGGCACAGACTGCTGTCAATACCCAGACCAAACCTTGCCATGAGGTTGCCTTAGTGATTGGAACGGCTACTGATGAAGCCACGGCTGTGGACAAGCCCCATGGCTGTAATGTAAAGTGTGGTTAAGAATCCTAACTGATTTGGCTCATTAGCCTGAATTAGGCTTGGGAGAAGGACGTTGATAAAGGCAATTCCAGCTCCGACTAAAAGCGTTCCCACATAAAGAAGAGGGAGATTAAGGGTACGCAAAGCAGAACCAAGTGTCATCACAATTAAAACACCGAGGAAGAGTCTTTCTATACCAAAGCGTTTGGCCCAGCTAGCCGCAAAAGGTGAGAATATCGCAAAGGTCAAGAGAGGGAGACTTGTCAAGAGACCGAGAGAACTGACCTCAACGCCTAGACCAGAAGCAATGTCTGATAAGACCGTAGACAAGGTTGTGAACGGGGCCCGCAAAACGATCCCTAGAAGAAGGATTCCAGGGATTAGAAAATGTGAATGTTTCTGTTTCATAAACTATCTCCATGTTTAATAAGGGTATTTTAATTTTTAAGAATATGACATTAATGCGTCACTACCATCTTACCATAAATGAAGGGGGTGATGAAAGCGATTACGTTGGATTGTCAAGAAAGAATTTTTAGTTTTATAATCCTATTCTGCTGATTATCAAATAGCATAATCTGATTTTTAAAAGACCGAACATGTAGTCCAGCCTCTTTTCAATCTCGTCTTAAATTTCATACCCCATAAGGAGTCCGCCTTCTTCAGCATAAAAGCTACAGAGTCCAGAAGTAGGAAGGACTTCGATGCTTGCTTGGGCAAATTTTTCACGAACCAATTCAGAGAATTGCTCGATAAATTTTTCATTGTTGCGGTGGGCAATCGTAATGTGGCCTCCAGCATAACCAGCCTTGAGGAGTTCATCAAAGGCAGCTTTGATAGCTTTCTTTTGGCCACGAGCTTTTTGAAGCAACTCTAGGGTACCAGTCTTACTAGCTTCACCGACCATACGGATATTGAGGAGTCCAACAACGGTGCCAACCAGTTTACTTAGACGACCATTCTTCACCAAATTATCAACTTTGGCTAAAACAAAGAGCAACTTAGTCTTGGCTTGATAAGCTGTGATGCCATCAACGACTTGGTCAAAATCAAGGCCTTCAGCGACTAAGTGATTGAGTTTACGAACGATAAGGTCGACCTCGCCACCAGCTGACAGGCTATCAATCACGTGAATCTTAGTATCAGGATGCTCTTCCAGATAAATTTTCTTAGCGATTTCAGCACTATTGTAGCTACCAGAAAGGGTTCCAGTAATCGTCACGACGACGATATTGTTCGCTCCTTCAAAGGATTTCATATAATCATCAGGACTCGGACAGGCAGACTTAGAAGCAGTCGTAGTCGCATACATTTCCTCCATCATTTGATCAATATTGAGTTGGGCATCATCCCTGTAAATGGTCTCGCCCACTTGGATAGTCAAAGGAACACTGACAAACTCCGTATCTGGTGCCAGATTGTCCAAAGAACGGTAGTCACAGCCTGAATCCGCAATAATTTTCCATTTCATAGGTTTATACCTCATATCTGCATAATGTACATTGACAAGTGTTTTGTCTTCTTTTACAATTTTATCATGAAGTGCATTGCTATCATAGTAGATCTCATCAGGTGTGACAGATAGAAAGTGAATGTTATGGCAGAAAGAAAAATCTCAGAGAAATCCTTGGAAAATCTCAAACGATTTAACCAAGAAAACAAAGCAATTACACGAGAATCCATTGAAATTTCTCTCCTGCAATTGTTGGAGAAAAAAGACTTTAAAAAGATTACCATATCGGAACTGGTTGAGCGTGCGGGTGTATCTCGTGCTGCCTTTTATCGCAATTATGGTTCTAAGGAAGAGATTTTGAAATCTATTTTTGAGTCTAGCATTGCAAAGATTACTAAGTCCTTGGACGGCTATAATCTCAAGACGGATCTTTACCAAGTCTGGGTTTATCTCCTTAAGGAAGTCAAAAAAGAAGCCAAAATCATCAGTCTTGCCATTGATTATAATTTTGAGCAGGTATTGACCAAGGCCGTTTATGATTTTTTGGAAAAACGAAATGGTAGCTCATCAAATGGTGCCGGTAGTTACCTCAATTCCTTTTGGAGCTCAGCTATTGTCTCAGTGATTTCCAAATGGGTCAAGGATGGCATGAAGACCCCAGCTGAAAAGATTGCCAAACTTGGTCTCCCGCTTTTTCCACAAAAGAAGAAGTAGTAGCCACTGAGAGGTGGTTTTTAAGTAAACTGCACCTTTCCATTACTAGTTCAAATGAATAGATAGAACTGTGCACAGATTATACAAAGGACAAGAACGATGATCGAAGAACGAATTCTTGCTGCTAAGCAGTATGTTAAAACCTTATTTGCTGATCGAGCGGATGGCCATGATGTGGCGCATACCCTTCGCGTCTATACCAATGCTATGAAAATCGCACAAGCAGAAGGTCTATGTGATCTGGAGATAGTGGGCTTGTCAGCTCTTCTTCACGATGCTGATGATTATAAATTGTTTCAAACAGAGAATAATGCGAATGCTCGCATGTTTCTAGAAGAGATTGGTGCTCCTAAAAAGCAAATCGACCAGATTTGTCGGGTTATCAATGCTGTTTCTTTCAGCAAAAATCGCGGTAAACATCCAGAATCGTTAGAAGGCAAGATTGTCCAGGATGCAGACCGCCTGGATGCGATAGGAGCTGTAGGAATTGCGCGAACTTTTTCCTATGGTGGCCACAAAGGGAGACCCCTTACTGATACCGTCCAACATTTCCACGATAAGTTGCTCCTCTTATAAGATGAAATGAACACGGAGACTGCCAAACAAATGGCAGAAAGTCGCCATCAATTTTTAATCACCTTTCTAAAAGAACTAGAGAAGGAATTGGACTGAGTGAAATATTGAAATTAACTTTTATAAAAGACTTATTTGAAAGGAAGATATGCTAAATCAACTAATAAAGAAACCTATTTTAAGTTGTTCAATGATATTTGTTATCTGCTCAGTAGCAAGGCTAATCGAATACTTCTATATGAGGACGGATGAGACCTTCTTATCTGAGAATTTTCTACATAAGCTTTTTGGAATTCTTCTACTGTGGGGAGTCCTTTCAATTTGTAAATTAAGATGGAAAGATATTGGTTTCAGTTCTGACGGAATAGTGAGTGGTATAGGGAAGGGGCTACTCTTTGGCTTAGTGTGTTCCGTCTTTGCATATACAGTTGAGTGCATTGTTCTCTTGTTTCTTCATGGCAATGTTCACTTATCGTTTTACGCCAGGCCAGTGGTTTTTCCTTAACAAACGAAAAAGTATCTCAAGCAGGAATCTTACTTATTCTCTCAAGTGTGTTGTTTAACCTGATAAACGTATGGATGGAAGAAGGAGTTTTTCGTGGCCTTTTCACAAAAATTCTTGAAGGGCTTTCTTACCGCAAGAGTCTATTCTTTATAGCCTTCCTATTTGGAATATGGCACTTGGTAATGCCTTTAAGAGATTATCTTCAAGGAGAATCATCACTATTAAATCTTATTGCCATGGGGATTGGCTATGTTATCCTAGCAGGAATGATGAGTATCAAATGGTCTTTACTTTACAAAATGACAGGTTCCTTGTGGCTAGGACTTGGAGATCATCTTTTCAACAATCTTGCTTCAAATCTTGTCCATGTGGTTTCTAATTCTGAAGTGGATAGTTTGCAGATTGTGAGAATATTGCTATGGCAGTTGTTGTCGTTTGCTATAGTGTTATGGGGTTATCAGAAAACTAACAAGAAAAACTGATAGTCAATCCCTTGCCACTACAACTAATAGAAGGTTCAGTATGCCAATTTATGAATTTTGTGCAGAAAATGTCACTCTCTTAGAAAAAGCCTTTAAAGCTGGTGCTCAACGCGTAGAGTTGTGTGATAATCTGGCTGTTGGAGGCACGACGCCTTCTTATGGTGTCATAAAGGCAGCCGTTGAGCTGGCCAAGGATTATCAGGCTAAAGTGATTGTAATGATCCGTCCACGAGGAGGCGACTTTGTCTATAGCCAGCAGGAATTAGCTATCATGCTGGAAGATATCAAATGTGCGCGTGACTTGGGTGTTGACGGCTTTGCACTTGGTGCTTTGACTTCAGAAAATCAACTCGATACAGAAGCTCTTAAGACCTTACTAGATGCCAGTCGAGGCTTAGAAGTTACCATGCATATGGCCTTTGATCAGATCCCTAAAGCAGATCAACCTAGTGCTATCCAATGGCTTAAGGACCACGGTGTGACGCGTCTTCTCACCCGTGCTGGGACTCCCGAGACTGATTTAGAATCACGCTTGAAACGTTATGCAGAATTGGTTAGGCTAGCAGAAGGTCAGTTGGAGATTTTAGCCGGTGGTGGTATCTCCGTGGCTAATCGTGACCAATTTCTTGCCATACCTGGTCTTGAGCAAGTTCATGGTACACGTGCCGTCTTTTAGATTTCAAAGGAACCAGCTTCTTGGCTTGGTTCCTTTTAATTTTTGTACCATGAAAAGTCACTTTGCCTTTCTAGCCATTCTTTGATAAGCTATTACTATAACATTTAAAAAATTGGGGGATGTATGTTAGATAATTTGTTAAAAAAGAACCCTGTCTTGGGTGTCATTATTTATCCGTTATTAGGTTTAGGAGCTATTTGGCTTGGTCACTATTACTCACAGAGCCTTTCACTATTGGAAAAAACGGGTGGTCAGCTTAAGGTTAATACTTTTGTTTACATTGCCTATCAATTAGGTGGGATCAAACTCGTCATGGGTTTCTTTATTCTTTTAGCGCTTTTCTTTTTCTATCTGGGCTATACTTACTTTAAAAAACTTGGTAATACTCAGAAATAAGGACCATGGTTATACATCGACTGCAGCTACTTGCTTGCAGTCTTTTTCTTTTTTAACTGGTCAACCAGAATCCCCAATTTATGCTAAAATAAAAGTATTACGCTTCAAAAAGGAGATGAGATGAAAGCAGAAGAATGGTAACCTATTTTATAAAGATTTATGGACGTCACCCAAAGATGACAGAGGTTGACGAGGCGATAAAAAATGGCAGTCTCTTGACCAATCGAGCAGAAGTAGAGCGCTTATTGTTAGCATCTAAGAAAAGCATTTGGCAAACCTTAAGTCAGTCTATTGTGACTCATAAGGTCGCAGCGTCAGTTCTTGCAGTTTCTTGTATGACGCTTCTTGGTGGTGGTGCCATTTTTGCTTGGCATTCCCTTCATTCACAAGCTCAACAAATGTCATCCCTTGCGGTCTCTTCGTCAAGCAGTCAGACTGGTCAAACGTCTTCCTCAGACAAGTCTAAACAATCGAGTTCCAGAGCTTCTGAGTCGTCTTCAAACTCTAGTTCTCAAAGTCAGAATGCCTCATCAGAAGTCAAAACGCCTGCCATGGATGTGGATGCTATTCGAAATGGTGATTTTTCAAGCATCGAAGGTGACTGGGTTTCTGACGGTGGTCATGTTGTGACCATTACCAAGTCAGGGCTCACAAAGTCTGAAGAGACAGGAAGTACTGATGGCAAGACTGTCATTAAAGATTTCAATGGTCAGCCTATGTTTTATTTTGCGGACAATGGTCCAGGGCATGGGGTCAATCCTTTTGTGCCTGTGCCAGCCAATCAAGCAGCACCGTCTCCGGACAATTCTGTCAAAGACACAGATCGTTTGGTTCAAATTCCAGAGTCTGCTGGGCCAGGGGTGGTTTACACGTCTTATTACAGAGTGAAAAGCAAGAGCCAGTCCAGCCAGACTAGCCCAACCAATACGACAGCCCTTTGGAATAGTGACAAGGCTGCCAAGCTCGCAAGTTACATGGTGGAGTTTGGGCACAAGATGAATCAAGAAAGTTATAGAAGGCTAACACCTAACGGAAGTGACGATTTCTTTGGTGCCATGTCTTTTGCTAAAAATAACCGCATTATTGTAGGTGAAAAGACTGAACAAAATGCCCCAATGACCAACCAACAAAAGGTAGACGTTGCCTTTTCTGACGATGGTACAGGGACAGCCGACTATATCATTGTAGACAGCTACGGGTATTCAGGTTCCGCCATGATTCTCTATCATTTCACCATCCATAAAGGTCAACCAGTGGTCCTAGTTTCCATGCAAAATCAGGGGAATCCTGAAAACATGTATTATATGTACCCTACCAATAATAAGGACATCCAAGAAGCCTTTGCCAATATTGTGAATGACAAGTGATGGTTTGAGAGGTTAGGAAAAAGCCAATATCTTCAATCTAAAGCCTTGTCAACAAGGCTTTTTCTTGTGGATAAGTATCTTGAGAATGAGTAGTCAGCAAAATCTGGTATAATGAAGCCAAGGAGGTGCCCTATGAAACATCTAAAAAAACAGACGCTAATTCTTTTATCTATCGCTAGCCTATTACTCGTCGGTTTAGCAGTTTTTGCACATATACACAAAAAGGAGGAAAAACCAAGCTACTCCAACCTTAATAGCAAGGCCAGTCTTAATGAGGTGCGAGCCATACTCTCGAAACATTTGAACGAGGAGAGTGTGGATAACTTTATCAATCTGGTTAGGGATTACAATGATACCGTGGGTACTGTTGGACTTTCTGGGGATTTTGCGCCATTTACCAAAACAGACTATGATGTGGAAAAAATCAGTAGCCTGTGGACAGCCAAGCATGGTGACTTTATCGGTACCAACTGCCGTATCAACACCTACACGCTACTGAAAGGCAAAATCAAGATTCCTCAAGTCAAAAGTGATACTGAGCTCCTTTTCCAAGACAAGGACGCCATTGACAAGGGTAAGCTCTTTAATGCCAAGGACCAGGCAAACTTTGACATTCTTTTTTCAAGGGTCAAGACCGAAGCTACCCAAGATGTCAAGGTTCACGCCAAGCATATGGAGGATTACTACAAACAGTTCACCTTTGATGACAAGGCACGCATGCTGTCGGTTGTTGTCCACGATAATTTGGATGGTGATTACCTTTTTGTCGGTCACGTCGGAGTCTTGGTGCCTACGACGGATGGCTACTTATTTGTTGAAAAGTTAACCTTTGAAGAGCCCTACCAAGCCATTAAATTTGCCAGCAAAAAAGATTGCTACAAGTATCTCACAACCAAGTACAAGGACTATACTGGACCAGGCCTAGCCAAACCCTTTATCATGGATAATGACAAATGGGTGGATATGGACTAGCTTAACGTGAAGCGGAAGTTTTAATAGGGAAGAAAAAGGAAGCAAGATATGAAAAGAAAACAAGCCTTGTTGCTTTATCTGGCGGGGACCTTTGGACAGATTTTACTGGTCAGTCTCCTTGTTTGGCTGCTAAGAGCAGGAGAAGTTAGGGTTGATTATGGGACTCCAATTGGCCTCTTTACCCTTATGTTAGGTGGCTTGTCATCAGCCATTTGGGGAGCAATTATTAGCATCCGCTATCATAACTCCAGTTTTAAACAGCTTGTCAGTGATTTTTTCCAAGTCAAACAGCCTCTTAGTAACTATCTCTTAGTCCTCATTTTTCTATGTTTGGATTTTCTACCACTAATCCTGAGTGGAGGTATACTTATCCAAGTTTGGTATTTCCCCATAATTTTATTTGTAAAAGCCCTCGTTTTTGGTGGAATCGAAGAAATTGGTTGGCGCTATTTTTTCCAGCCTACTTTGCAAGAAAAGTTGACCTATCTAGTGTCTACGCTGTGTACCTTTGTAGCCTGGTCACTATGGCATTTACTCTATTTTTACATTGATGGGTCTCTGACTACGATTCATTTATTGCCATTTTTGCTAGGCTTATTAAGCAATTGTTTCATCTTATCCGTAATTTATACAAAGACCAGAAGCCTTTGGCTTTGTGTGATGACACATGCGTTGATCAATGCTTTATCGCAACTGTCATCAGTTGAGAACATTTGGTTATCCCTTGTGATTAAGGTGCTGATAATCCTTCTTGCCATGAGAATTGCTAGTAGCAGTGTGGAGAAAGTTAAATGATAAACCGACTTTTTTCTCACTTTGCTTCAATTATTTATAAATCTTAAGAGTAGTTCAAGACTGCTCTTTTTTCTATGTAATACTCAAATGACCTTGCCCTTCTTTTTGAGGCATGTTATACTAGAAAATGTATTGTCAAAATTTTCTGACATTACAGGTGGAAAGGAGGTGCTAATGCCTTTTAAAATAACAAAACACCTTGTTTTTTCCCGCTACCTAAGCCTGCTCTGTTTGCTTCTATTTTTAGTAGTAGCGTCAGTTTTTATAGCAGTTTCTTTAGGAGCGGTCACTATAGATATAGGTGATACCTATGGTGTCATCCTCAGAAAATTGGGGTTTCCGATGGCCAGTCATAACATAGCCAAACCACTTGAAGCTATTATCTGGAATATGCGAGTTCCTAGGGTTCTCCTAGGGTTAATAGTTGGTGCAGGCCTTTCCATGTCTGGGAGTGTCATGCAGTCAACCGTTAATAATCCGATTGCCGAACCCTATATCCTGGGAATCTCGGCAGGGGCAACTTTTGGAGCAACCTTGGCCATCATTTTAGGCCTTAAGGCTGTGGTAGGCTTGGGTGCCTTTGTGGGGGCTATCCTAGCGACGGTTCTTGTCTTAATCATTGCCTCTATGCAGGGGAGAGTGACCACATCTGGCCTGATTTTATCTGGAACGGTTGTCAATGCCCTCTTTATTGCCTTTGCCAATTTTATAATCTCTATTGGAGCGACAGCAGATAGTGTCATGACCATTAAGTTTTGGACCATGGGTTCATTGACAGGAACATCTTGGTCAGATGTGATGCTTCCAGCAGTAGTGGTTGGTTTGGCCTTTCTCTTTTTCTCAACTCAGTATCGTGTCTTCAATGCCATGATGATGGGAGATGAGGCAGCTTTGACTTTAGGGATTCCACTTAAACTCTACTGGTATCTTTATATTGCCATTGTTGCGGTCATAACGGCCGTCTTGGTTGCTAGCTGTGGGATTATCGGCTTTGTAGGCTTGATTACCCCTCATATTGCTAGAAGTTTAGTCGGAACTAACTATCGTAAGCTTTTTCCAGTGGCAACTCTCTTAGGTTCCTTGTTTGTGGTTTGGTCAGATGTCTTGGCGAGAATCCTCGTCAAAAATGCAGAGCTACCTATCGGTATCTTTACAGCCTTAGTTGGCGCACCTTTCTTTATTTATATTGTGACTAGAAATCGTAGGAAGGTGGTTTAGACTTATGGATGTAAAGTGTCAGGATATTCATTATTCGATTGGAGAGAAAAAAATCCTAAACGGTGTCTCTCTAGAGGTTGAAGGTGGGCAATTCCAGACCATACTGGGACCAAATGGAAGTGGGAAATCAACCTTGCTCAAAACCATTTACCGCCAGTTGAAACCAGATAGCGGTCAGATTTTTCTTGATGGGAAATCCCTAGATCAGATAAGTCTAAAGGAAACTGCAAAAGAAATGGCCGTTGTGACACAGTTTAACACCCTTCAGTTTGATTGTACGGTGGAAGAAATTGTCATGCTTGGCCGAACGCCCCATCTTTCCTTTCTGCAAAAAGAATCGGAGCGGGACCACTTGCTCGTTCAGGATGCCCTAGACAAGGTTGGCATGTCTGAAAAGAAGACACGCTATTATTCGTCCCTATCAGGTGGCGAAAAACAAAGAGTCATCCTAGCGCGTGCCTTGGCTCAGGAACCCAAACTCCTTTTATTGGATGAGCCTACCAATCATTTGGACATAAAGTATCAGTTGGAGATGTTGGCCTTGGTCAAGGAACTCGGCATTAATGTTCTTGCAGTTCTCCACGATATTCAATTGGCCTGTCGTTTTTCAGATTATATCTACTTAATGAAAGGGGGTGAGATTGTTGCCCAAGGTGTC
This sequence comes from Streptococcus sp. HMSC064H09, assembly GCF_001812625.1. Classification (NCBI taxonomy): domain Bacteria; kingdom Bacillati; phylum Bacillota; class Bacilli; order Lactobacillales; family Streptococcaceae; genus Streptococcus; species Streptococcus sp. HMSC064H09. Next base: position 15,241 of record NZ_KV809550.1, read on the forward strand.
CCAAGGGATGCCGTAACCCCACAATCCTTGCAGGCGGTTTATGATGTTCAGAGTCGTATTACCTGGACGGATGACCAGCAGGCAATGATTCAGTATTTATAAGCCTAGGAAAGGAAGGCCTTATGAACAAGAAAACATTTCGTATCGCATTAATCGCTGCAGCAGTCCTCACATTGACAGCATGCAGTTCTACATATAAAAACAGCACATCATCGTCATCATCAGCAAAAGAAACGGTGAAAAAGACCAAGTCAGAAACCCAGTATCCTTTGACTGTCAAAACTTATGACGATAAAGGAACTGAGCTAGATCAAGTCTTCAAAAAGGCACCAGAAAAGGTTATCACCAATAACCTTTCATCAACTGAAATCTTGATTGAGCTTGGTTTGAAAGACAAAATTGTCGGTATGCTTAACCCTGACAATGAAGTAACCGATAAATATAAGGATGACATTGCTTCAATCCCACATATCGGTGATAAGAAAACAATTTCTCAAGAAGCCATCTTGGCTTACGGACCAGATGCTCTTATTGGTCGTAATATGATGTTCTCAGACAAGTCAATGGGAACCATCAGCACATGGAACAGCAACGACATTCCTGTTTATACCCAAAAAGCTTCTGTCTCAACAACCAAACAAGATTTGAATAATATCATCGAAGATGTTAAAAATATTGGTGACATTTTCAACGTCCAAGACAAGGCAGACAAGTATGCGGGACAACTTCAAAAGCGTATCGACGCTGTTAAAAAGAAAAACAAGTCTTCTGACAAAGACTTGAAGAAGGCTCTTATCATGTGTGCCTACAACGATGAGACCTTTGGAACTTACAAATCTGCCCTTCAAGAAAGCATGCTCAATCAGCTTGGTTATACCAATGTTGCGACAGGAACATCAGATTTGACTCTGGAAAATCTCGTGTCAATGGAACCAGAATTGATTATCTATGTAACCAGTGACCGTAATAAGGCCATGGACAAGGAAGCAACAGACAAGATGGAAAAGAACGCTGTTCTTGAAAATGTTCCAGCCGTTAAAAACAAGAAAATCATGACTATTTCTTATGATGAGCTTATGGATTACGGTCCATCTGTGATTGATTCTCTTGAAAAGGTTAATGACTTTGTTAATAAATAAAGACTTTGTCTGCCATGACATTCAGGTTACGGTTGCCCTTCCTGAGTCTTATGATTTCAAGAAGGCTTATCCAGTTGTTTTTTTGAACGATGGGCAGCTTGAGTATCTGGGAAAAATCGCAGATTCTGTTATCCTGGTTGGGCTTGAACCTCAGAATCGCTTGGATGATTTTACGCCTTGGCAGGCTCAGGCTCTGAGACCTGGAAGCCCTGATTTTGGCGGTAAGCTAGCCAGCTATCATGACCATCTATTTGGCCATATTTTCAAAAGCATTGCACAAGAGTTTCGACTGGATGAAAGTCGCATGGCTTACGGAGGCTATTCGCTGGGTGGTTTGGCTGCTATTTCCAGTCTTTATAGCAGTGATAAGATGCCTTTGATCTTCTCCATTTGTGGATCCTTCTGGTATCCAAATTTTGTAGCTTACTGCAAAGCCCACCAGCCCATCAATAAGTCTTGCTCGGTCTATTTACGTAACGGTTTGACCGAGGGGGCTAATCATAAGAATAGATTGGCCAAAGCTCCTAGTTATGCCAAAGAAGTGCATGAACTTATCAAAAAACAGAGCGTGTCTACTTATTCAGCATTTGACCCCTACGGACATCATGACCATCTCCAAAAAAGATATGACGCTTTTTCGGATTGGTTGATTGAGCAGTGGAAGCTTTAGTTTTAACATGGTGTAAGAAAGAGCACTAGACAGACTAAAAAAGTAGTGAAGAAAATTCCGACGATGGAATCTCTTCACTACTTTTTGTTATGCTCGAAAACTACCATAACAGTTGATGCTTCCGAAAAGTTTTTAGACATGAATCAAAAGACGCCTTAACTCTGTATATTAAAGGTAATTTATTTACCTTTGACTTATATCCTAACTTCAAAAAGGACAGGACTATTATTGTTGCTGATGCAGTAACTTATATCATTTAAAACTTTTTTGTTGGAGAAGTAGAAGGGAAAAAACTATACTTTGGTGCCTGAGAATACTTCGATATGGTTCCCTAGTATTTTTATATCTACTGGAAGATTATCCGATTTGTCTCCATCAACATCTGACTCTAACTCAACCTCTGAAGAAATCCTAATATTACGCGCTTTGATATATTCGATATTATCGTTACCTACTAGATCCCCTTTTAACAAATCTGGGATAGTCGATAATTTAGAAATGATGGATGCATCTTTTAAAATCAAGATATTTCCATATCCATCTGTATTTTCATCAAATAGTTTTTTGTCTGCATAGTAATTAGATAGAAGAACTAAGACCTGACTAGCTTCACCTTCATAATTGCCATTTTCGCTTTCAATACGAACATTAAATACATCGTCTTCTACAACGGACTTCATCGTATTGATTGCATATGCAAAGATACCGTACTTTGTTTTATCTTCAATATCAACGTTATGAATAGCTTCTGGTAAAGATCCAACACTAAAAATATAGCCAAAATAATTTTGATTAGCTTTTCCAACATCAATGGTTTTAGTAAAATTGAAGTCAAGTTCTTCAATCGCTTGATCAATACTTTGGTTGATTTCTAATAGCTTAGTGATTAAATTACCAGTTCCACCAGGAATAATCCCAAGTTTTGGGATGTGATTTTTTTCAGCAATCCCTGAAATAACCTCATTTACAGTACCGTCTCCACCAAAAACAATTACTGCATCATATTTTTCTTTAGAGGCTTTTTCAGCAAATTGAGTTGCATCTTTGGCTTTTTGCGTAATCTTAGTTTCAACATAATCAAAATACTCTTTAGCCTTATTCTCCAAGATCTCTTTATAATCTAATGCTGTTTCTCCTCCAGAAGTTGGATTAATAATTATCATTACTTTTTTCATTGCTATTTTCTCCTATGGACTACTAGTGACAATACTTTTCAACGGTTTCTTATGCTTATCAAATTAATATCTCACATTACTTGTTGTTATTTGGGGATTCTTTTTACTTATCCTTTTCTATTTGTTGAAGATCATCATCGTTTTTATATTGAATGATGTAGTCGACTAATTCTTTTTCAGTTAATCTATCATTTGTTAATTGTGAAACCTGAATCGAGATATTTTTCAAACCATATTCATTTTGTTTGTTAATGATACCTTGTAACTCAGCTTCTGAAAGATATTTACCTGAAATGGTTAGCTTTAGTGTATTGTTTTCTTTACTATATTTCTTTTTCAAAATAGTATGGTTTTCAAATTGATCAGATAGATAATTATTGATAGACTCATTGATTAGCGTATCTCTAACTAAGGTAGTTGCAGAAGCTAAACTTGGAATAATAAGAACAAGCGAGACTAGAATTAATATTTTTCGCATTTTAGAGGCTTTACGATTATGTTTAACATAAGGATTATTAACCATCATCACATTAGTGCCAATATATGTAGCAATCATAATAAAACTGCAGTTAATGGAGAACAAATATGACGCCCCTATCATATACTCAAGATTTCCTGTGGCAATAGAATACCCCACGGTACAAACGGGTGGCATAAGAGCAGTTGCAATGGCGACACCAGGAACAATGTTATTAGCTTCTTTCTTTCGTGCTCCAATAATGCCGGCTAATCCACCGACGAATGCTATTACAACGTCCCAAATTGTGGGCGAAGTTCTAGCAATAATTTCCGTACTTGCGTAAGAAATGGGCGAAAGTAAAAAATAAAGTGTAGAGGCTAAAAGGCTTACTGCAACTTGAATAAAAAGAACTTTAAACGATTTTTTGAGAAGTTTTGTATCTAATATTGCTAACGCAAAACCTACTCCAAGGATAGGTGTCATCAATGGAGAAATCAACATTGCCCCTATGATTGTTGGAATAGAATTCATATTCAAACCAATAGATGCAATCAATATCGCACACAATAAAGTGGTTAGGTCACTTTTTGATAAATCTAAATCCTCATAGATTTTGTCCCTAAATTCTATTAGAGAATAAAGTTTACCATCCTTCAAAACTTTTTCCATAACAGTACTCCCTCTTTGTTACTATAGTCAACTTTTGAAGAAGTTAATCGGTATCGTTTGATCTCTTTTGTAAGGAAAGGATTTCCTGAAGAAATAACTTTTTAGCTTCGTCCTCTGATGATGTTTCTAAATCGTCAATCATTATTTTTGCAACTTCTTTACGAGAGCTTGTTCCATATTCTTCTTTCAATTCATAATCAATTCTCTCCTCAAAATTGGTATAAGGATATTGACCAAGTAGTACATTTATACGTTGATCAAATTCATAATCAATCCACCACTTCTCAAACAATTCTTTGAAAGCTTGCAAATCTATTTCAGAATCCAATAGGGTTAATGCATCCATAAAACCTGTTTTATATCCATTAATTTCTGAGCATAAACCAACGACCTCATCCTTATTAATTTTGGCCAATTCCTGACGCATTTCAAGCAAATCCTTGTCTGCAAAGAGTCGTTCAAAGCCCTCAAGTTGTTTACTAAATTCGTCTAATTTAGTGTAATCCTGACGATTCAATGTTTCTCTAATATCCATAATTATCTCCTTTTTGAATTTTAAACTCCTACTGAAAATAACACAGTATCCTGTGTATGATTTAGGTTTTTTATTGGATGATACTTCATAAAGAAAAAGTGTGTAAGGGTTTACATATTTCAATTATACATTTTATTTCCACTTTCGTCACTCTCACTTCTTAGGGAGTTTTTTTAACGTTTTAATTGGCTAAAAATCTTATGGTCATACCAACATAATCAAATGTTTTATTGATGAATCATTCAATTATCAGAATGGTCTGATAATAATAACTATAAATGTAGAGTATTTACAAAACTGTTCAAAAAACTACAAGAATCATAACATAAAATACTTGCAAATCTATGCAATCGTTTGCAAAAACGATTAATGCTTGTCATTCTATTTTTTTGTAAGCGCAAACATTTTCATTGACTTATCAATTTAATTAACTTATACTGTTATTAACAGGTATATACTTACATTAATCTTATGATTGTTAAGATTAATATAAAAAATGTTTTAGCTAAAATGTAACTCTTTAGATTGTTTGATTTTCCAAACAATCTAACTTTCCTCAATTTAGAAAGGGGGAGACATTATGCTTTGGGCTATTATCGTAGGAGGCTTTATCGGTCTTATTGCAGGTGGAATCACTAAAAAGGGAGGTTCCATGGGAATAATCGCTAATATCTTTGCAGGTTTAGTAGGTTCATCTGTTGGACAATCACTTTTCGGTGCATGGGGACCTAGTCTAGCAGGAATGGCATTAATTCCATCAATCTTGGGAGCGGTCATTGTTGTTGCAGTAGTATCATTTTTCCTAGGGAAAAAAGAATGAACTTGAATCTTTTTGACAGGAATAGATCACAGTTCAAATTCTGTTGATGAAAGGATTCAATATGTCAAAAACCAAAAAAATACTTTACCTTATTTTATGTATTTTAATCTTGACAATTTTGATTCCTATTTTGCTAGATTATCATAAAGTCAGTGGCTTAGGACTTCATTTAGTTGATTGGAAACAAATTTCCTTTCTGGAATTTTATCTTTCAAGATATATTTTCTGGGGTACTCTAGTTCTTTCAGCTGTAGTGTTGTTCCTAATGCTTGTTATACTCTTTTATCCTAAACAATATTTAGAGATTCAATTACCTGATGTTGATGGTGAACTAAAATTAAAAAATTCAGCTATTGAAGGATTTGTGCGTTGTGTGGTTGCTAATCACAATTTTATAAAGGATCCTACTATTAAGGTAAACAGTCGTAAGAATAAATGTTTAGTTCACGTAGAAGGACAAATGCTTCCATCAGACAACATTATTAAACGAACTCAAATAATTAAAGATGAGATTGCTGATGGATTGACACAGTTTTTTGGAATGAATCATCGTGTAAAACTGTATATTTCTGTAAAAGAATACAAGCCAAAACCACCACGTAAAAAAACTGTTAGTCGTGTAAAGTAAGGAAGTAAAAAATGGAATGGTTTAAAAAATACCAATATCCATTTCTTTCCGGATTAGCGGGTGCTATCTTAGCTTGCTTCATCCTATCCTATGGTTTTTTTAAGACTTTATTTGTCTTGATTTGCGCCACTCTAGGAGTTGGAATTGGATATTATATTCAACAAAAACAATTATTTAAATAGTAAAGGAGATTCATATGTCAAAAGTAGAAAAAAAAGTAGAAGAAGTAAAAGGCGAATTGACCTACGAAGATAAAGTCATTCAAAAAATTATTGGTCTTTCTTTAGAAAATATTCCAGGCTTGTTGGCTATTGATGGAGGCTTTTTCTCAAACCTAACTGAAAAACTTATCAATACTGATAACGTTGCAAGCGGAGTCAATGTTGAAGTTGGTAAAGAGCAAGTTGCTGTTGATTTGAACGTAATTGTCGAATATCAAAAGAATGTTCCTGAACTATACAAGAAAATCAAAGAGGTTGTTGTTTCAGAAATTTCTAAGATGACTGATTTGGAAGTGGTTGAAGTTAATGTAGATGTTGTTGATATCAAGACTAAAGAGCAACATGAAGCAGACTCAGTAAGCCTACAAGATCGAGTAACTGGAGTTGTTGAATCAACAAGTGAATTTACTTCCGATAAATTTGAAAGCGCAAAACAGGGATTGAGTGATGGCTTCTCAGCTGCAAAGGAAAAAGTTAGTGAAGGTGTTGAAGCTGTCTCTGAAGCGACTGCTAAAGCAGAACCAAGAGTTCACTAAATTCTTTTATGCCTAAAAAAATTTAAATGAATTGTTTAAAAACGTTCATTTTCAATAATCTGATTTTCCAATGGAGGGTAACACTATGTCAGTAGAAGAAAAACTTAATCAAGCTAAAGGCGCTATTAAAGAAGGTGTCGGAAAAGTAACTGATGACAAAAAAACTGAAAAAGAAGGAGCTGCTGAAAAAGTAGTTTCAAAAGTTAAAGAAGTTGCCGAAGATGCCAAAGAGGCTGTTGAAGGGGCTATCGAAGGCGTTAAAAATATGGTTAAAAAGGACGATAAATAGTTCTAAGATTAATTGATTTTTCACACAAAGTCTTAAAAACTACTGTATGAAAAAGATAGGGATGTCATATCCTACTCCTAATAACTCATTTATACTGATTACATTCAATTTATCTACAAATCAATATCTTTAAAAGATTACTCAAGTGGAAAATCAATCCTCTTTTGAACAATCTAAGTTCTTTACATATTCCTTTCAATATTTAAAACAATTCATTAATGGAGGTTGACACTATGTCAGTAGAAGAAAAACTTAATCAAGCTAAAGGCGCTATTAAAGAAGGTGTCGGAAAAGTAACTGATGACAAAAAAACTGAAAAAGAAGGAGCTGCTGAAAAAGTAGTTTCAAAAGTTAAAGAAGTTGCCGAAGATGCCAAAGAGGCTGTTGAAGGGGCTATCGAAGGCGTTAAAAATATGGTTAAAAAGGACGATAAATAGTTCTAAAATCGATTGATTTTTCACTTAAAACATGGAAATTGCTCTACAAGAAATTTAAGGTTGTTTTACTCCTAACTACTCACTTTTAAAACAACACCAAAAACTATGACAAATCCTTAACATTACGATATTACTCAGGTGAAAAATCAACTTTCTTTAGATTAATTTAAATTCCTTTTTAAATCCATATATTCTTTCTAATAGTAAAAGCACTCTAATTTCTATAGTTTTATCCAAGCTATAGACGCTAGAGTGTTTTTTATAACATTTTGAAGAATTATTTAATGATTGGGGGAGATTTGTATTTTTCTAGTTCTTATACAAATCAGCAAAGTATAAGTGCTAACGTCATCCCGAATAGGGAATGGCAAACGTTTGCATTACTTGTGAATGTTTTCACCACCAAAACATCGCATTTTCAGTGAATTACTTGATTTTCATAAGTATTAGTTTTATAATCAAAGTATAGAAAACGCTTTCAAAAACATCTCCGAGTTTTTGTCCTACTTGAAGTGGTTCGGCTAACAGCCGACTTCCATTCTAGAAAGGAGTATTGTTTTGAGTCAATGTGATATTCTCATTATAGGGGCAGGTCCTGGTGGTTATGTTGCTGCTGAAGAAGCTGCCCGTTTAGGTAAAAAGGTAACTGTCATTGAGAAAAACTCCATAGGTGGCACCTGTTTGAACGTTGGCTGTATCCCATCCAAAGCCTATCTTGAACATGCCCATTGGCTATTAGCTGCTAAAGAAGCCTCTCAGTATGGAGTGACAGTTTTAAATGATAATCTTGATTTTCAAAAACTTGTTGCTCGCAAAGATCAAGTCGTAGCAACACTACAGTCTGGTATTCAATCAAGTTTTAAACAATTAGGGATCACCTATATTGAAGGTGAGGCAGCTTATATTTCTGATAAAACCTTCCAAGTTAATGGTGAAAGAGTCTCAGGTAAGTCTGTTATTTTGGCGACGGGGAGTCATCCATTTATTCCTCCTATTCCTGGTATTAACGATGTTGACTACTTGACAACAGATAACTTTTTCAACTTAAAGGAACTTCCTCAACGTTTGCTTATCATTGGTGGAGGTATTATTTCCGTTGAGTTAGCTTTTGCCATGGCTCCACTTGGTGTGGATGTGACAGTGATAGAGGTTGCACCAACAATTTTAGCAACTGAAGATGATGAAGCACGTTCCATTATTAGAGAAAAGATGGAACAACTTGGAATTACCATTCTGGAGGGAGTTAGCATAGATAGGGTTAAAGAAAATGCTGTAATTTTAGCAGATGGGAAGTCCTACTCTTATGATAACTTACTTGTAGCAACAGGGCGTAAGCCAAATATTGAGTTAGCCCAAATGATGGGCTTGGAGCTGACCGAAAAAGGCTTTATTAAGGTAGATAGTTATTACGAGTCATCTCAATCAGGTGTTTATGCGATTGGGGATTTGATTCCTGGATATATGTTAGCTCATGTTGCTAGTAGCGAGGGAATCAAAGCTGTTCGAGCCATTTGTCGTCAGGCTGAGGAACCGGTTGATAATTCAAGTGTTCCACGGTCGCTCTTTACAACACCAGAGATTGCTTCCTTTGGCTTGTCAGAAGAGGAGGCTGTACAACAAGGATATGATATATCAGTTGGTCAACTTCCTTATGTTTATAATGGTCGAGCCATTGCGTCTAATTCAGCAAAAGGTTTTGTTAAAATTGTCTCCGAAAAACGCTATCACCTACTATTAGGTGCCGTTATCGTTGGTCCACATGCAACTGATATTCTACAATCCTTGATTGTCTTGAAAGATGCTGAAGGAACACTTGATCAGCTTGATAAGACAATTTTTGCACATCCAACAATTTCTGAGTTGGTTCAGGAAGTTGCAAGACTGATTTTAAGGTCCTAAGGTCGATGGATAGGTTTAGCACAGCCATTCTCATTTTTCAATCTATATATCTGTCAATAATATTTGTTTTTTATAAAGCTCTCTATAGAAGGAGGAAACAATATGACACATTATCAAGAATTGCCACAAGCCCTAATGAAAGAAAAACATCAGGGACAAACCTTAACCAAGGAAGAAGTTAAGGTTCAAACTGCCCATGATCTTGGTGTGGAAAATGTTTCAAAAGAAGAGGCTAAATCCATGTATAAGACTATGTGGGATATTCGAAATTTTGAAGAAAATGCACGACATTTCTTTTCAATCGGTCAAATTCCAGGATTTGTTCACCTTTACTCAGGTGAGGAAGCTATTGCGACTGGGGTATGTGCTAACCTGACTGATAAAGACTACATTACTAGCACACATCGAGGACATGGACACTGTGTGGCTAAAGGTGGAGACCTTAAAAAAATGATGGCTGAAATCTTTGGTAAGTCTACTGGGCTTGGTAAAGGTAAGGGTGGCTCTATGCATATCGCTGACTTGGATAAAGGAATCCTTGGTGCTAATGGTATGGTAGGCGGAGGCTTTGGTCTTGCGACGGGTGCTGCTATGCGCAACAAATATCTAAAGACTGATGATGTTGCTGTATGTTTCTTTGGTGATGGTGCTGCCAATGAAGGTAATTTTCATGAGTGCTTAAACATGGCCTCTATTTGGAATCTACCTGTGGTATTTGTAAATGAAAACAACCTTTTTGCAGAATCAACACCACAATGGTATTCATCAGGTTCTCCAACAATTGCTGAACGTGCACAAGCTTACAATATGCCTGGAGTTCGCGTTAATGGTAAGGACTTATTTGCTGTTTATCAAGTGGCTAAGGAGGCCATTGAACGTGCGCGTCGTGGAGATGGTCCAACGTTAATTGAAGCTATTACTTATCGTAACCATGGCCATTTCGAAGGAGATGAGCAAAAATACAAAGCACCAGATGGAATTGAAAAAGAATGGGCAGATGTGGATGCCTTGGAAGTATTTCGTGATCTGGTAACTGAAAAGGGTATCCTTAGCCAAGATGAATTGGATGAGATTGTTGCCCAATCACAAAAAGATGTTGAAGATGCAATCCACTTTGCTCAAGAGAGCCCAATTCCAAAAGAAGAAGCTCTCTACGAAGACGTATTTGCAGACTGATTGAGGAGGATTCATAATGACTAGAGAAACATTATTTATGAAAGCCATCAATGAAGGGCTCGATCAAGCCATGGAAAGAGACGAGCGAGTTGTTCTCCTAGGAGAGGATATCTCAGGTGGTGTTAATGTTGAACACTTAGAAAATAATAACGAGGATGCCTGGGGCGGTGTCATGGGGATTACACGAGGACTGATGCCGAAATATGGCAGGGAACGTGTTATTGATACTCCGATTTCTGAGCACGGCTATTTATCAGCTTCGGTGGGGATGGCGCTTACGGGACTAAGACCTGTACCAGAGTTGATGTTTAATGATTTTATTGGATTCTGTTTTGATGCCCTATTAGGACAGGCATCTAAGATGCGTTACATGTTTGGCGGTAAAGCTAAAGTTCCGATGGTTGTTCGTACTATGCACGGGGCAGGTGCTTCAGCTGCTGCGCAACACTCTGGCTCATATTACGGTCTCTTTGGATCTATTCCAGGTATTAAGGTAGTTGTTCCTGCTACACCATATGATGCTAAAGGTTTACTATTGGCGTCAATTGAAGATGATAATGTTGTTATTTTTTCTGAGGACAAAACCCTCTATGGCTTAAAAGGGGAAGTGCCAGAAGAATACTATACTGTACCAATTGGAAAGGCTGCCGTTCGTAGAGAAGGTAAGGATTTAACAATTGTGACAATTGGTAAGATGTTGTATGTAGCTTATGAGGTCGCAGATCGTTTAGCAAAAGACAATATTTCTGTAGAAGTGATTGATCTTCGTACAGTTGCTCCATGGGATGAAGAAACAGTGTTAAATTCCGTGAAGAAAACGGGTCGTTTGATTATTGTGGATGAGGCAAACCCGCATAACAATACTGCAACTGATATTGCATCTGTAGTTTCAGATAAAGCTTTTGATTATCTTGATGGACCAGTGAAATGTGTTTGTGCACCAAATACTCCTGTTCCATTTGCGACAAACTTAGAACAAGCCTATATCCCGGATGCGGATAAGGTTTTGAAAGTAGCTGATGAATTGATTCAGGACTTGAAAGGATAGGAGGGCGCTTATGGCAACAGAAATTTTAATGCCCAAGCTCGGCCTAACCATGACTGAAGGACTCATTCAAAAGTGGTTGGTCCAAGTTGGTGATACAGTAACAAGTGGTCAGCCTTTATTGGAAATTAGTTCTGAAAAATTGACTAGTGAAGTCGAATCCCCTGCTTCTGGGGTTGTTCTAGACATTGTGCATGGTGAAGGTGCTACAGTTAAATGTAAAGAAGTTGTTGGATGGGTTGGCCAGGAAGGAGAAAATGTAGGAACCCAAGAAGCTCCTGCACAAGAGGAAGCTGCAACTGAAGTCGCTAAAGATCCAACACCGTCTAGTCCTAAATCTACTACAGCACCTATAGCTCGTACTAGTGGGGAACGAATTTTCATTACACCAGTGGCTCGTAAGATAGCTACTGAGAAAGGCTATGATATCTCCCTTATTAAAGGAACAGGTGGAAATGGTCGTATTACAAGACGTGATGTAGAATCTTACCAACCAAGTCTTGTTGCTGATAAGGTCGTTGAACCTCTACCACAAGATATGACCTCAGGTCAATACGGTGAGGGACTCCAAGGCATGCGTAAGATTATTGCCGAACGTATGATGAACAGTCTTCATTCTTCTGCTCAAGTGACACTCCATCGTAAGGCTGATTTAACTGAGCTTTTGAAATTCCGTAAAGAACTTAAGGCCAAGGTCCATACTCCACTTGAAAATGGTGAACTAGGTATCACAACTCTATTAACTAAAGCAGTAACCAAAGCTTTGAGAGATTTTCCAGCTTTGAATGCTTGGTATGGTGGCGGCATTCATCAGATTCAAGAACGCATTCATATTGGTATGGCAACAGCTTTGGATGATGGTTTGGTTGTCCCTGTGATTCGAGATGCAGACCGTATGACTTTAGCAGATCTTGGTCAAAGCATTAAGACTCTGGCTAATCAAGCTCGAAAAGGTACACTTCCATCTGACCTATATAGTGGTTCTACTTTCTCAATTACGAACCTAGGGGGGCCAGGTGTAGAATACTTCACACCAATCCTTAACTCCCCAGAGGTGGCAATTCTTGGAGTAGGAGCAACTCAACAAGCTTTAGCATTTAATGAGGAGGGAGAGGTTGTTCAAAAAGACTATCTTCCATTGAGTCTGAGCTTCGACCATCAAGTCATCGATGGCCTTCCAGCTGCTGAATTTTTAGCAAGAGTTGTTTCTTATCTTGAAGATCCTTATCTCCTTATCTTCTAACAGAAGTATCCATTTGTAAGATGCAATTGTGGACGAATAGGACTTACTAGAGGTATAAAAGTAAAGTAATTGTTGATGTTCCGCAACCTAGTATGAAGAGAAGACTAAATTAGTCTTCTCTTTGTGTTTTGCTAGGGTTGAGACATTAGATTTGATTAAGGAGTTTTTTATTAAATTTCCTAATCACTCTTAGTGACAACATACACAACCCATTTGTAATTTTGCTTTTCTTCAATCTTTGAAAAGCCAATGCTTGTTAACAACTGCCTCAATTCATGGCTTGTCCCATAATCTGTCATATGATATTTTATTTTTTCTTTTTCGGAAGCAATAATCAAAGTGGAAGGATTGGACATGACTCTATAGATTTCCTGAAAACTCTGCTTCAAATCGTCCCAGAAAATATGTGTCTGAATAGTAAAGACTAAATCAAAATCACTATTTTGGTAGGGAAGGTTTGCTACATTACCAATCCTCAGCTTAACACTTCCATTTTCTATAGCCTCTGAATGAATTCGTCTAGCAGTATGATAAGACTCTTCGGAAATATCAATACCATGAATGTCAAGGTCTTTATCTAAAGCAAGAAGGTTTTTAATAGTGCTACCACCGCCATAGCCGATTTCTAAAATCCGACTATTGTTGGGGATAGTGGTTTGTTTGATTGCCCAAAGGCTGAGTTCCTTGAAATAGGACGACCAGATGTTGGTAATCAATCGCCCGACAAGACCACTTGGTTTTCTAGATTGCTTTATAAGATATTGAATGAGCATGGTCCCTCCCATTTTTGAAAATAAAGTTTGAAATATACATGATTAAAATTCAAACTTCATTATAGAGAAAGCTAGTAAGAATAGCAAGAAAAAATGAAATATTTACTTATATATTTCAAACTTATGCTACAATTATTTATAACAGAGGTGTTCACATGAATCAATATCAAAAGACGACTGAGAAAAAGAAGCAAGCGATTGTTCAAGCAGCTTTGCGTTTGTTTAAAGACAAAGGTTTTAAGGAAACTAGTATAAAATCTATTGCAGAGGCAGCAGAAGTATCTCCTGTTTCTATCTACAATTATTTCGGGAGTAAAGATAATTTGGTAGCTCTCTGTGTTAATGACTTGTTTGAAGAAATAGCCCAACAAGCTGAGGATATTTTAAACAGCAATCTAGATTTTAAAACAAAATTAGACCATGCTTTTGCCCTATGTCAGGAGAAAATGAGTCAGCAAATCTCGGAATATTTTCAAGATAAATTGGTGAAAGAACCTACTTTTTCAACTCTCTTAGCGAAAGCAATCACTGCAAAAAAACGTGACATCTATCGTGCTTATATTAAGCTCGGAAAAGAAGAGGGGGTTATTGCTGAAGACCTATCGACAGAGCTTATCTTAAATGTCATGGATGCTCTTAATGGTATGGGAAATCAATTAGCCCATAGTGACAATTTAGAGACAGAGGTTGAGCAAATTCATCAGATCTTTTTGTACGGTATTTTAGGAAAAAAGAAATCATGATTTTCCTAATTCTATTATTGTTCACAGCTAGCAACATCCCATCCCAATCAGTTGTATATTCTCATGCATGGGTGTAAAATTTACTATATAAAGATAAAGAGGAGCAAGTTATGGAATTAAAAGATTTTACAGAACAAGAACAAAAGCAAATCGAAAAAGGTTTGAGAACAGCTGAGATTTCTGATAAGGAAGCGGCTAAGAAGTTGCTCGCTCTCGTACCACAAGAATGGATTAAACGCATTCCTTTCTTTGTCAGAGGGCATGCGACGACTAAGACAGTCGAGCGTGTGGCCAAGCAATATCCTGAACTTTATGCAGTGGCTAAGCGCCAAGGGGACCTTCCTGAAAAAGAGAGAGAAGAGTTACGTAAGATTATGACAGATATCTTTGAAGAAAAGATGAACAAACACAAGATTAAATAAGATTTTTAAAGACAATGTATTTATTTCTACAATTACGAATTAACCTTCCATAAAAAAGAGATACTGTCAATTTTACCATCCCGTTACGGAGAAAAAATGAGCAAATTTATTTCAAAACAATCAGTCGCTATCTGGTATGTACTGTCTGCCCTCTTTGCTACATATATAGTAGGGCAAGTTATCCTATGTTGTTTCCCAGACAGGAGTAGTCTGGGTGCCTCACTACTGTTTATCCTAATGAACTGTGTTCCCCTGATTATGGCGGCTGTCTTTTCTCTTGTCTTGAGTGAAGTCAAATCCTTGGATGAATTCTTCAAGAAGGTCTTTCTTCAAAAAGAAAGTCCCCTGTCCTGGATTCTAGCTCTCTTCATTCCAGTCATCTACTATGGAATCTCATTCTTTCTCAGGAATGTTAGCTTTACTGGGAACACCCTCTTGGCCTTCTTACTATATTTTCCCTGGACCTTTTTATATGGGGGGCTGGAAGAAGTAGGTTGGCGTTGGTTTTTACAAGAACATCTTTACTTTAGTAAGCACTTTATAACTAAAATGATGGTTCTTTCCATTGTCTGGTTCCTCTGGCATATCCCTATCTATCAACTCCCTTGGATTACAGCAGGTTCCTCCAACTATCTCATTTTTTACCTGATGATTTTAGGAAATACTTTTCTATTTGGAGCTCTCAAAGAGTATTCGAAAGGAGCTGTTCCTTGTATCCTCGCTCATATGCTGATCGATAGTCTGGCTGTCCTTATGCTGGTTCAGAGTTCACTCACTCAGATTATCTTTCTGGTCATTTTTGAAATCATGCTAGCCTCTTGGCTGGTAGCGGTACGAAAATCATAGAAATAGAGTTGAACCTCCCACTGAATTTCGGTGGGAGCTTTTCTTTCCTATCTGTTGATATAATGACACAGTTTCATTTTTAGGAGGTGACTCGTTTGGCCAAGGATACATTTCATCATCAAAAGGCTGAAAAAGAATGCCAAGAGTTGCGTAAAATCATGACAGACATCTTTGAAGAAAAGATGAACAAACACAAGATTAAATAATGTTGTATCAAAAGAGGTATAAGTCTACAAACTTATACCTCTTTCATATCTTTACTTCTTACTTGATTTGGATAGGGTGATGGCAACCATTGTCGCACACAGGAAAAAGGCTGCTAGTAAACCTTTTGTAGTCGTGGTCATAAAGGGTTTATCAAAGACATAATAGTTATAGACAGAAAATCCCAGTCCAATAAGAGTTACAATAATCGACACAACAAATAGCGTCACCCATAATCTTCTTTGAGTCATCGTCAACCTCCTGTTTGTATTCGTTTTCTTTCTGCCTATAGTATAACATAAAAAACCTTAGCTAAATTCCAGAGAGTGGTTTGGCTAAGGTTTTTCATATTATTTCGTCAAGATAACCGTATCATTTGGATCGTGGTCATCATCTTCAATAGTCAGCTGATTACCGTCGAGTTTGTAGAATTTGGTATCATCACCAATCGTTAGACTTTGATTGTCAGGGTTAACTGTTACAGACTTGCTTTCCTTCTCGCCATCTGCTTCGTCCTCTTCCCAAGTTCCAGTATTTCCAGAGATGGTAAGAGTAATACGATCATTTTCATCAGTTCCCTTATAGGTGCCATCTAGCCCCTCAGTCTGTTTAGAAACTTCAGAACTTTGTGAAGATGAAACCTTACTTGAACTTTGTTGGGTGTTAGCAGAGCTTTCAGGTGTTTGAGCTTTCTGGTTTGAGCAGGCTGCTAAAAGACCAAGAACTGCCATAGAGGCAAGAGAAAGTGTGAGTTTTTTGGACAATGTCATAGGCTTGTCTCCTTTCTTTGACACCTTAAGTATAGCAAACGCTTACAAACAAACCAAGCAAAAAAACTTTTCTGAAAATACTTGAAAATCAGTCTTTCGGATTCTCAAAGGTATAATCTATTATCCCTATTTAAACTATGCTATACTGATAAAAAGCAAGAAGGAAGGTTCCTAATGACAACTACTAATCCACGTCGCCAGTGCGAGCAACTATGGGCAGCCAATAAGTACCTGGTGCTCAGCCATTCTAACAAGATTTACTTGGAAATCCGTAACTATCTCAAGAATGAAGAGGTTAGTTTGGATCAGGTTCAAGCCTACATTGATCAAGCGCTTGCTCTTCCTGAAAATCCTGGTCAGGTCGTCAATGCCTTCCAACATATCTGGGGATATTTTAAGAAAAAGGCGACCGCCAGCGAGAAGGAAATGTTTATGGATCAACTGGATAGCTATGCAGCAGGCCAAATTCCTCAGCATGGTTTGGTGAAATCCGTCAAAGAGCTCCTCAGCAAGTATCCTAATCGTTATCTGGAGGAGTCAACCTTAATTAATGGGGGTTCAAAATGAGACTGTGGCATCAAGACTTGATTGCAAAACTACCCCGTCAGCAATTATTAGGACAACACCGAGAATGTTGTGCCCTTCGTGGCAAGGGATGGCAACGCAAACACGCTACGGTTAACTATGTTTTTGACTATTCTCCATATCGCCTGTTTAAATACCATGAACTTATTATGCAAGAAATGACGAAACGTGGCTATCGTGTCAGCCCTGAGTGGTTAGACAAGGAGTATCGAGGCAAGCAGATGCCAGCCTATGATAAGCTTGAAGTGGAGGAGCTACCAGCCATCATTTATCCTGAGCATGATACCACCTATTTACAGGAATGTCTGGACAATCTCAAGCAAAAAGGAATCATCATCTAAAGGAGGAAAACGATGCATTTATTTAAGTGGCTAGTACCTAAAAAGAAAGCAGTAGAAGGCCTTGTCATGCGTATTTCGACAGCGGATCAGGTGGACTATGCGACGATTACGAACCCAAGTGACAGTGATATCTGGGATGCCTTGGTGCAACTCCCAGCATCCTACGATAGTCTCTATCTTACCTATGGCGATAAAAAGTCAACGAGCTTTATCTTCGTTGAGTACGAGGATGACCAGTATCGTTTGGAACACGACACACCTGAGCTAGGGTTAGAATTGACCAATGTCGCGCGTGTATCCCAACAAGTTGCCAGAGATATCCTTATTCGCTTTTCAAAAGAGCACACAGTGATTTTGGACGACCATTGGAAGCAAGAGAAAGTAAGGTAGTCCTATGGCATACCTTACCTCAGAAGCCAGAAGAAAACAGCGAAAAGCCTTGTGCTTAATTATCGAAATCATTTGTCTGGTTCATTTTGCAATCATTGTCCCTCGTGACCGAGTCTTTACGCCTGAAAAATGGGCTCATACACCAGATCATATGCGACACAAACTCATGTGGAGTTTTCACCGTCAGTATCAGCTTGAGAGCATGACGAGAGAAGAAGTGGAGAAGCTCTTGGGCAAGGGTGACGACCTTAAAGGAAGTGTTGAGTACCAGCTGGCCGACGATTGAATTGGTGGCTGGCGAGTTTACCATATTGACTATGAGCAAGGCCGTGTGATTCGTGCCAAAGAAACCTGGCAAGATTGGTGAGAATGAGCTTTCTCTTCCTCTAAAAGTAGTATAATGAAAATGTAGAGGTATACGCTTTCAAAAAGGTCAAAACTGTCTTTTGACTAGAAGAGGAGGACAAACTCATGACCCTATTTATGTCTAAACTGATGAGCGGTATTCTGGAACTGCTCATAGTCTCTGTCATTCCTTTTATCACTTGGTTAATTTGGAGCAGGAAAAAGGTCGGTTTCTTTGACTGGATTGGGTTGAAGAAAGTTGAAAGTCAGCAGAAGAGGCGATTACTACTGACCATTCTGGGGATTAGTCTACTTTTTCTTCTTTTTTCAATTGTCGTCTTCGCTTGGTTCGACTCTAGCAAAACGACCACAGCAGCTTTTTCTGGAAAGGGAATTGGAGCCCTTCCAGCCATCTTGGCATACGCTATCTTAGGGACTGCCTTGCCAGAAGAAATCTTCTTTAGAGGTTTTCTTTTGAAAAGGCTACAAGGAAAACTAGGATGCCTAGGGGCTAATCTGGTTCAGTCTCTAGTCTTTGGTCTCCTTCATGCACTCATGTTTATTCAACTAACTGGTTACCTTAAGGCTTTTGCCATTTTGGTCTTTATCAGTCTCATAGCTTACGTTTTGGGTGCTATCAATGAGAAGAAAGCAAACGGCTCCATTCTTCCAAGTGTCTTTATCCACGCCTTGGCCAATACGGTTGTAGGGTTGCTCTTTGCCTTCTCTCTCATTTAGATAAAATTATATAGAAGAAAGTTATCATGGATGAATTAAAAGATATCAAACTTAAAAATTATCAGTACCTAAATGAGGTTGCTATCAAGGGGGAAACGCTTTTCACGGGCTCCTCTCTCATGGAGCTTTTTCCCATTTGTGAAAACGCTAGGAGTAGAGGTATCGACGATATCATCTACAATCGGGGCATCAGTGGTTTGAATACGGATGAATTTCTCCAACATATCCATCCCCTACTTTTGGATTTGCAACCGGCCAAGGTTTTCATCAATATCGGTACCAATGATATGACCGAGGAGCCTCATGGAGATCAGTGGTTCCAACATATGACGGCAAATATCAGCCAAATTCTGAAGCAAACACTTGCTATTTTGCCCCATACCAAGATTTACCTCATGGCTTTTTACCCGGCCAATCTACATCTGCCTTGGCAGACACCGGCATCTATCCAGTGGATGAAACTGCGGACTCCTGAAAATCTTGACCGCTGTAACCAGGCTCTTGAGGAAATTGCCAAAACCTATGGCTGCCACTTCATTAATTGTAATGCTGATTTGGTTGATGATAGGAAAGAGCAGAAGGCTGAGCACACCTATGACGGCGTCCACCTTTATGCCAATGCTTACTTAAAAGTCTTTGAAGTTCTGGAGCCATATCTCCTGCATTAAGAAAATATGAGAGAATTTCCAGTTCTTACTCGCTTTTTTCCCTTGATTACAGTACAATAGACGTCAAAAGTGAAAAATTGAAATGAGGTATCCCTATGTGGAAATGGTTTAAACGACTCCTTGTCCTCGTCATTGTGCTCTTTTTTGCAGTGGCGGCTCTACTTATTCCGGACAAGATTGACAGTCAGGACCAATTAAAAAATGTATCAACACAAACATCCCTTGCTGATTTAGCCCAGGCTGGTATTGGTGGGGCGTCCCTTTCATCAGGCGGGGTTTCAACTGAGATTAATCTTGACAGTAATCAGTTTCGTCAAATCCTAAAAGCAAGCATGGCTGATTCTAATGACGAGACCTTGCAAAACAGTAGCGTAGAGTTGAATGATTCCTATCTAACAGCTAAGGTTCCCGTATCTCTTGGGCCTATCGGATCAACATTTAGCCTTGATTTTACGGTCAGCACTAACAAGGAAGTCATCCTACTAGATTTGGCAGGTGCCCACCTGGGTCGCCTTCCAGTTCCAAAATCACTGGTTCTGCCTTACCTCAAGAAGAGCATTGCCCAGTCCAGCAGTGGTGTTCGCATGGTTAATGACCAAATTCAGCTCAAGCTTCCAGAAATCGGCTATGAGATTGAGCAAGCCTCTGTAACCAATAGCAAGATGAAGGTTAAACTTAACATTCCGATTTCCTTGCCAACAAGTTGGTAATCCATAATGAATCTTTCAAAACAAGTCCATAGTCTGGACTTGTTTTTTGATACCTTCACTTCTAAACAAAGAAAGTTAGAAAATTCTTGAAATAATAGCTTTAAATCCCTCAATCCCCTAGAAAATGAGCTTTTCCTATGCTATCATAAGATTGTAAAATTGATAAGCGTCTGACACTCATTGAAAAAGAGTTATTTCACTGAGTTAAAGAGTTTTAGGATAGTAGTTAGGAGGAAAAAATGGACGCTTTAAAATATATCACACCCAAATTTTTCACTACCATCAGGAATTATTCTAAGGGCCAGTTCATCAAGGACTTAATTGCAGGAGTCATCGTGGCTATCATTGCTCTCCCCTTGTCGATTGCCCTTGCCATTGCCTCTGGTGTCAATCCCGAACAAGGTCTTTACACAGCAGTCGTTGCAGGCTTTTTTATTTCCTTTTTAGGAGGTAGTCGGGTTCAGATTGGTGGACCCACCGCAGCATTCGTTGTTATCATTTATGGCATCATTGCCCAGTATGGTATGGCTGGTTTGACCCTTGCCACGCTCATGGCGGGACTCATGCTTATTATCATGGGGCTCCTGCGTTTTGGTGACCTGATCAAGTTCATTCCCAAAACCATCACACTTGGTTTTACCTTGGGGATAGCTGTTGGGATTGTGGCTGGACAGGTTAAAGATTTCCTGGGCCTTGAGATGAAGTCCGTGCCAGCTGAGTTCTTAGAAAAACTTCTAGCTTATGGGAAGCATCTTTCGAGTATTAGCTGGCCGACACTTGCAATTGGTATCTTGGCCCTAGTCATTCAAATCTTTTGGCCACGCCTTTCTCAGAAAATTCCGGGGTCTTTGGTTGCAATTATTGTGACCACAGCCATCGTAGCTTTTGGTCATCTGCCAGTCAAAACCATTGGTGATCTTTACACCATCAAAGCAGGACTTCCAAGTTTCACAGTTCCTGACCTATCATTTTCTTTGATTCGTCAAATGATGTCGCCAGCCTTCACCATTGCCATACTAGCAGCCATCGAATCCCTACTTTCTTGCGTTGTTTCAGACGGGATGATTGGTGGTAATCATCGCTCTAATGCTGAATTGATTGGCCAAGGTGTTGGGAATATCATGTCAGCCCTCTTTGGCGGGATTCCTGCAACGGGTGCCATCGCCCGTACCGCAGCCAATGTCAAAAATGGAGGACGGACACCAGTAGCGGGGATGGTTCATGCCCTTACCTTGCTTCTGATTTTACTCTTTCTCATGCCTTATGCCTCATTGATTCCTATGACCTGTTTGGCCTCAATCCTAATGATTGTCGGTTATAACATGAGCGGTTGGCGTACTGTCGTTCGTATGATTCAACGTGCTCCTAAGAGTGACGTAGCAGTCCTTATCGTAACCTTTATCTTAACCGTTTTCTTTGACCTAGTGGTTGCCATCGAATTTGGTATGGTCCTAGCAGCCTTCCTCTTCCTCAAACGCATGTCAGACGTGGCTCAAATTCGTCAGTGGGTGGACAAGGGGAATCTAGAAGATCCTATATTGTCTGAGGACAGCGACTTGAAACAAGTTCCTAAAAATGCAGTCGTATATGAAATCTTCGGTGCCCTCTTCTTTGGTGCAGCCAATAATTTCTTGAATGTTATCAATGACGACAGTAAGAATGTCCTTATCCTACGCATGCGCAATGTTCCAGCCATGGATATCTCTGGTCTGGATGCTCTTGAGGAAACGCTTGCTATCTGCCAAAAACGTGGCATGACCTTGCTTCTTTCTCACGTTAACGCCCAACCCTACCGAGTTCTCGAAAAATCAGGCTTCATCCAGACTATCGGTCCAGATAATATCTGCGAGTCGACGGACCAAGCCCTTGAAAAAGCAGTAGCCCTAGCAAAAGAAGTCTAGACAAATCCATTTTGCACAAGAAGAAAAAGCCAGTTCAACTGAACTTGGCTTTTTAAAATAATAACAGTGCTAATAAAAAAATGTTGTGAATTTTCAGATATTATTGTAAAATATTAGAAAAAAAGCATAAGGAGATTCTTAAATGAGCGACTTAGTTTTAGGACTTGATATCGGTATAGGTTCTGTTGGTGTAGGTATCCTTAATAAGGTGACGGGAGAAATTATCCATAAAAACTCACGCATCTTCCCAGCAGCCCAAGCGGAAAATAATGTAGAACGTAGAACAAATCGTCAAGGGAGACGATTGACACGACGTAAAAAACATCGTAGAGTTCGTTTAAATCATCTATTTGAGGAAAGTGGATTAATCACCGATTTTACGAAGGTTTCAATCAATCTTAACCCATATCAATTACGAGTTAAGGGCTTGATCGATGAATTGTCTAATGAAGAATTGTTTATCGCTCTTAAAAATATGGTAAAACATCGTGGGATTAGTTATCTCGATGATGCCAGTGATGACGGAAATTCATCAGTAGGAGACTATGCACAAATTGTTAAGGAAAATAGTAAACAATTAGAAACTAAGACACCGGGACAGATTCAGTTGGAACGCTACCAAAAATATGGTCAATTACGTGGTGATTTTACTGTTGAGGAAGATGGAAAAAAACATCGCTTAATTAATGTCTTTCCAACATCAGCTTATCGTGCAGAAGCGCTAAGAATACTACAAACTCAACAAGAATTTAATCCACAGATTACCGATGAATTTATTTATCGGTATCTCGAAATTTTAACTGGAAAACGTAAATATTATCACGGACCAGGTAATGAAAAGTCACGGACTGATTATGGAAGGTATACTACTAAGAAAGATTCTGAAGATGAGTACATAACTTTAGACAATATTTTTGGTATCCTAATCGGGAAATGTACATTTTATCCAGAAGAGTTTAGAGCAGCAAAAGCATCTTACACGGCTCAAGAATTCAATTTGCTAAATGATTTGAACAATCTAACAGTTCCAACAGAAACCAAGAAGTTGAGCGAAGAACAGAAGAATCAAATCATTAATTATGTCAAAAATGAAAAGGCAATTGGTCCAGCGAAACTCTTTAAATATATCGCTAAGCTACTTTCTTGTGATGTTGCAGATATCAAGGGATACCGTATCGACAAATCAGATAAGGCTGAAATCCATACTTTTGAAGCCTATCGAAAAATGAAGACACTTGAAACCCTTGATGTTAAGAAAATGGCAAGAGAGGAACTTGATAAATTAGCCTATGTCTTAACATTAAATACGGAGAAGGAAGGTATACAAGAAGCGATAGAGCATGAGTTTGCTGATGGGACCTTTAGTCAGGAGCAAGTTGACGAATTGGTTCAATTCCGCAAAGCAAATAGTTCCATTTTTGGAAAAGGCTGGCATAATTTTTCTGTCAAACTGATGATGGAATTAATCCCAGAATTATATGCGACGTCAGAAGAACAAATGACTATTCTGACACGACTAGGAAAACAAAAAACAACTTCGTCTTCAAATAAAACTAAATATATAGATGAGAAACAACTAACTGAAGAAATCTACAATCCTGTTGTTGCTAAGTCCGTCCGTCAAGCTATTAAGATCGTAAATGCAGCAATTAAAGAATATGGAGACTTTGACAACATTGTCATCGAAATGGCCCGAGAAACGAATGAAGATGATGAAAAGAAAGCTATTCAAAAGATTCAAAAAGCCAACAAAGATGAAAAAGATACAGCAATGCTTAAGGCTGCCAACCAATATAATGGAAAGGCTGAATTACCACATAGCGTTTTCCACGGTCATAAGCAATTAGCGACTAAAATCCGCCTTTGGCATCAGCAAGGAGAACGTTGCCTTTATACTGGTAAGACAATTTCAATCCATGATTTGATAAATAATCCTAATCAGTTTGAAATAGATCATATTTTACCTCTTTCGATCACCTTCGATGATAGCCTTGCCAATAAGGTTTTGGTTTATGCAACTGCTAACCAAGAAAAAGGACAACGAACACCTTATCAGGCTTTAGATAGCATGGATGATGCATGGTCTTTCCGTGAATTAAAAGCTTTTGTACGTGAGTCAAAAGCACTTTCAAACAAGAAAAAAGAATACCTTCTTACAGAAGAGGATATTTCAAAATTTGATGTTCGCAAGAAATTTATCGAACGAAATCTTGTAGATACAAGATACGCTTCAAGAGTTGTCCTCAATGCCCTTCAAGAACACTTTAGAGCTCACAAGACTGATACAAAAGTTTCCGTGGTTCGTGGTCAATTCACATCTCAATTGAGACGCCATTGGGGAATCGAGAAGACTCGTGATACTTATCATCACCATGCTGTCGATGCATTGATTATTGCTGCTTCAAGTCAGTTGAATTTGTGGAAGAAACAAAAGAATACCCTTGTAAGTTATTCAGAATACCAACTACTTGATATTGAAACAGGTGAACTTATTAGTGACGATGAGTACAAGGAATCTGTATTCAAAGCTCCTTATCAACATTTTGTTGATACATTGAAGAGTAAAGAATTTGAAGACAGTATCTTATTCTCATATCAAGTAGATTCTAAGTTTAATCGTAAAATATCAGATGCCACCATTTATGCGACAAGACAGGCTAAAGTAGGAAAAGATAAGAAAGACGAAACTTATGTCTTAGGGAAAATCAAAGATATCTATAGCCAGACTGGCTATGATGCCTTTATAAAGATTTATCAGAAGGATAAGTCAAAATTCCTCATGTATCGTCACGACCCACAAACCTTTGAGAAAGTTATCGAACCAATTTTAGAGAACTATCCCAATAAGGAAATGAATGAAAAAGGGAAAGAAGTACCATGTAATCCTTTCCTAAAATTTAAAGAAGAACATGGCGACTATATTCGTAAATATAGTAAAAAAGGCAATGGTCCTGAAATCAAGAGTCTTAAATACTATGATAGTAAGTTAGGTAATCATATTGATATCACTCCAAAGAATAGTAACAATAAGGTTGTCTTGCAGTCAGTTTCTCCATGGAGAGCGGATGTCTATTTCAATAAGACTACTGGAAAATACGAAATACTTGGATTGAAATATGCTGATCTACAATTTGAGAAAGGGACAGGAACATATAAGATTTCTCAGGAAAAATACAATGCCATTAAGAAGAAAGAGGGTGTAGATTCTGATTCAGAATTCAAGTTCACACTTTATAAAAATGATTTGTTGCTTATCAAAGATACGGAAACAAGAGAACAACAGTTATTCCGTTTTTTATCTCGAACTATGCCTAAACAAAAGCATTATGTAGAGTTAAAGCCTTATAATAAACAGAAATTTGAAGGAAACGAATCGTTGATAAATGTACTAGGAGCCGTTGCTAAAGGTGGACAATGTCTAAAGGGAATGAGTAAAACAAATATTTCTATTTATAAAGTAAGAACAGATGTCCTAGGAAATCAGCATATCATCAAAAATGAGGGTGATAAGCCTAAGCTAGATTTTTAATATTAATTGTTAAAAAGTGTTGCAATTATAGTTGCTATATACTATAATAATCGTGTAAGGGACGCCTTACACAGTTACTTAAATCTTGCAGAAGCTACAAAGATAAGGCTTCATGCCGAAATCAACACCCTGTCATTTTATGGCAGGGTGTTTTCGTTATTTAAAAAGGAGAAGAAATGACTTGGAGAGTTGTACATGTCAGTCAAAGTGAGAAGATGCGCTTAAAACTTGATAACTTGTTAGTGCAAAAGATGGGCCAAGAGTTTACGGTGCCACTTAGTGATATTTCAATAATAGTTGCTGAAGGTGGGGATACAGTTGTTACCCTTCGTCTATTAAGTGCCCTGAGTAAATATAATATTGCTTTAGTTGTTTGTGATAACGAACATTTACCAACAGGGATTTACCACTCTCAAAATGGGCACTTTAGAGCTTATAAGCGCTTGAAAGAACAGATGGACTGGTCTCAGAAGCAAAAGGATAAGGCATGGCAGATTGTGACTTACTATAAAATCAATAACCAAGAGGACGTCCTAGCTATGTTTGAAAAAACTCTGGACAACATTAGACTACTTTCAGACTATAAAGAGCAGATAGAACCAGGTGATAGAACCAATAGAGAGGGACATGCTGCCAAGGTCTATTTTAATGAGCTCTTTGGTAAACAATTTGTCAGAGTAACCCAACAAGAAGCCGATGTCATCAATGCTGGCTTAAACTATGGCTACGCTATCATGAGGGCACAGATGGCTAGAATAGTGGCGGGTTATGGTTTAAATGGCCTATTAGGTATCTTTCATAAAAATGAATACAATCAGTTTAATTTGGTTGATGACTTGATGGAGCCATTTAGACAGATTATAGATGTTTGGGTTTATGATAATCTACGAGATCAAGAATTTCTTAAATATGAGTATAGGTTGGGATTGACAGATTTACTCAATGCTAAAATCAAATATGGCAAAGAGACTTGCTCAGTGACAGTTGCTATGGATAAGTATGTTAAAGGCTTTATCAAATATATTTCGGAAAAAGATAGTAGTAAATTTCACTGTCCGGTGGTATCAAGTTTAGAGTGGAGAAAATAAGATGAGGTATGAAGCATTGAGATTATTATGTTTTTTTGATCTGCCAATGGAATCCAAGGATGAAAAAAGAATTTATCGTAATTTTCGTAAAGAATTAATTTCAAATGGGTTTGAAATGTTACAATTTTCGGTCTATTATCGCACTTGTCCTAATAGAAGCTTTGCAAATAAATTTTATAAAAAGCTAAAGATGAGTAATCTACCTGCTGGAAATGTAAGACTTTTAGCAGTTACTGAAAAGCAATTTTCAGAGATGACATTAATCATAGGTGGCAAAACTAAGCAAGAAGAAATCGTCAGTGATAATAAGTTGGTGGTTATATGAAATTTTTTGTACAACATCCTTATAAGGAACGTATTGAATTGAATATTGGTGCAATGACACAAATTGTTGGTCAGAATAAAGAACTCAAATATTATATTTGGCAGATTTTGAGCTGGTATTTTGGTGGAAAAAAATACTCAAGTGAGGACTTAAGTATTTTTGATTATGAGGAACCTACTATACTTGATGAGTCTGGAAAAATAGTGAAGCGAAGTAGCTATCACTATATCGACATTTCAAGTTTTAAGGATTTACTTGAGCAGATGGAATATAAGAAAGGGACACTTGCTCAGGGTTACCTTGGTAAAATTGTCAATCAAGTTGATATTGTAGCCCATTTGGAGAAAATTAATGAACAAGTAGAGCTTATAGAAGGGGCAATGAACCACCATATCAACTTAAACAGTGGTAGGGTGGAATACCATTTAGAGAATCGTCCTCTTACACTAGATCAACTACTTTCAAAAAATTTTAGCCCATTTTTTGCCATTGAGAACAAGAATTTATCTTTTGAATGGGTTTCTAATACTGATAAACTATCCCTCTTTTTAGAAATGTTAGACCGTCTTCTGTCACAAACAACAGAGAAATATCTCATTGTGCTAAAAAATATTGATAGTTTTATTTCAGTGGAAACATATGATAGTTTTTATAAGCAAATTGGTCGACTAGTCAAAAAGTATCCAAACCTAACCTTTATTTTATTTCCAAGTGATCAATGCTATTTAAAGATTGATGAGGAAAATAGTAGGTTTGTCAATATTTTATCTGACCAGGTGGAGCATTTGTATGATGTAGAGTTTATGTATGAAAGTGTGGCGAAACACTATCCAAGCAATAATTTTCCAACGAGAGACGGTTTTAGGATGTCCTTAGAGACTGTGACGCCTTATTTGTTAACAAAAATGACGAGACAACCTAGTCTCTCACTTGTTGATTCAGTAATTTTGAATATCTTAAATCAATTGTTTCATTTTAATTACCGTATAAGATATCCACAAACATCTGATGAAAAACTTTTACAGAAATTTTTAGAAAGTAAGAATTGACAATGACAGTTATTGATTTTATAATCACTATGTGGGTATAAAAACGTCAAAATTTCATTTGAGGTTTTTGTACTCTCAAGATTTAAGTAACCGTACAACCAAGGACTTTGATAGATACCAATATTACCCGTTTTTGTACTCTCAAGATTTAAGTAACCGTACAACTGCATTGCACTTGTTTTATATGTTTTGTCAGTTTTTGTACTCTCAAGATTTAAGTAACTGTACAACTGAATCCATACAGGTTGAGATAGAGCCTCAGTTTTTGTACTCTCAAGATTTAAGTAACTGT
>NZ_KV809550.1:44001-150256 GCF_001812625.1 Streptococcus sp. HMSC064H09
AAGCCAGTTCAACTGAACTTGGCTTTTTAAAATACGCGATAAACATAGGGATTGTCAGGTTGACCGACCTCTTTAACCTCAGTCAAATTGAGGATAGGGAGGCTCTGTTTAAGATTTTGATAATAATCCACAGTGATGGTACCAGTGACTTTTACCCAGGTATTATCCTTGAAGGTTTGGTCACTTCCTGTTGTCGCCAGTCCGTAAACACCTGAATCGGCGATACAGTGGATAATACCGAAACGGAAGATGAACTGATAACCCTTGGTCTGTGGATCATTGTAAACAAAGCCAGTATAGGTGACCTTCTTGCCCACAAAATCGTTAGGATAGAGGTAGATGAGCTCCATAACTTCCATGTAATTTTCCGTGGTAATCTGGATGGTCTCACGTCCCTTGTACTTGGCTAGCTCCTTGGTCATCTCCTTCTCATAAGCAGAGGAGGTGAAGTAGGAGCTGGTGTCTGGCTTCAAGTACTGGATAGTCGTTCCCTCTTGGTCGGCCTGATTAGGATCACTCCCTGCCGCCAGTGGAAAATGATACCCCTTAGCTGACACGGTATTGGCATCTAAGGTAACTGTTGGCACCAAGAGTCCCGTAAGGACTGGAAAGGCCAAGAGAACGATGCTGGCTACCTTGGCTACTCGACCTGACAAATGCGAGTGAACCTTCATCTGCTTCATCCAAACAATGAGTTGAACCACAGCGAGGATAAAGGAAAGCACCATGGAAATGTAGGCCAAGTAGGAGTAGTGGATATTAATGTACTGGTTGAGCTTGCCAGAAACTTGCAAGTACATGACCAGCTCAAAATACCCAGATAAGATGAGAAAACGTAACATTAAATCACCCCCAATACCAGACAGTAAATGATTGTCACCAGACTTGCGGTTCCTACGAAGAGACCAACAAAGCGTGTCTTAAACTGGTGTTTCATCATGATTAGGTTCTTGATATCAACCATAGGACCGATGATGAGAAAGGCCACTGTTGGTGCCACTCCAAAACTAGAGAGTAAGGAAGCCCCGATAAAGGCATCCGCCTCCGAACACAGTGAGAGGATAAAGGCCAAAAGCATCATGATGAGGATGGCTGTCACCGAATTATGACCGATGGTCGTAAGAATACGGGTCGGTAGGTAGGTCTGCATCCCTGCGGCCACCAGGCTCCCGAAAATCAGGTAACGCCCAGTGTCGAAAAATTCATCTACCGCATGAATCAAGGCTTGAAAAACTTTCTTACCAGCTGACAAACCACTATAGTCGTGCACATGACTGGCCTTACGATTGTCCTTAAGAATCTGGTCATCCACCACAAAGCCAAGCAAGATTCCCAAAATCATGGCAATCAAGAAAGCTCCGACGAAACGTAAAAGCACGTAGTACCAAGAGTTCCCAAAGGCCGTATAGGTCGCAAAAAGAACGACTGGATTAATGATAGGAGCAGTCGCCATGAAAGGAATAGCCGTGTAGCTAGGCACTTTTTTCTCTAAAAAGCGCGTGATAATGGGAACAATCCCACACTCACAAGAAGGGAAAATAAAACCAATTAGAGTTCCAAAGAGAATAGCCAGGATCTTGTTTTTCGGCAGGAAGTTTTGGACCTTTTCAGGAGTCACGAAGACTTCGATAAAGCCAGACAAGATGCTTCCCAGTAAAACGAAGGGCAGGGCTTCAATAATAATAGATAGAAAAACTGCCAGAAGCTGCAAAACGCTATCTGGTAGTTGATGAAAAATAGCCATAACTATTATTTCTTCTTATCTTCTTGAAGACGTTTGTCCTTCTTAGGATCAGTTCCCGCCTTCTCAAAATCAGGGATAGCCGCAAAAGATGCCATCATACTTTCAAGTTCATTTGTTTTTTTCTGAATAACCGCCATAAAAAGCCTCCGAGTTAAAATAAGATACTAAGGGCGTCATTTCTAAGAGAAAATTAGGGCATCGGCCGAAGAAGCTCTGCTTCTAGGAAGATGCATCTATTTTCCGAAAGAAATAGCCCGAGTTCAGTTGCAAAAAGATACTAAGGGCGTCATTTCTAAGAGAAGATTAGGGCATCGACCGAAGAAGCTCTGCTTCTAGGAAGATGCATCTATTTTCCGAAAGAAATAGCCCCTAACAATAGGTCTACCTTTCTATTATACTACCTCTTGCTTAAAAATTCTCGCTTCAGCTACAAGGTTTTCTACCCAAGCAAATCTCCTATCGTGGTATAATAGAACTTATGGAAAATCGTAATCTAGACACATTGGCTCAGGAATTGGGCTTAAAAAAACAACAAGTTGAAACAGTTTTGGAATTGACCGCAGAAGGCAATACCATTCCTTTCATTGCCCGTTACCGTAAGGAAAAAACAGGCAATCTGGATGAAACGCAAATCAAGGCCATCATTGATATGGACAAGTCCTTGACGGCTCTTCAAGACCGTAAGGAAACAGTTCTGGCCAAGATTGAGGCTCAGGGTAAATTGACTGACCAACTCAAGTCAGCCATTGAAGCGGCTGAAAAGTTGGCGGATGTGGAAGAACTCTACCTCCCCTATAAGGAAAAACGCCGCACCAAGGCGACGGTTGCTCGTGAAGCAGGTCTTTTCCCATTGGCTCGTCTTATCTTGCAAAATAGTCCCAACCTCAAGGCTGAAGCTGAAAAGCTGATATCTGAAGCCTTTCCAACAGCTGATAAGGCTCTTGCGGGTGCTGTGGATATTTTGGTTGAGGCCTTTTCTGAGGACAATAGCTTGCGCTCTTGGACCTACAACGAAATCTGGAACAACAGTGACATCACTTCAACCCTCAAGGATCAATCGCTGGATGAAAAAGAAACTTTCAAGATTTACTATGATTTTGAGGATAAGGTGTCTAAACTTCAAGGTTACCGTACGTTAGCCCTTAACCGTGGGGAGAAACTAGGCGTTATCAAGGTAAGCTTTAAGCACAATCTTGAGAAAATGCACCGTTTCTACAGTGCTCGTTTCAAACAAAAAAATGACTATATCGAGGAAGTTATCAATCAATCTCTCAAGAAGAAAATCATTCCAGCTATGGAGCGTCGTATCCGAAGCGAATTGACTGAAGCAGCAGAAGATGGTGCTATTCAACTTTTCTCTCAAAATCTTCGAAGCCTCCTTCTAGTATCGCCACTTAAAGGCAAGATGGTACTTGGTTTTGACCCAGCCTTTCGTACAGGGGCTAAGTTGGCCGTGGTTGACCAAACTGGTAAGCTCATTACAACGCAAGTTATCTATCCAGTAGCTCCAGCAAGTCAGGCTAAAATCGCACAGGCTAAAAAAGACTTGGCTGACCTCATCAAAAAGTATGCCATTGAGATTATTGCGATCGGTAATGGAACAGCAAGCCGTGAAAGTGAAGCTTTTGTAGCAGAAGTCCTCAAGGATTTCCCAGAAACTTCTTATGTCATTGTCAATGAAAGTGGTGCCTCTGTCTACTCTGCATCAGAGTTGGCCCGCCATGAGTTTCCAGATTTGACGGTTGAAAAACGCTCTGCCATTTCTATTGCTCGTCGTCTCCAAGACCCATTGGCCGAGTTGGTTAAGATTGACCCTAAATCAATCGGAGTAGGCCAATACCAGCACGATGTTAGTCAGAAGAAACTGTCTGAAAATCTTGATTTCGTCGTTGATACCGTGGTTAACCAAGTCGGTGTCAATGTCAATACGGCAAGTAGTACCCTCTTGTCACACGTGTCAGGACTCAACAAGACCATCTCTGAAAATATCGTTGCCTACCGTGAGGAAAATGGTGAGATTGCATCACGTGCTGAAATCAAAAAGGTCCCACGTCTCGGTGCCAAGGCTTTCGAACAAGCAGCTGGTTTCCTCCGTATCCCAAATGCCAAGAATATCTTGGATAATACAGGGGTCCACCCAGAGTCTTACCCAGCGGTAAAAGACCTCTTCAAGCAGTTGGATATCACAGATTTGGACGACTCTGCCAAAGAGAAATTGAAGGCTCTTAATCTTAAAGAAACAGCAGAAGAGCTAGTGCTTGGACAGGAAACCCTTAAAGATATCATCGCTGACCTTTTGAAACCAGGTCGTGACCTCCGTGATGATTTTGAAGCACCAGTACTTCGTCAGGATGTTCTTGAACTCAAAGACTTGTCAGTCGGACAAAAACTTGAAGGGACAGTCCGAAATGTTGTGGACTTTGGTGCCTTTGTGGATATCGGTGTCCATGAGGATGGACTTATCCATATCTCTGAGATGAGTAAGAGCTTCGTTAACCACCCAAGTCAGGTCGTTTCTGTTGGGGATTTGGTTACCGTGTGGGTATCAAAAGTTGATTTGGAGCATGAAAAACTCAACCTCTCCTTGGTGAATCCACGTGAATCTAACTGATTATGTTAAGACTGTTTCTATAGAAGATTTTGGCTGGGAATTTAAGCATCAAGCCTTGTGGAACAAGCGTCTCCGGACCACTGGAGGGCGGTTCTTTCCCAAGGATGGACACTTAGATTTCAATCCAAAACTCTATGAGGAACATGGTCTTGAGACCTTTCGAAAAATCGTCCGCCACGAGCTTTGTCATTATCACCTTTATTTTCAAGGTAAGGGCTACAAGCATGTTGATAGAGATTTTAAGGACTTACTAGCCAAGGTTGAAGGCCTTAGATACGCTCCAAAGATGCAAGGTCAAAAGGAGAAGTACTACCTCTATCAGTGCCAATCTTGTGGTCATATCTACCGTCGCAAACGCCGTGTCAATACACAGAAGTTTGGATGCGGTCTGTGTCGAGGCAAGCTCATTTTTCTAAATCAGTCCTAGGGCTGATTTTTTTAATTTAAAAAAATCATATAATTAAATCAAAGAAATGATGGGAGAAGAAGACCATGTCAAATCGTTTTTATAAAACACGAAAAAATAGACTCGTCGCCGGTGTTGTTGCAGGTTTGGCAGATAAGTTTGGTTGGGACCTAGCTTTGGCTCGTATCTTGGCTGTTATTCTAATGGTTTCAACGCAGTTTGGAATCTTTCTATACTTGGTTTTAGCCTTTCTCCTTCCTTACAAAGAAGATATTTATCCCGAAATCAAACTCAAGGATGGACGTAAACGTAAAAACGCTGAACCTGTCGAAGACGAGTGGAATTGGTGAGTAAATTATAATAGAAAAGATCTATGATTGGCCTTAGTGCTAGTCATAGGTCTTTTTTGCTTTGAGAACCGCATTGAAAACCTTTTTATGATACAATGAAACTAGTAAATAATCGGAGGAAATAACATGATAGTAACTGTTAAAATGCTGGTTGATAGGCTTAAACTCAAGGTTGTCTATGGAAATAAGGAGCTTTTGGCAAAAGCGATAACAACAGCTGATATCTCTCGTCCTGGTTTAGAAATGACGGGGTATTTTGACTATTATTCACCTGAACGACTTCAGTTGGTTGGGATGAAGGAGTGGTCCTACCTTAAAACCATGACTGATTACAACCGTTATTCTGTTTTTGCGAATATGTTTAAAGCGGAAACTCCAGCTGTTATCGTGGCGCGTGGTCTTGAGATTCCGGAAGAGATGCTTCGAGCTGCTAAGGAAAATGGTGTAGCAGTTCTTCAAGGACGAAACGGCACATCGTCGCTTTCAGGTGACATGTCTTGGTATCTTAACTCGCAATTAGCTGAACGAACTAGTGTCCATGGTGTTTTGGTAGATATCTACGGGATGGGAGTTCTTATTCAAGGAGACTCTGGCATCGGTAAGAGTGAGACAGGGCTTGAGTTGGTGAAACGTGGTCACCGTCTTGTCGCTGACGACCGTGTGGATGTTTATGCTAAGGATGAGGAGACTCTCTGGGGTGAGCCCGCGGAAATCCTCCGCCATCTTCTTGAAATTCGTGGGGTTGGGATCATTGACGTTATGAGCCTTTACGGAGCTAGTGCTGTCCGTAATTCCTCTCAAGTTCAGTTGGCTATTTATCTTGATAATTTTGAAAATGGCAAGATCTTTGACCGTCTTGGAAATGGCAATGAAGAAATTGAATTGCAGGGCGTTAAGATTCCACGTATCCGCATTCCTGTTAAGACAGGACGTAACGTTTCAGTCGTTATCGAAGCTGCAGCAATGAACTATCGTGCTAAGCAAATGGGATTTGATGCAACCAAAACCTTTGAGGACCGTTTGACCAACCTCATTAGTAAGAATGGTGAAGACTGATGTTAGCTACCATTGATCCAATTGCCCTAAGACTTGGTCCAATCAGTATTCATTGGTATGCCATCTGTATTGTATCTGGTCTTTTACTAGCCGTTTATCTGGCTCAGCGTTGGGCTCCCGAAAAGGGAATTGACCCTGAAAACATCCTAGATTTTATTCTTCTTGCCTTTCCTATAGCCATTGTTGGTGCAAGGCTCTACTATGTGATCTTCCAGTGGTCTTACTACAGTCAGAATCTTTCAGAAATTGTTGCGATTTGGAATGGCGGAATTGCCATTTATGGTGGCTTGATTGCAGGTGCAGCTGTCCTCTATTGGTTTTCGAAACGTCATGCCATTGCTGTCTTGGATTTTCTTGATATTGCATCACCTGGCGTTATGATTGCTCAGAGTATCGGTCGCTGGGGAAATTTTGTTAACCAAGAGGCTTACGGAAGAGCAGTTAGTCATCTGAATTATGTCCCAGAATTTATTCGCCAGCAGATGTTCATTGATGGGAGTTATCGTGTACCGACCTTTCTTTATGAAAGTCTTTGGAACTTAGTCGGATTTATCACTATCCTAGGACTAAGACGCTTTTATAAGAAACTACGTCAAGGAGATGTGACCTCATTTTACCTTATCTGGTATGGTCTTGGACGTTTTGTCATTGAAGGTATGCGTACCGATAGTCTCATGTTTGCTGGCTTGCGTGTTTCTCAATGGGTCAGCATCGCCATTATCATCTTGGGTGCTATCTTACTATATTTGCGAAAGCAACGTCCAGAGGCAGATTATAAAATGAAAAACTAGTCATACCGCTCAGACTTTGTTATAATATAATGAAAATTATCATAACAAAGGTTACTGGAAACTGAAGAATCTATTTCAGTTTTCTTGTAGTAACCTTTTAAAAAGGTCAAAGGAGTCCTAAACTATGGCAGAAATTGCATTTCTTATTATCGCAATCGCACTTGCTGCGTTCCTCATTGCATTAATCCCTACCCTACTTCGTACCCGTCATGTGGTTAAAGAAGTTGAAGAAACAGTTGCTGTGCTTCGTACAGATATCAATGTAACCCTTCATCAAACAAATGAAATCTTGGCTAAGGCAAACGTCTTGGTTGAAGATGTTAATGAAAAAGTTCAAACCATCGATCCTCTCTTTGTAGCAGTAGCTGAGCTTTCAGAAAGTGTCTCTGACTTGAATACTGAAGCCCGTTACCTCGGTGCTAAAGCAAGTGCAGCAGGAGCAAGTGTCGGTAAGGCAGGTTCAGCCTTTGCTATCGGTAAGGTTGCCTCAAAACTTTTTGGTAAAAAAGACAAGAAAAAATAAGGAGATCTTTTCATGAGTAAATTTTTAAATACCCTAATCATTGGTGCAGCTTCTGGAGCTGCAGCAGCATACTTCTTTACAACTGAAAAAGGTAAAGCTGTTAAAGCACGTATTGATGAAGAAATCGCTTCATTCAAAGAAGATCCTAAAGCTTATCAAAATCAAGTGGTGGAAAAAGCTAACGACTACAAAGATTTGGCAGTCGATACTTTCCAAGACTATAAAACAAAATTTGAAAATGGCGACATCACTGCGGATGATTTGACAAAAGCTGTCCAAGAAAAAACAGCTCAAGTTGCTGACTTTGCAAAAGAGAGCTTTGAACTTATCAAAGAGAAAACTGCTCAAGTAACTCCTGAGCAAGCAGATGTTGAAGCAGAAACAAAAGCTATCGTTGATGATATCGTCATTGATATCAAAGATATCTCTGA
Source organism: Streptococcus sp. HMSC064H09 (assembly GCF_001812625.1). Taxonomy (NCBI): domain Bacteria; kingdom Bacillati; phylum Bacillota; class Bacilli; order Lactobacillales; family Streptococcaceae; genus Streptococcus; species Streptococcus sp. HMSC064H09. The sequence continues at coordinate 51,914 of NZ_KV809550.1, forward strand.
AGAAGCAGCAGAAGCAAAATAAAAAGAAAGCCCATGAGGCTTTTTTTAGTACGAAAAAAACGTTGACCAAACAGTCAACGTTTTTGTGCTTTATAATACTCGATTAGGACATAAATGCCTATCTGACCAATGACGCTGATGGTAATTGCCCAGAAGAAGGCCCAGAAGGTAGCCACCTGTGCTACCAAGAAAAGGAAGGCAACTAGGACTGTTGAAACACAGAAGCTTGAGATACGTCCAAAGAAAATCATATCTTGTAGCTTAATACTATTACTATTTAAAGTTTGATAATCTTGGTAATTCGTCGTTTGAAGACGCTCAGTCTCGAAATCTTCGATGTGATCAAATTGACGGTGTAAGTTGTCAGCCATGTCTGCCTCCTTTCTATATAAAATATCTAAATCACTTTTTCGTGTAGGTTAAAATACTTAGTCAGTATTTCACTATTTAGAATCTCATTAATAATACCATAAAAAATTTATATTGCAAAGTTTTTTTTGATTTTTGTGAAAATTATAGTATTTAAAAACTAATTTAAAATATTGAGATACATAGTTTTGAACCTAAAAATTCTAAAAAAATCAAATCATTTGTGCTATAATGTGAGTTATGGAAAAAATTGTAATTACAGCGACTGCTGAGAGCTACGAGCAAGCACGTGAGCTCCTAGAACTTGGCGTAGATCGTATTTATATCGGCGAAAAAGCCTTTGGCCTTCGTTTGCCTAAGCCTTTTTCATTCGCAGAAATGCGAAAGATTGCAGAGCTGGTACATGAGTCAGGCAAGGAATTGACTGTTGCCGTTAATGCCCTCATGCACCAAGGTATGATGGATGCTCTTCCAGACTATCTTGATTTTCTTGAAGAAATCAAGGCAGATTATATCACGGTTGGTGATGCAGGAGTTTTCTACATCTGTAACCGTGACAAACGTCCCTTCAAAATGATTTATGATGCTTCAACTATGGTAACCTCTAGCCGTCAGATTAATTTCTGGGGCAAACAGGCAGGAGCATCTGAAGCGGTTTTGGCTCGTGAGATTCCATCTGCGGAACTATTCATCATGGCTGAAAATCTTCAGATTCCAGCTGAGGTTTTGGTTTATGGTGCAAGTATCATTCACCACTCAAAACGTCCACTTCTTCAAAACTATTACAACTTTATCAAAACGGATGAAGCTGTTACCAAAGAACGTGACCTCTTCCTTTCTGAGCCAGGAGATCCAGATTCTCACTACTCAGTTTATGAAGATATGCACGGGACACATATCTTTGCCAACAATGACTTGGATATGATGACTAAACTTTCAGAACTCGTTGAACATGGTTTTGACCACTGGAAGTTGGACGGCGTTTATTGCCCAGGTGAAAACTTTGTAAAAATCACTGAGTATTTTGTGAAGGCTCGTGACCTCATCGAGGCTGGCGAATTTTCACAAGACCAAGCCTTCCTCTTTGATGAGGCTATTCATAAATTACACCCAGCCAACCGTGGTTTGGACACAGGTTTCTACGACTATGAACCTGACCGTGTAAAATAAAAATACTTCCTCCTTCGTTTGAGAGTTTTCCATTTTCAGGGAACGAAGGAGTTGTTCAAAACTTAAAATCGACAATCTTGCAAATTGGAGAAATTATGACTACAACTAAAAAACGCCCAGAGGTACTTGTACCTGCTGGAACTTTGGAAAAATTGAAAGTCGCTGTAAATTACGGCGCAGATGCTGTTTTCGTTGGTGGACAAGCCTATGGTTTGCGTAGCCGTGCCGGAAACTTTACCATGGATGAGCTTCGAGAAGGTATCGAATATGCTCACGCTCGTGGTGTTGATGTGCACGTTGCTTCAAACATGGTTACCCATGAAGGAAATGAAAAAGGTGCTGGTGAGTGGTTCCGTGAATTGCGTGACATGGGACTCGATGCTGTTATCGTATCTGACCCAGCCTTGATTGAAATCTGTTCAACCTACGCACCAGGACTTAACATCCACTTGTCTACACAAGCATCTGCGACAAACGTTGAAACCTTCCATTTTTGGAAAGAGTATGGTTTGACCCGTGTCGTTTTGGCACGTGAGGTTACCATGGAAGAGTTGGCTGAAATCCGTAAGCGTACGGATCTTGAAATTGAGGCCTTTGTCCATGGCGCTATGTGTATCTCATACTCAGGTCGCTGTACCCTTTCTAACCACATGTCAGACCGTGATGCCAACCGTGGTGGTTGTTCACAGTCTTGTCGTTGGAAATATGACCTTTACGACATGCCATTCGGCCAAGAACGTAAGAGTATCAAAGGTGAAGTTCCTGAAGAATACTCTATGTCAGCCGTTGACATGTGTATGATTGAAAATATCCCTGACCTTATCGATAATGGCGTTGATAGCCTTAAAATCGAAGGTCGTATGAAATCTGTCCACTATGTCTCAACAGTTGCCAACTGTTACAAGGCTGCTTGTGACGCTTACATGGAAAGTGCAGAAGCCTTTTATGCCATCAAAGATGATTTGATTAACGAACTCTGGAAAGTTGCCCAGCGTGAATTGGCAACAGGTTTCTACTACAAGACACCAACAGAAAACGAACAACTCTTTGGAGCTCGTCGTAAGATTCCACAATACAAATTCGTTGGTGAAGTCGTAGACTTTGATCCAGCAACTATGACAGCTACTATCCGTCAACGTAACGTTATCCTCGAAGGTGACCACGTTGAATTCTACGGACCAGGCTTCCGTCATTTCGAGTGTGATATCAAAGACCTTCACGATGCCAATGGTAACAAGATTGACCGTGCACCAAACCCAATGGAACTTCTTACAATTACCGTGCCACAAGAAGTTAAACCTGGTGACATGATTCGTTCAACTAAAGAAGGTTTGATTAACCTCTACCAAAAAGACGGTTCAAGCAAAACTGTTCGTGCCTAATGACAAGTCAAATCAATGGGCTCCTGGTAGATGATCAGAGTAGGTGTCAACACTACCATTCTCCACTAGATATAGTTGCCCTAAAATGCTTCGAGTGCCAGAAGTATTATGCCTGTTATCAGTGTCATGATTGCTTAGAGAAACATAGCTTTCGAGCTTATCCTTGTCAATTGAAGCAGGACAAGATCCTTATCTGTGGCGTTTGTAGGCATGAGATGACAATTGAGGAGTATCAAGATGTAGAAGCTTGTCCCAATTGTCACAGTGCCTTCAACCCAGCTTGTTCAAAGCACTATGATATTTATTTTGAAAAATAAAAAGATTGAAGATTCTGTTCACATGAACAAAGTCTTCAATCTTTTTTAGTTAAAGTAACTATGATTTTTAAGAGCTTTTAAGACTGGCTTAGTCACCAAAGCGACGATGAGACCTTTTAAGAGGTCAGGAATAATAAAGGGTGTCAAGCCAACAGCTACAGCTGCAGACCATCCCATTTTTCCGAGAAAGTGCAGGCTGAGGATACCACCAACAAAGACAAGTGCATCTCCCAAAACAAAAGCCACAAAGATTTTCCAGATAGGAGTCTCAGCATGAGTTAGTTTTGAAGTGACAAAGGCGAAAAATGGATAGGCCAACAAATAGCCAGCTGAAGGTCCAAAGAAGGATTGGAGCCCACCGCCTCCACCTGCAAAAACTGGTAGACCAATGGCGCCTAGAATCAGGTAGAGGGTAGCAGCAAGTGTCGCCTCTCTTGGCTTAAGGATAGCAGCAACAAGTCCGACAGCAAAAGTTTGCAGAGTAATGGGAACTGCACCGATAGGAATAACAATTTGAGCTAGGGCAGCAATGATGGCAGCACCAAAAGCTGGAAGAATAAGTGACAGTGTACGATTTTGTGTCATTTTTAGTTAACCTTTCGTAAATAAATAGTTAACTTATTATAGCAAGTGGTTTCAAAAAAGTCAACCTAATAATAAAACGAGGTTAACTGATAAACTTAACCTCGTTGTGATATGATTTTTAGACGTTTGATTTCATCAAGTTCAATCATGCTGATGATCTTATCCTGCTCGATAAAGATGGCTTGTCGCTCCCTGTCATAACGGTTGATGTAGCCCTTATAGGTCTTCTGATTGGATGTCAGCATGACCATTTGATTATGATCAATAGCATGATAGATATCGTTAATAAGTTGATTCTGCATTAGGTGGACAGGTTTGCTGTGACCTATTTCCACAAACTGATGAAGCTGATGCTTTACGGCTTCTAAAAAGTTTATCATGGTCATTTCCCTCGTTTCTTGATAAAATAATTATAGCATGAAAGGTGAATTTTTGTGGATAACTTCATTCTAAAACAGACAATTTTCACAGAAAAAAACGAATAAAGCTAGTGGAGGTAAGCAAATGGCAGAATTTTCATTTGAAATTGAAGAAAAACTCTTGGTCTTGTCTGAGAATGACAAGGGTTGGACTAAGGAACTCAATCGTGTGAGTTTCAATGGCGCACCAGCTAAGTATGACATCCGTACATGGAGTCCAGACCATACCAAGATGGGCAAGGGGATTACCCTCAGCAACGAAGAATTCCAAGTTCTCGTTGACGCCTTCAAAAACTAAAACAAGGTCAGCATGGCGCTGGCCTTATTTTTTTGTTTAAAACGTATCAAAGATAAGTTTGAGATTGAGAATGGTTAGGACAATAGCGATGGCATAACCAAGGAAGGTATTCCACTTGGCATTGACGTGTTTTCCCATGAGTGATTTCTTAGAAGTATAGTAAATCAAAGGGAAGATAGAAAATGGCAAGGCAAGTGAAAGGAAAACCTGTGAATAAACCAGCAGTTGATCCAGAGTCTTTTCTTGATCACCGTAGAGAATAGCTACAACGATAACAGGTAGCAAGGCGAAGAGACGTGTGAATAAACGAATTACCCACTGCGGTAACCTCATGTGGAGAAAGCCTTCCATGACAATTTGGCCAGTCAGAGTACCAGTAATGGTAGAGTTTTGACCACTAGCCAAGAGCGCCAAGGCAAAGAGTGTTGAAAGTGTCGAACTAGCTACCGCACCAGCAATCTTAGAGTCCTGAAGAGCATTGTACATCTGTGAGAAAGCTGAAATATCAGAAGCATGACCAAAGAAGAGAGCTGCTCCCAAAATCAAGAGGAGGGAGTTAACCACAAAGGCCAAAGTCAACTGGATGTTAGAATCCCAGGTCATGAAACGGACAGCCTTAGTCACGTCTTTGCCATCAGAATAGTCAACCTTACGAGTCTGTGACAAGGATGAGTGCAAGTAGAGGTTATGTGGCATAACGGTCGCACCCACAATCCCAAGCGCCAAGGTCAACTGGTTGGTATGTCCAGCAGCATGTGGCTCGAAGAGCGCTGGCGTAGGGAGATAACCCTCTAGGATTCCCGTAATACTAGGTTCAGACAAGGCTACCAGATAGACAAAGATAACCAAGATAGTCAAAATCAAGGTTGAAACAATAGCCTCGATTTTTTTGAATCCCAGCTTCATGATGAGCAGTAGCAGGAAGACATCAAGGACTGTCACCAGAATGGCAACCATAATTGGAATACCAAAGAGCAGGTTAAGAGCAATGGCAGAACCAAGCACCTCAGCCAAATCCGTTGCCATTAAGGCAAGCTCCAGAATCACCCAAAGTGTGTATCGCAACCATTTGGGCGAGTGATAGGCAGTCGCTTGAGCTAAGTCCATTTGGGTCACAATCCCTAATTTCCCAGCCATTTGTTGCAACTGCATAGCGATTAAAGATGAAATTAAGATGACAAAAAGCAGACTATACTTGTAGGTCGCCCCACCGACGACACTGGTAATCCAGTTCCCTGGATCCATGTAACCCACGGCCACAAGAGCCCCAGGTCCCAAGAAAGCCTTAAGATTTTGCCAAAAACGATTATTATTTGGTGTATCTATGGATTGGTTTACCTCAGAAAGGGAAACCTTCTTTGAATATGTCATAAACACCTCTTTCTAAGTCATATCTGCCTAAAAGTGTATTATTTCTAGACAGACCGACATCTTTATTATAGCACCATGAGGAAGATGTGCAAGGTTTTGACTTATCTTACATTGGTGTCATAGAGGACTTTTCAGAATTGCCTTTTTATACTAAACTATATGAGTAGATTATTTCATAAATGAGGGAGAAAAATAATTGAAAACATTTCAACTAACAGCTAAGAAAAAGATTACCCTGGCACTCCTAGTTGTCATTGCGCTTGCTTTGGTTATCTTTATCGTTAACGTGCAGATGAATCAGCCTGATAACCTACCTGCCAATTACATGGAGCGCCTTAAAAATCCTGGAATGACGGGCGATTACATTGGCCTCTGGAAGTCTCGCTGGCATGAAGAAAACAAAGCCTGGCTTTATCCTACGAAACAATACGCTATCTATGCAGTAGTAGCCCTTGCTTGTTTGTCAGCTTGGGTCGCAGCTTCAAAAGCAAAATTTTGGAAATAAGAAAATGCTTCTCTCGATTGAGGGAAGCGTTTTTAAATATTATCTGATGTGAGTCTTATATTGACTAAACATCTCGTCAATATCATCTTCAACCAAGTGATAGATTTTCCAGTCAAATTCAGTTCTAGCAACATCATCAACCAAGACTGTATAACAGAAATCCATGTAATCTTCATAAAAATCAGAGATGAAGGGAAGGAGTGTGTTACTGATATCAGTTGAATAGAGTTTTTCATCAAGATGTTTAAAGAGATAGTCTGTACCCGTAATCGTTTCATTCTTGAGTTTTTGTTCATCCTCAAGGTTAAATCCATCACTTTGGGGATTCAGAAAATCATGTTTTGCTAGCCAGGCGACGAAGATACTGAGATGAAAAGCAGCTCTTTTACTAATCTCTAGCATGTCTGATTGGCTTAGTTTTTCTGAAGGGATATTATTTTCTTCACAATAAAATACAAGTGCGTGATCGAAAAAATAATCTGCACGGTCTATGGGAAAGTCTAATTGGCTTTCTTCTATCTTTGTCTCAGGCTGTTCACCCACAATTGATTTTTTCTTAAATAGGGACTTCAGTTTTTTGAACACGTTTATACCTCATATAAAAATATCCCATTATTTGACTAATGGGATATCACTTTTTATTTCATCGTTGGGAACAACAAGACATCACGGATGGTTGTTGTGTCAGTGAGAAGCATGCAGAGACGGTCGATACCGATTCCGAGTCCACCTGTTGGTGGCATACCGTATTCGAGAGCTTCAACGTAGTCGTAGTCGATGCCTGTTGCTTCGTCGTCACCGAGTTCTTTAGCAGCAGCTTGTGCTTCGAAACGTGACAATTGATCGATTGGGTCGTTCAATTCGGTGAAGGCATTTCCGTACTCTTTTGTCATGATGAAGAGCTCGAAACGGTCAGTGAAGCGTGGATCTTCTGGGTTTTTCTTAGCCAATGGAGACACAGCAACTGGGTGACCGTAAACGAAAGTTGGTTGAATCAATGTTTCTTCAACGAATTCTTCGAAGAAGGCGTTGATAATGTGACCAACTTCAGTGTAGTGTTTTTCAAATGGAACATTCTTTTCAGTAGCGATAGCTTTGGCTTCATCCAAAGTCATGTCTTGCCAGAAGTCGACGCCAGTGATTTCCTTGATTGCGTCAACCATGTGGATGCGTTTGAATGGTTCGTTGATTTTGATTTCAGTTCCTTGGTAGTTGATAGGTCCATCACCTTTAACCGCTTTAGCAGCGTGTTGGATGATACCTTCAGTCAAGTTCATAATATCGTGGAAATCAGCGTAAGCTTGGTAAACTTCGATAGATGTGAACTCAGGGTTGTGAGTGGCATCCATACCTTCGTTACGGAAGATACGTCCGATTTCGTAAACACGTTCCATACCACCAACAATGAGACGTTTGAGGTGGAGCTCAGTCGCGATACGAAGTACCATGTCGATGTTTTGTGCATTGTGGTGAGTGATGAAAGGTTTAGCAGCAGCACCACCAGCTTCATTGTGAAGAACAGGTGTTTCGACTTCAAGGAAACCTTGAGCATCGAGGTAGCGACGGATTTCAGAAATGATTTTTGAACGTGTGACAAAGCGGTCAAAGCTTTCACGGTTAGAAATCAAATCGAGGTAACGTTTACGGTAGATGGTTTCAACGTCTGAAAGTCCGTGGAATTTCTCAGGCAATGGGCGAAGGGCTTTAGACAAGTGCGTGATATGAGTAGCCTTGATAGAAAGTTCTCCCATATCTGTACGCATAACTTCACCTTCGACACCGAGGAAGTCACCAAGGTCAGCTTTCTTGAAGATGTCGTAGTTCTCTTCACCGACAGCATCTTTACGCACGTAGATTTGGATTTGACCATCGCGGTCTTGGATGTGGGCGAAGCCAACTTTACCTTTACCACGTTTAGTCATCAAACGACCTGCGATTGTAGCAGTTTCGTTGATTTCGTGCAATTCTTCTTTTGTTTTGTCAGCGTATTTTTCTTTTAATTGACCAGATGTAGCTGTGCGTTCGAATCGCTTACCAAAAGGATCGATTCCTTGTTCAGCCAAGGCCGCCATTTTTTCACGACGGACAATCTGTTGATCGTTCAATTCTTCCATGTGTTGATTTGACATGTTAGTCCTCCATAAAATAGTCGTAATTATTGTATCATAAATCACCTTCTAAAGATAGGACAAATGATTAAATGTCAGATAAATAAAGCTAGGATTTGTCTATTTTTAGGACAAATCGTTAACTAGCATTAATCTTTGATTAGAAAGTTATAGAATTTATTGACAAATATAATAAAAAGGGTGTACAATAGCAAAGTAAGTTTCGTATGATATAAGGAGGAAATACGATGAAAAAGAAAAATTATGTTAGTAAAGCCGTGATGCTTGGCGCTTTACTAGCACCTATTGGGATGCCTACGGTATCTGTGTTAGCAGATAGCTTTTATCAAAATCAAACGAGTGCCCACGCTGCTGATATTACAAACTGGATTGCCAGCACACCTGAACAAATTACAAATAATTTGACAACTCAGAACATCAATCCACAGCAGTTAGATGGTCAACAGTACGTGATTCAATGGGGAGATACCTTGTGGGGAATCTCTCAAGCGACTGGAATTTCTATTGAAAAATTAGCCTACGATAACAATATTCAGAATATTGATCTTATCTTTGCAGGTGATGTCCTCATCTTGAAACGTGATGGTGATGTCCCAGCAGGTTACCATGTGACTGGTAATGGTTACCGTTGTGCACATTCTAAGATTGTTATCAACAACTACTACGGTGATAACAACCGAGTGATTATCAATAACAGCACTTTTGTCTCTGATGACCATTCTAAGAATACAGTGATTTACGCTCCAGATAATTCTGACAATAGCGTTTCATTCTCAAATAACACGACTAACAATAATAACGATAAAGACAAAGATACTAAAGATTCTAAAGATGGCAAGGACTCATCTTCGTCATCATCAGAATCTAAAGATGCTTCATCAAGCTCAACAAGTGGATCTTCATCATCATCTTCTGCATCAAGCTCAACAGCAAGCAGTAGTGAAAGCAAAGCAAGTACAGAAAGTTCTAAAGAAAAAGAATTGACTGATGATGCTTTCCAAGACAAGGTCCAAAGTGAATTCGAACAAGTTTACCAACAAAAACGCTCAGGTAGTCCTGCATGGACTTTCTTCTCACATGAAGGTGATAAGACTGGTGCAAATGCTACAGCTAAGAAGGACACTGAAAGCACAGCTCTTTACCGTCAAGGTGAAACTGCTAAAGATGAAGATATTGCTAATGCTCCTAAAGATGGTGCCAAAACTGAAGCTAATGCCAAAGCTCTCGCTGAAAAGATTTACGACACCCTTAACAATGGTGGTAAAATGTCAGAGCTTATCAAGGCAAAATATGCCCAAATTAAGGTAAGTTATAAGGGTGATAAGTGGGCTTTCAACGTTGATGTTTACAAAGAAAAAGAAAGTTCATCATCAAGCACTGAAAAATCATCTGAATCTAAGGCTTCATCAAGTGATGATTCTCAAACAGAAACACGTATGAGTTCAAGCTCATCAAGCATTGAACGCTCTTCATCAAGTTCTTCAAGCCACACTGAAACAGACTCAGAGGCAACTTTCTCTGACCTAACTGGTGACGAATAGAGAGGGGCAGCACATGTCAAAGAGAAATATCATTATTAGTGTCGTTCTCGCCTGTCTCTTGGTTACGGGAGCTGGATTTGGTGCTTTCTATTACTGGGGAACACACCATTTGGATAGTGTCGTACCTGGTAAGGTTTACCAATACTCAAGTACTCTAAACGGTGAGGTCAATAATCGTGTCATGTATGTAGCCTTCCAAGAAGGTGGGAACAAGGCGCTTGTGAGTCAAGATCGTACGACAGTGGTTAATGCTGCTAAGAGTCAGACTGATTTTGACAAGGCCTATGATGACCAAACAGCTAAGTGGGAATACAGTGTGACAAAAACAACATTGACACTCGGTAAAAAAGAGGACGATCAATTGTCACAATGGCAGTACAACAAGGTCTTTGCTTATGGCGACCACTTCACATCAAAAGATTTCTATTACCAGATTGCCAAAGGTGGTCAGGGTGAAGTCAAACAAAAAATGACCTTTAAAGAAATTAAATAAGCGTCTAAATATGACAAGATGCATTAGGTTTGGGACAAATTGTTCCAAACCTTTTTCTATCTTCAAAACACGAATAATCTTTCCTTAAGTTGGGGTCGAAAATTGAAAAGAAAGGGTAAAAACGGTATAATAAGACTGTTTGGGCAATTGCATCTTAGTTAAAAAACAGACGAGTAAGATTGCCCTAGACAGTTGACTAAAAGCTTACTTTTGCAAGACTGAAGATTAAATGAGGAGCTGACTTATGTAGTAGTTTAGTTGTTAGTTTCCTAATTTATTTAAGTCTCTGACAAGAGAATGATATAAGAAAGAACGGACAGATGATTACTTCTATTGTTTTTGACGTTGACGATACTATTTATGACCAACAGGCACCTTATCGTATTGCCATGGAAAAATGTTTCCCTGACTTTGATATGAGCCACATGAATCAAGCCTACATTCGTTTCCGCCACTATTCTGATGTTGGTTTTCCACGTGTAATGGCCGGTGAGTGGACAACTGAGTATTTCCGTTTTTGGCGCTGTAAAGAGACCCTTTTGGAGTTTGGCTACCGTGAAATTGATGAAGAAACGGGTAACCATTTCCAAGAGGTTTACGAGCATGAGTTGGAGAATATCACCATGCTTGATGAGATGCGCATGACCCTTGATTTCCTCAAGGAAAAAAATGTTCCTATGGGTATTATTACCAATGGACCAACAGAGCACCAACTTAAGAAGGTCAAGAAGTTGGGACTTTATGATTATGTGGACCCTAAGCGTGTCATCGTCAGTCAGGCGACAGGTTTCCAAAAGCCTGAGAAGGAAATCTTCAACCTCGCAGCTGAGCAATTTGATATGAATCCATCGACGACGCTCTACGTTGGAGATTCTTATGACAATGATGTCATGGGTGCCTTCAATGGTGGCTGGCATTCTATGTGGTTTAACCACCGTGGACGTAGCCTCAAACCAGGTACTAAGCCAGTCTTCGACTTGGAAATCGACAATTTTGAGCAACTCTTTGGAGCGGTAAAAGTCCTTTTCGATCTTCCAAATAACAAATATATCTTTGATATCAATGATAATGAAAATCCAGTCCTTCAACTAGGTATCAATAATGGTCTTATGATGGCGGCTGAACGTCTTCTTGAGAGCAATATGAGTATTGATAAAGTGGTTATCCTTCTTCGTTTGAATGCGAACCAGGAAAAAATCCTTCGTATGAAATATGGAAGATAATAGAGCGGCCTCGTATGGCCGTTTTATTGTCTAGAACGTGAGATAAGGAGTTTGAAAATGGTAGAAATCAACAACTTAAAACATGATATTGAAGCACTAAGTGCTGAACGTGAGGCTTTGAGAAAAGAGGTAGAAGCACTCGAAGCCAAACGTGACGATCTCTTCGAAGGTATTAGAGATGCAGAGCAGATGAAGGGCGTTGCTTGGGATTCCTATTATGCATTAGTGGACCACCTTAATGCTGAGGAAAAGCAAAGAGGGTTTGCTAACAACTATTGGGAACATGTACACAGAACGGTCCAAATAGAAATGGAATTTGTTTTGAGTCGTGGTCTTCGTTTTAAGCGTTTATTGTCTGAGGGACAGTATGAACTTGTCTTACAGGAACTAGACGTTTTTGAAAAGGAATTGGATGACTTGGCCCGAGGCTTTGGTGTAGAATTAGACCGTTTGCCAGAGGAACCGAAGTGGAAATAATGGAAGTGAAGCTCTTAAAGTAATAGATTTAAGGGCTTTTTGACTGCTAAAAAGCGACCCTTGTTTAGGATCGCTTGTCTTATGAAGTCAGTCGCTGATTTAGCTGATCTTGTTTTGTTCATCCATATAGGACGTATCATTCCAACATTTAAGAGTGAAGTGCTCGAAATCATTGGTTTCGAGAATAGTGACAGAAGCATTGTCAAGACCGCCTGCCTTACGAAGAAGACCAGGTTCAAAACCAAGGAGTGTACGGATAGAAGCCGTTAAGTTAGCTCCGTGACCGACGATGAGGACATTTTTAGCATCACTATCTTTAAGTGTTTTAACAAATTCGGCCACACGTTTGGTTGTCTGGTAGACAGACTCAGCTTGGAAGTCATTAGCACGGAAGTTGGCTAGGTTATGACGGAAAGCATCCATTTCTTTTGGATAGATGGCCTGAACGAGTGCAATTTTTTGCCCTTCCAGTTTACCAAGTTGCCATTCACGCAGAGCTTTAGTGTAGGTAACTTTAGCTTTAGGCTTTTGAGACTCCATGATGAGTTCAGTGGTTTTTTTAGCACGTGGTAGGTCACTTGAGAAGATCAAGTCAAAATGTGTGTCACTGAGATAGTGACCTAACTCACGTACTTGTTCGATAGATTCTTTAAGCAAAGGCGAGTCTCCCTTGGCGCCTTGAAGTCGGCCTTCCAAGTTCCACTCGGTTTTACCGTGACGTACAAAATACAGTTTCATGATTACTCCTTAATATCAGCAAATTCAGCATTAACAAAATCAGCAAGATCTTGACTATTGATACGGATAGAACGCCCAATTTCCCCCGCTGAGACAATAAGGAAGCCAGCTTCTCGGGCAGATTGATCGATATAAATAGGGAAATTGTGCTTTTGGCGAATTCCCACTGGGTTGTTAGCTCCGTGAACATAGCCAGTTGTTTTTTGGAGATCCTTTTGTGGAATCATTTGAACTTTCTTGTTCCCTGAAATTTTAGCTAATTTCTTTTCAGACAGGTGTTCGGTGATAGGGACGATGCCGATGACTGGTCCTGTCTTATCTCCCTTAAGCGCGAGGGTTTTATAAATGCTCTCACGCGCCACATCTTCTGGAAGCTCTCCTTCTAAACCATTGAAGGATAAGCTATCATGGTCAATATTAGCTTTATCAAGAATTTGGTCAACCAAGGTCTTCTTGACTTTGCCTTTCTTAGCCATTGTCATATCTCCTTTTAAAGTTATACATTTCTACCATCCATTATAACACATTCGTCCGAGCACGCCTAAGCCAATTTGACAAGAAGAAAACCAGTGTCTAAGGCACTGGTTTTTACTGACTACTAGATGAACTTGTCGAAGTAGTCTTCTTATTTTTAGTTGGTTTTTGCTTAATCTTACCAAAGAGTTTTTCAAAGGTTTTACGTTTGTTTTTCTCAGGATTGATTTGGTTAAGATCTAGGATATTATCGAAACCAGGCAGGCTTCCTTGTGACGTATACTGGTGAAGGTCATAGTCGATTTCAGTATTTGGTAGAGCCTCATAATAACCAGAATCGGTACCGTAGGCTGGAATCCAAACAGCATCAAAATTTTTAGTTGAAACTTCTTGCTCAAGCATGAAGTAAGCACCAATATAGAGACCAACGTTTTCAGCTCCTAGACGTTTGAGCTCAGCGAGAAAGGCTTGAACACCTTGCTCCATGTTGGACATGGTTTCTTCTTCAACGTCGATCCAGTAATAAGTAGGTTTGTATGGAGAAGCATTTTTGTAGAAAATACGAGCTTCTTCCTTCATCTCTTTAACAGAAGTACCTTGAGCGTAGGAATAGACGGCAACTGGAACGTCACGTTTTTTGAGTTCTTTGATATGTGTTTTAAAAGATTTGTCGACCCCATTCGAACTAGCGGCATTGCTATCCTTACTAATCTGTGATCCACCGAAGACGCGGATAATAGCACCAGAAATATGATTTGACAAGACATCGTAATCGATATCCTGAGGTAGTTGCCACCCCGAAAGGTCGATAATGGGATTGAGTATCAGCTCCTCGTCGGAACTGCTAGATGTACTACTGGTTGTTGTTTTTGGTGTAGTAGCATAAGGAAGAGCAGATTTCACGTTTTGAAGATGCGCCTGCTGTTTGGACGTATTGTGAATATTTGCAATAACTAATGCTAATCCTAAAAGAGCTAGAACCACGTAAACAACGATCGGTTTTATTCTTTTTCTCATTACTCCCATTTTACCTTAAATAGTGCAAAAATGCAAAATAGAGTGTTTATAAATTCTGTGAGAGATATTAAAGTGACTGATTTCCAAAAAGCCTTTGTAGTACTGACTTAGGCACATTTTATGAATAAGGGTGTTTTGAGCTAGTCTTGAATTAAGTGAATTTTTCATTTATTAAAGCAAGAAATTTAGCTTAAAAGTCAGTTTCCTCCTTGAAACTAGCGCTACTAGTGGCATCCGACCAGGCTACAAGAGCTTGAGCAGAGTTATCTAGATAGGTTTTGAGAGGCTGCTTCAAATCATAGATGGTCTCCCAAAATCCCAAGACATTTCCATCTTTGTCTATAGCAGCTTGGTAGGTTTGGATGAGGACTTGATCAAAACTGTCTGTTGGAATCTGATAACTTCTTTCTTTGGTAGGAGAGGCTAGCACTTCAGACATGATCCAATCAGGCAGATTTTCAGACTCACGGGGGAAGAAACTACCGTCAGCGCCACCATTGTCATAGAGAAAGTTTCCTTGGGCATCATAGGCTGCTAATTTATAGGGCAGGTGATCCAGTAGTGTTTTTAAATCATTCATACTTTCATCATAGCTTCTTTCATGCAAAATGGCAATGCATTGGATTGAGAAGCATACTATCGTAGGATAGTATCAGTTTGTCCAAGGATAATACTATCTCTTAAATCAATATAAAAGGTATAATAAGGGAAAAGAATACTTGAGGTAATATCATGTCAAAACTTATTTTTTTAGATGTCGATGGGACATTGGTGGATTATCATAATCGCATTCCGGAATCAGCAGTAAAGGCTATTCGTCAGGCCCGTGAAAACGGCCATCTGGTCTATGTTTGTACTGGTCGTAGCAAGGCAGAAATGCAGCCAGAATTATGGGAGATTGGCTTAGATGGGATGATTGGTGGCAATGGCTCTTATGTGGAGCATCATGGCCAGGTCCTTATGCATGAGCTGATTTCTAAGGAAGACGCTACTAAGATTGTGGATTGGTTGACCCAACGTCATCTGGCCTTTTATCTGGAAAGCAATAATGGTCTCTTTGCTAGTCCTGATTTTCGTGAGCGAGCACTTGAGCCAATGAAGACTTACGCCATTCAAAAGGGGCAGTCAGAAGAGTCTGTCGCTGGTAAGAAAACAGAAGATTTTTTTCATGGTCTTAAGTTTGGTGGGGAACTCTACCGTAATGACCTAAACAAGGTCAGTTTCGTTTTAGAATCCTATCAGGACCATCTAGATTCAAAAGAAGCTTTTCCACAGCTTGAAGCCCATACTTGGGGAGGTCGAGGTGAAACAGCCTTGTTTGGTGATCTAGGTGTTAAGGATATTAACAAGGCCCATGCTATTGATGTCCTTTTGGAACATTTGGGGGCTGAGCGTTCGGAGACCATTGCTTTTGGCGATGCAAAGATTGATATCCCAATGTTGGAATACTGTGAGGTTGGGGTTGCCATGGGAAATGGTGGGCCGGAAATCTTGGCTATGGCAGACCTTGTAACAGACGATGTTGAAGCTGATGGCCTCTACAAGGCTTTTGAGAAATTGGGTTTATTGCAATAGAAAAAACTGAGTTCCGTTTGGGAGCTCAGTTTGTGTTTTATGCTGGTTTACGACCGATAAATTTTTTCAAGAGGTACAAGAGATAGCCAACAGCGATATACCCGGCACTGATGACTAGGACATTTACCAAGACCTTGTTCCAACCAAATTTATTGACATTGATAAAGAAGTAGGCGAAGGGGCTATCTTTGGCACCTGGGATTGGGAGTTTTAGAACCAAGCCATTTAGAAGGGCAAAGGCAAAGTAAGACAGAGGGACCACGGACCAGTAAATTGGTTCACGGAGACGGTAGGCTTTCTTAGCATCGAAAATGAGGGTATCAAGCACCAATCCCCAAGGGACAATATAGTGAACCAAGAAATTGCGGAGAGTCCAGAATTTCTCAGGTTCTGTAATAGGAGCCAAGAGGATGTGATAGATGACTCCAGTGATGAGGATGGCCATGGTTACGCCACCCTTGTAACGCAAGAGTTTTGTGTTAGTCGTCGCATCCCCTTTTTTGAAGTCATAGATGATAAAGAAAATCAAACTAGAAAAGACGAGGATATTGGACAAGACGGTGTAGTAGAGCAACATGCCCCAACCATCATCATGGATTTGGATAGAGACTCCTATCAGTCCACAAAGAGCTAGTAAAATACGGTAAAATCGTGAAATAGTCATAAGCTTCCTTTTCCTAATAAATAATCTCTCTTATCATATCACATTTTTCACTAACAATTTTTTGAAAATTCTAGTAAAATCAAAGTAAGAAAGACTTCAAGGAGATTACTATGTCCAATCTAATCGATTATCTTGAAAAGGTTAAGGATATGCCTTTTGACCAAGAGCCACTTAATATCTTGGATAAAGTTTGCATCAATGAAATTGGCTACCTGACTTATGAAAAATGCCTCACAGCAAGTGATTTACAGAAAACCATCAATTTACATGACTATGCCGAGGGTAAAGAGCTAAATCCTGAGTATACCTTCATGGTGACTAAGGAACGGGTAGATTTGGCTGAAGCCATGGTCAGGTCGAAGCGTTTCGCTGGACTTAATCTAAGTGACTACTGTAGTGTCTTGGACAAGGAAGTCGAAAAGCAGTTTGCAGCCATGATTTTTAGCCTGCCTGAACTGGACTACCAGCAGATTGTTTTTCGTGGGACAGATGATAGTGTTATTGGCTGGAAGGAGGATTTTCAGCTGACCTACAGTCGGGAAATTCCTGCCCATCGCTCAGCTATTGCCTTTCTGTCTGAGCACTTGCCAAAACTCAGTGGCTATATCGCTGTTTCTGGACATTCCAAGGGTGGTAATCTTGCCCTCTATTCGGCTGTTCAAGGCTCGACTGCTCTACGCGAGCAAATAGCAGAGCTCTTGCTCCTAGATTCTCCAGGGTTGATGAAATCACTCTTAGAAAAGCCTTCTTACCAAGAGGTGAAATCCAAGATGACTGTTATCAGACCTCAAGATTCTGTTGTGGGGGTTATGCTCTATTGGGATAGGCCTGCCCAGCTAGTCGCAGCAGAAGGCATTGGATTTGCTCAACATAACGCCTTGACTTGGGAGGTTGATTTAGTGACAAATGATTTTGTTTATGAGGACCAGCCAACAGAGTTGAGTCAACGTTTGGAAGAAACCTTCCAAGAATGGATTGAGACCTTGCCAAATCAAGAACTCAAGCAAGTTTGCGATTTGGTTTTTGATACCATCCTTGATTCAGGTATTGAAAGCCTCGATGATATTGGCATCCAAGCCTTGCCACAGATAGGTCAGATGCTGCAAGAATTTGGCAATCTCTCGGACAAACAAAAGAAGGTCTTGCAAGACGGTTTCAACCAGTTACTCTGGATATTTTGGAAGTCAGGAAATAAAAAATCTACCCTGCCCAAGCTTGAACTTCCTGATTTTATCAAGAAGTTGGGTGAATTGACAAATAACGATTAGGGGCAGCTGGACTATAGGAGTGGAGGATATCATGCCTAAAAACGTACTTATTACAGGAGCAACATCAGGAATTGGCGAAGCAACGGCGCGTGCCTTTGCTAAAGAGGGAGAAAATCTCATCCTAACAGGTCGCCGTGTGGAGCGTCTTCAAGCCTTGAAAGAAGAGCTCCAAGCAACCTATCCCAATCAAAAAGTTTGGACCTTTGCACTGGATGTTACCGATATGGACATGGTCAAGGATGTTTGCCAAGCCATTCTCAAAAGTGTGGGGCAAGTACATGTCTTGGTCAATAATGCAGGCTTGGCACTAGGCCTAACAGCCTATCAAGACTATGAGGAGTGGGACATGCTGACTATGCTCGACACCAATGTCAAGGGCTTGATGATGGTGACACGTCAGATTTTGCCAAGCATGGTAGCTACCAATGTGGGCCATATCATCAATATGGGCTCTACGGCGGGCATCTATGCCTATGCAGGTGCAGCTGTGTATTCAGCTACAAAAGCCGCAGTGAAAACTTTCAGCGATGGTTTGCGTATTGATACCATTGCCACAGATATCAAGGTGACAACCATTCAGCCCGGTATCGTTGAGACCGACTTTTCACAAGTTCGCTTTCACGGGGACAAGGACAAGGCAGCCAAGGTCTATCAAGGTTTGGAAGCCCTCCAAGCCCAAGATATTGCGGATGCAGTCCTCTATGTCACCAAGCAACCACGACGCGTCCAGGTTTCAGACATGACTATCATGGCTAACCAACAAGCCACAGGGTTTACGATTTATAGGGGGGGATAAATAGAAGATAAAAACATGGCACCAAGCTGTGTTTTTTTGTTTGAATTTTCCCAAAACTATGAAAGAAACTCTGAAAATGCTATAATGTAAGGGATTACGACAATATTGAGGTAACAAAATGAAGGAATTAATGAATAGAATCAATCAATTTAGAGATGAACGTGATTGGAGAAAGTTTCATAATGAAAAGGATTTAGCTATCTCTATATCATTGGAAGCAAGTGAACTCCTAGAGTTGTTTCAATGGAAAAAATCAGAAGAAGTAGTTGAAAAGTCACTACAAGAAATTAGAGAAGAGCTTGCTGATGTATTTATTTATTCTTTTATGATGGCAGATAACTTGAACCTGGATGTAGAAGAAATTATAAAAGAAAAAATTGAAATAAATGCAAAAAAATATCCTGTGGAATTAAGCAAAGGAAATAATAAAAAGTATACGGACTTGGAGAAAAAATGAGTAAAATTCAATCACCCGTAGTATTAGAAATCGACTATTCCAGTCGAACATTTGATCAATTAAAAGAAACTATCGCACCAAAACATTCTAAGCTTATTTTTGATTATCCAACTGTATATATCGTAAATGATGAAACTAAAAACAAATACAGCGTATATGTTGGAGAAACAACAGATATTATTCGAAGAACAAATCAGCATTTGTCAGATGATATAAAGAAGGATAGAGAAGACTGGCGACAATTTGAACAATCTAAAACATCAAAAATGTTTGTCATTGGGCATAACCATTTCAATAAATCTTTGACCTTGGATATTGAGAATAGGTTAATGCTCTACCTATCAAGTGTTGACCAAGTTGAAAGGGTTCAGAATAGAAGAGGAAATCCTCAAAATCAATATTATACTTCTGAAGAATTAGACGAAATTTTCTCAAAGATATGGAGAACCCTAAATCGGAAAAACCATTATTTATTCCCAGCAGAAAGTTTTATTCGAAATTCAGCGATATTTAAATCCTCTCCATTTCATAAGTTAACAGATGAACAAGTGAGAGCCAAAAATGAAATATTGTTCAAAATTACATCAGTCATCAGTAAGAATGAGACAGGTGTTTTAATTTTAGTAAAGGGTGATGCTGGTGCAGGAAAAACAGTTTTGATGAGTTCTCTCATCGATGATTTGTTGAATTCAGAAGACACACAGATGATTCGTGAAAACAATGATATCAATTTGGTTGTGAATCATGATGATCAACTCAGTGTTTACCAAGAAATTGAGAAAAAATTAGAATGGAAGAGTGGTTCGAATATTAATGTTGTGATGAAACCAACTCAATTTTTGAATGCTATGAAAAAAGAAAATAGCGATGCTGGAATTGTAGTGGTTGATGAAGGCCATTTATTGTTGACTGCAAAAAATCAAGCTTATTTAGGTGGGAATCATTTAAATGATTTACTTGCTAAATCAAAAGTAGTCGTACTTGTTTATGATGAGAATCAAATTATGAACAAATCTCAAATATGGACAGATGATTCTTTCTTGAAATTAGAACACGATGCTAATTTAAAAGGAAATCTCATTACGCTACATAATCAAATGCGTATCCATGCAACAAAGGAGACGGTTGAGTGGATAAGAAATCTGATTGATGCTGGAGTTGTGGGTGAAGTTCCGTTTGATAATGATTATGATATTAGAGTTTTTGACTCTCCTGAAGAGCTTCAAAATGCAATCATAAAAAAAGATGATAATAAGCATTTTGGAATTTCACGCTTAACAGCAACATATGATTGGGAATATAGTAGTCAGTCAAAACCTACGAATTCTGACTATTGGTGTGTCCGTATCGGGGACTGGTCTTGTCCGTGGAACAGACAACTTGCAAAAGAAAAAGACTCTAAGCGTTTATCCTGGATAGAACAACCTCAAACAATTAATGAAATAGGTTCTACGTTTACAGTTCAAGGATTTGACTTGAACTATGTTGGTGTTATTATCGGACCATCCGTGAAATATAGAAATGGCAAAATCGTATTTGATATTACTAAGAGTAAAAATAAAGGTGCTGTTCAAAACAGAAAACTTGAAACAGGTGAAATGATAAACTATGGAGAAACATTATTAAGAAATGAGTTAAATGTTTTGTTGACACGTGGGGTAAACGGGCTATACGTCTATGCGGTTGATGAAGAACTTCAAAAAGCATTAAAAAATGCGATAAAATAAGATAACTTACATATTCCAAAGCTTTTTCCGAATAATAGAAGTAGAGGGGCCAACCCTCTATTTTTTCTTAAGGAGAGGTAAATGGAAAAAAGACACAAGCATGTCTCACCGACCTTGGATATCATGGCCAAGAAGATTTTCAGTCTGCCTGAGGTGACGGTTGCTTTCATTCGAGATATTTTAAATTTGGATGTTGTGGATGCTCAGATTTTGGAGGGGACACAGCTTCATAAAAAGGATTTTGACGAGGATGAGCTCTTTTCAACCTCGGTGGATGTTCGGGCTAAGTTGAATGATGGAACTGAGGTCATTATTGAGATTCAGGTGCGTAAGCAGCATTATTTTCTTAATCGTTTTCATTATTATTTGGCTAACCAGCTGGTGGAAAATGTGCAACAATTACGCCAACAAGGACAGACGCATAAGATGTATGAGCAGATGGAGCCGGTCTATGGTATAGCTATCTTGGAGAAGACCTTGTTGCCAGATGAGGAGTCCCCGATTAATACTTATTGGATGGCCAATAGTCGGACGGGCAAGCCTTTGTATTCTTTCTATAAGGATGGGAAACGGCAAAACCTTCTTCAGATTGCCTTTTTAGAGTTGGATAAGTATAATAAAGGTAAACATATTACTGATGAAGGGCGGCAGTGGCTAGAGTTTTTTGGAAATCTCCCATTTTCTAAGGAACCTAGTCAAGCGGTCACGCATGCCGATTCATTACTGGATTCATCCAGCTGGACACAGGAGGAAAAGGCGATGATTGATGAACGCATACGTATTCAAGAAAATTATGACATGACTATGGAAACAGCTATCGATAAAGCACGTGAAGAAGGCTTGGAACAAGGGTTAGAGCAAGGACTAGAGCGTGGACTTAAACAAGGGTTAGAACGAGGTCGTTATGAGGGACAACTAGAACTGATTCGTAAGATGCTGTCAAAAGGTCTGTCGTTAGAAGTAGTATCGGATGTGACTGGTTTATCGGTTGAAGAATTAGAGACATTGTTATCGTAAGAATCAGTTAGGAATAAACATTTATTTGAAAAGTCAGAGGCAGTTTTTGTCTCTTTTTTTATTTTTGGGTATTTAACATTTGTAATACTTAAACATTCGGAAAATAATACTTTGAATCGTAAAATTAAAAAAGACTGTCAAACGTTTGACATAAATCTGAGAAAACAGATTTAATACAATTTGATTGTTTTAGCCGATAAATCTTGCTAAATAAGCCTTTATGGAAGTTTAGAGTTTTCTCTTTCTTACACGTGAAAGAAATTACCTTTTTGTGCGACATTTTTAGACTATAATTTAGAAATGAATAACTGAACTTTCTAATATGACATTTTTGTTAAGGCCTTGTTAAAATGGATTACTTAGCCTTTTATTTTGTGTTCTCATGACTTATAATTTGTTTTGGTTTGTTTTGGATTAAAGAAACAACAGCATCATTAAGTACATCAAATATTTAAGAGTCTCTGTTTTTAGTTCGAGAATAGCTTAAAACTAAAATGGAGAGATTGTGAAAAAAAGTATCGGGAGAATTAACTTGTTTAGAGAAAGTAAAACAAAACCAAAGTACAGCATCCGAAAATATTCCATTGGGGCAGCATCGGCTTTGATTGGCTTCATGGCTCTTGCCAATGGGCAAGGGGCTCAGGCCGATGAGGCACAATCGATTAGTGATTTGACTGATGCCTCAAATCAGGCACAGACACCTCAAACAGCTTCAACGGCACAATTGGCGACTTCCGAACCAGCATCAGTTGAGACTGTGCAAGCGTCACAGCCTGCCAACATTGCTCCAGTTCAGCCTCAGGTAACAACTGTTCAAGCAGCTGAACAGACTCCGACCATTGATCAATTGGTTGAGGCAAACAACCCTCAAACTCAAGAAACTTCAGCAAATGTCTTAACCAATGCGAGTGAGAACCAAGGTCAAGGTAAGGAGTACAGCACTGATGGTTACGGTGCAAAGATGCCTTATACGACTCATGAGGCAGAGAATGCAAGTGTTGAAAATGGTGCTACAATCCAACAGTCAACGGACATGGAATCTACGGCTGTGGAAGCGACTAACCAAACTTATGTTGAGCTTCTTAAAAAGGATGCGGCAGTTACTTTCAATGTCACTGAGCCAGCCAATGCTTTGAATGTCCGTTATACAATACCTGATGGTGCATCAGGTCAGTTGGATGTGCAGGTCAATGGTTCAAGCGTTGGTAATCTTGATTTGTCATCTCACTCAGCATGGCAGTACCTTAAAGGGGACCATGAGTATGATCAAGCCATTGATGGTTCCAGTGCACGTTTTCGTTTTGATGAGACACGTCTCCTCCTCAAGGATATTCAATTGAAATCTGGTGATAAGATTTCTCTAGTTAAGAAGAAAGATGACAATGTCCCTTACGGTATTGACTTTATTGAGCTAGAGCAGGCTCCAGCGCCTGTTGCTCAAGGTGAAAATAGTATCAGTATCGTGGATAAGGGTGCCTCTGCCAATGATGATAGTGACGACACAGCTGCCTTACTTGCGGCTGTAGAAGAAGCTAAAGCCAGCGGAAAATCTGTCTATATTCCAGAAGGACGTTTCAATTTTGATAAACAGGTTAATATCGAAGCTGATAATCTAAAAATCTCAGGTGCCGGTGTTTGGCATACACAACTACACTTTACAAGTGACAAACGCTATGGTGGTGGTATTGTCTTCGGTCATAATAGTAATGGCATTGAGTTGAGCAATCTTTACATGGATTCCAACTTGACGTCTCGTTATAACGAGGATGCACAGTACAAAGCTATTTCGGGAACACTTGGTAAGGATTCGAAAATTCACGACATTTGGGTTCAGCATTTTGAAGTCGGTATGTGGATTGGAGACTACGACCAGACGGGAAATATGAAGTATACGGATGGTCTTGTCGTTGAAAATGCTCGTATCCGTAATAACTTGGCTGATGGTATTAACTTTGCCCAAGGAACCAAGAATTCAACAGTTAAAAACTCTAATATCCGTGGGAATGGTGATGATGGTTTAGCTATCTGGTCAAGTATTTCAGATGGTACAAATGCCGCAGCTGAGGAAAATAATAAATTCCTCAACAATACCATTGAATCAGGCTGGCGTGCGGCTGGTATCGGTATTTTTGGTGGTAAGGGGCATGAAATTTCAGGAAACCTCATCAAGGACGTCTTTGCTGGAGCAGGTATCCGTGTAAACACTGTCTTTGCAGGTCACAATTTTGACCTCAATGATTCTGGAATTAAGATTCATGACAATACCATTCTACGTTCAGGGACAACTAATGACCTCTATAACCTCCATCGTGGTGCCATTGATTTCCAACAAGTTCGTGGAACAATCAAGAATGTCGATGTCTACGATAATAAGCTATTGAATACCTTGGCTGATCCAGTGATTACCAAAAACTTTGAGATGGGTGACAATGGTAATGGAGAAATCCGTTTATCTAATAATACGATTGACAATAAGGCGACGATTGTTGGGGCTGTCTCAGTAGTTTCTCCAACAAAACCTGTCAATAATCCAGTCTCAGAGACTTCAGTTTCCGAATCGCCAAAGAGTGAGGTAAGTTCATCAGCACCAGTTTCAGAAACACCAAAGAGTGAGGAAACCTCAAGCGCCCCAGTTTCTGAAGTATCTAACAGTGAAGTGATCTCCGAGACCTCAGTTTCAGAAACACCAAAGAGTGAGGGAGGTTCAAGCACTCCAGTTTCTGAAGCATCAAACAGTGAAGTAGCTTCCGAGACTTCAGTTTCAGAAACCCCAAAGAGTGAGGAAAGTTCAAGCACTCCAGTTTCTGAAGTATCTAACAGTGAGGTAATCTCCGAGACTTCAGCATCAGAAACACCAAAGAGTGAAGCAAGTTCAACTGCTCCAGCCTCTGAGTCACCAAAGAATGAGGCAACTTCAGTAGCTTCATCTACTAGTCAGGTTGACGTAGCAATTACTTCTGACAGCCCAGAGACATCTCCAACTTCAGAAAGTACACAAAAGGATCCGATTAGCGAGGTTTCTTCAGAAGTTATTGAAAAGGGTTCAACAAGTCAGGTTGATGTCAAAGTTTCTGAAGCTCCAACAACAGCACGTACATCTGAAGTTGTCAGCATCTCGCCAAATAGTCAGGTCGCTTATAACAATGACCTAAAAATCTCTGTAACAAGTAGTCAGCTCGCCTCAGAAGCTATTCGCTTTAATTCTCTTTTGAATGAGAAGTCTGTGGATGTGATTGCAAGTAAAGTTATGGCGGTTATGGCCTCTGAAACATTAGCCTCAGAAGCGGCATCACTTACAAGCTCTGAAGGTGTTGCCAAAGAGATTAGCAGTGATTTGTCAGAATTGGCGGAAAGCAAGAAGGATGACACACCTAAGAATGTCGCCCGTATTGATAAAGCAACTGAGGCAAAACAGGTGGCCAAGAGTTCTGAAAGCCAAGCTAGCACTTCAAAAGAAAAAGGTAAGTCTAATACGACAACGGTCTTCCTTCTTGTCGGAGTTGCTGCGGCACTAAGTATATCTACAGTTTACCTTACAAAACAAGGTAAAAAAGCAGGTAAATAATAGGTAAGAAGGATCCAAGAAAATGGATGTTTCTTGTTTTTTAAGCAAGTTCTAAGATGGCTAATATCATTATTCTTTATTTTTAATCATCCACTTTGATTTGGTCCTGTATAATTAAAGTGATAAAAAATTAAGGAGTTAAGATAATGAAAGAAAAAAGAAATAGTAGGATTCGTTTATTTGCTCTTCTTGTTTTAGTATTTACTTTAGGTTTCGGATTTTCAGTAGATACTAGCAAACAATCGTTGACTGTAAGCTCTCAAGTAGCTCAAGCGGATGAGAACAATGGTATATTAGCTTTTAATGGTCAAAAGCAGTTTGTCATGGAGGAAAAGGACCAGTTAGGACGTGCCCACAGTGCTCATATACAGTTACAAGATAAGGACGAGCCAAAGAATAAACGCCCCGGTAAAATAAAATATGATCCTGTAGGATGGCATAACTATAAGTTTTATTATGGCGATGGTAAATCAAAATCTTGGTTAATGAATCGAGGACATTTGATTGGCTATCAGTTTTCTGGAGTCAATGACGAGGGCAAGAATTTAGTACCTATGACTGCCTGGTTGAACTCTGGAAATTATAAAGGAACCGATGAAGGTAATCAGTCAGGCATGCTTTATTACGAGAATCGCTTGGATAACTGGCTGGCACTCCACCCTAACTATTGGTTAGATTATAAGGTAACAGCTATCTACAGTGGAGACGAGTTGTTGCCTCGTCAAGTGGAACTTCAGTATGTTGGTATCGATAGTTCTGGAAATCTCTTGGAAATTAAACTTGGTGGAGATAAGGAGACTCTTGATAGTCAGGGAGTCACACATGTTGTCTTAGATAACCAATCACCAAATGCAGAAATCAATTATGCAGATGGGACAGCAACAAATACGGTAACTGAATTTACTGAAGCACCATCTGAGCCTAGTTCTGAGAGTTCACAGGTGACTGAACAACCAAGTTCTGAACCAGAGCCTGTGCAACCTATACAAGAAGAGAATAGAACAGTTTATGTGGCGCGTCATGGAACAGCAGATGTTTATTGGTATGACATCAATAGTATGACTAGCAACACCAACAAAGCAAATGTCGTTACTATGACAGAAGCAGATGCCCTAGCCCAAGGCAAACGACACACGTCTAAAGAGTAATAAAAGAAAGCTGGACAAGATGTCCATTTTTTTTGTAAAACGGCTCACATTTTACCACTTTTATCTGAAAATTTGATATACTGAGACTATCAAAATATTTGTAAGAGAAGTCGTACTGACTCTTTTTAAGCATAAGAAAGGAAACTAAATATGATTTGGATTATTATTGCCATTATTGTTGTTCTTGTGATTTTTATTATTGCAAGTTATAACGGCTTGGTTAAAAGCCGTATGCAAACCAAGGAGGCATGGAGTCAAATTGATGTTCAATTGAAACGTCGTAATGACCTTCTTCCTAACTTGATTGAAACAGTTAAAGGTTACGCTAAATATGAAGGTTCAACGCTTGAAAAAGTAGCAGAACTTCGTAATCAAGTAGCAGCTGCGACTTCTCCTGCAGAAGCTATGCGTGCCAGTGATGAATTGACTCGTCAGGTTTCTGGAATCTTTGCCGTAGCTGAAAGTTACCCTGATCTTAAGGCTAGTGCCAACTTCAGCCAGCTTCAAGAAGAGTTGACGAACACTGAAAATAAAATTGCCTATTCGCGCCAACTCTATAACAGTGTGACAAGTAACTACAATGTGAAATTGGAAACTTTCCCAAGCAATGTTATTGCTAAAATGTTTAGCTTTAAGGCTGCTGAATTCCTTGAAACACCAGAAGAAGAAAAAGCTGTTCCTAAGGTTGATTTCAGTGGACTAGGTAACTAATATGTTATTTGATCAGATTGCTCGAAATAAGAGAAAGACTTGGCTTTTGCTCCTGGTCTTTTTCCTCTTGTTGGGTCTTGTTGGTTACGGTGTCGGCTATCTTTGGTTAGGTTCAGGCTTCGGTGGTCTGATTCTTGCTCTAGTTATCGGTTTTATCTATGCTGTTACCATGATTTTCCAATCAACCAATGTCGTTATGGCTATGAATGGTGCACGAGAGGTTGATGAACAAACCGCTCCGAACCTTTATCATGTGGTCGAGGACATGGCTATGGTGGCTCAAATCCCAATGCCACGTGTCTTTATTGTCAATGATCCTTCAATGAATGCTTTTGCAACGGGATCTAGCCCTAAAAATGCTGCTGTAGCTGCTACAACAGGTCTTCTTGCGGTTATGAATCGTGAGGAACTTGAAGGAGTTATTGGACATGAAGTGAGTCATATTCGCAACTACGATATCCGAATCTCTACCATAGCAGTTGCCTTAGCATCTGCCATTACCATGCTAGCTGGGATGGCTCGTAATATGATGTTCTGGGGTGGAGGCCGTCGTAGAAATGATGATGACCGTAATGGAAGCAGCGGTTTGGAAATTATTCTTCTCATTATTTCCTTGATTGCCATTATTCTTGCGCCTTTGGCAGCTACCTTGGTTCAGTTGGCTATTTCACGCCAGCGTGAATTTTTAGCTGATGCTTCTAGCGTCGAATTGACACGTAACCCACAAGGTATGATTAATGCTCTGCTTAAACTTGATAATAGTGCGCCAATGCAACATCATGTGGATGATGCTAGCGCAGCCCTCTTTATCAATGACCCTAAAAAAGAATCTGGTTTGCAGAAGCTCTTTTATACCCACCCCCCAATTTCAGAACGGGTGGAACGCTTGAAACAAATGTAAAAAAAGTGAGGCTGATGACACTTCTAAGTGTGTTCATCAGCCTCGCTTTTTTAGTTTGATTCAATATAAAGGTTGCTAGCAACAGTTTCTGGAATTTGAATTTCTTTTCCATCAATATTCAGGCGGTATAGTAGTGTAAAAGGGTCAAAGCCTTCAAAGGTAAAAGGTGTTCCAATTTTAAGACCGACAGTCTTCAAATAATGGAGTAGATCAATTTGATCTTGAACTCGACGAAGGACATAGTCTCCAGGAGCAAGGTCTTGTGTAAAAGTCTGGTTGTAGATTTCCTCTATGAGCTGACCTGATTTAGGAATCTGCCCACCGTGTGGACAGGTTTTGGGGTAATTGAGTAGGCGGTCAAGGGCATTGATAAAGTGATCAGAGACAGTATGCTCTAAAATTTCTGCCTCTTGATGAATTTGATCACAAGTGTATTGCAAGTGGTCCACCAAAAAGGCTTCGATGAGGCGATGTTTCCGATAGAGTTCAGCAACGTTGATTGTACCTGTTTCCGTTAGGAGGTAGCCCTTGGCTTTATCTTTGATGATAAGGCCTTCTGAAATCAATTTCTTAATCATTTCTGTCACAGCAGGTGGAGACACCTGCATGCGGTTCGCAATTTCCTTATTACTAATTTTGCCTTCTTCAGTACCAATCTCATAGATACATTTGAGGTAGTCTTCTTTATTAGGTGTCATTTCTCTTCCTTTGAAAATAGTCTCATCTTAGTATAACAGATTTATCAGAAGAATACAGAACATATCTTAGATAAGATTTTTACTGATTCAAGCCTTGGGTGATTTTATCCAGATTATATTTCATCATGTTGTAGTAGCTGTCACCGTTTTGCCCTTTTTCAGCAATAGAATCTGTAAAGATCTTTGCATAGATAGGAATATTGGTATCCTTAGATACTGTTTTCATAGGGCGTTCATCGACACTAGATTCGACAAAGAGAGCTGGTACCTTTGTTTGACGTAGTTTTTCCACGAGTGTTTTGATTTGGTCTGGTGTGCCTTCTTCTTCTGTATTGATTTCCCAGATGTAGGCAGATGGTACGCCATAGGCTTTTGAGAAGTATTTGAAGCATCCTTCACTAGTGACAATCAGTTTTTTCTCATCGGGAATCTTGTTAAATGTTTCTTTAGCTTCTTGGTCCAGTTTACTAAGTTTGTCAGTATAGGATTTTAGATTCTTTTCGTAGTAGGTCTTGTTTTTAGGGTCCTTAGCAATCAGTTGCTTGGCAATATTTTGAGCATAAATAATCCCATTTTCCAGATTAAGCCAAGCGTGGGGATCCTCTTTACCTTTTTCTGACTGACCTTCAAGATAAATCACCTCAACACCATCACTAACTGCAAAATAATCTTTATTTTCTGTCTTATGAGCATTCTTGACTAACTTAGTAAACCAAGCATTTCCACCAGTTTCTAAATTGATACCGTTGTAAAAAATCAAGTCAGCTTGCGATGTCTTCTTTACATCATCAGGAAGGGGTTCGTATTCGTGAGGATCCTTACCAACGGGGACAATACTGTGGAGAGTGATTTTATCTCCGGCAATATTTTTGGTGATATCAGCAATAATGGAATTGGTCGTAACGACTCGTAATTTATCCTTGTTACTGCCTTGTTTATTGGTACAAGCTGTTAGAGTAACTACCGCTAAAAGTAGTAGTACTATTGTTGATAGTATTTTTTTCATATTATTTTCATCCTATTTTTTATTGTTTAGAAGTTTTATTCATGCCACTTTGTTTTGGGGCGATGAAAAAGCTGATGAGAAAGAGTAGAGCAGACGTTAATACAATGCTCGAACCAGCTGCAATATTAAAACTATAGCCGATAAAAAGACCTAGAACAGATGCCAGAGCCCCCAATCCTGATGAGAGAAGAATCATTGTTTTTAGGCTATGAACATAAAGGTAGGCAGTGGCAGCCGGTGTAATTAAAAGTGCCACAATAAGAATAGTGCCAACACTCTGCATGGCAGTTACAGAAACCAAAGTTAGAATAACCATAAGTAAGTAGTGGTAGAAGGTGACCTTAACTCCCATAGACTTGGCCAAAATTGGATCAAAGGATGTTAGGAGTAGAGGGCGAAAGAAGATTGTAATAGTTGCTAGTACGAGAAGTGAAACGATAATCGTTATCCACATATCCATGTCTTGTACAGCTAGAATATTCCCGAAGAGAATATGAAAGAGATCTGTGGAACTATTAGCAACACCGATGAGAATAATACCGAGAGCTAGAAAGCTCGAAAAGGTAATCCCAATTGCCGTGTCACTCTTAATAATGGAATTGCTTTTGATATAGGTAATCATTGTAGAAGCTAAAAGTCCAAAGATGATGGCTCCTATGAAAAAGTTAATACCCAAGATAAAGGAAGTAGCTACGCCGGGTAAAACCGCATGTGAAATCGCATCACCCATAAGCGACATGCCTCTTAGAATAATAAAACAACCAACAGCCCCTCCGACAATTCCAATAACTAAAGCCGTTATAAGAGCATTTTGTAAGTAGTGGAAATTTAGCAAACCATCAATAAATTCAGAAATCATTTACATCTCCTTTATAAAATAAACTGTTACCGTAGGTTTTACGGAGATTATCCTCATTAAAAACAAGATTAGTAGGCCCACTAGCAATCAGTTTACGATTTAGGAGGATAACTTGGTCAAAATAATGAGGAACTTTGCTCAAATCATGGTGGACAATAAGAATAAGCTTACCTTTGTCCCTAAGTTCTCTCAAGGTGTTCATGATAATATCTTCGCTAACAGAGTCAATCCCTACAAAGGGTTCATCTAATAAAATAATATCAGCCTCTTGTACAAGACAACGAGCGATTAGAACACGTTGAAATTGCCCTCCTGATAATTGGCTTATTTGTCGATGGGCCAAATCATTTAGACCAAGTAGTGTTAAAGCATCTGTGACCTTAGACCAATCACTCTTAGATAGACGTTTAAAGAACTTGGTTTTGGGATAGAGTCCTAGAGAGATGCACTCTCTGACAGTAATCGGAAAGTTAAAATCAATATCAGCCTTCTGTGCAACATAGGAAATACGATTCAATTGCTGACGAATAGGTTGTTTATTGAAAAGGATTTTTCCAGAGTGAGGAATAATACCAATTAATGCTTTAATTAGAGTTGATTTACCAGCACCATTTGGTCCAATAATCCCAGTAATACTAGGTCCCTCCAAGTTTAAGGTGATATTATCCAGAGCTAATGTCTGTTGGTAAGACACATTAATATTTTCAATTTGAATCATTAGCTACCTCCTTGAGTTTAATATACTTTAAAATAAAAAATAAGTCAAGTTAACTTTTATAATTAATCAAACTTAATTATTTACTGTTGTCAAGATGACAGAGGATAGTGAATGAGAGTAAACTTTTTATATCAAATATTCAGCCTGCTCAAACCGTTTGATATTTGGGAGAGGCAACAAGGGACATTATTTTCTTCAATTTGTACGATCTTACTCTGTATTTCAAGAAATCTTTAGTTTTTATTTTGAAAAACTAGTCATATTTCCTTATTTCTGGCATAATATATGTATGAAACTAACGATTCAACGAATGGCTCGAATAGCCATTTTGTCAGCTCTGGCAGTAGGATTGCGGTCGGCATTTATAGGATTGCCAAATATTCAGCCTATTACAGCTATGTTTTTTGTGGCTGTTCTTTACTTGGGTTTGGTAGATGGTCTCTTGATTATGGCTTTAACCATGTCCATCTCAGGATTCATCTTTGGTTTTGGTCCTTGGGTCTTTAATCAGATTCTTGCCTTCGGCGTCTTGATGGCTCTTTGGAGTTTGATTGCACCTAGGTTGTCACTTGTTTGGCAGATTGCTTTGGTAACTCTCTTGTCCTTTCTCTATGGGGTTCTCATGGATTATAGCTATGGCCTCCTATTTAGAAGTGGGATTACCTTTGTTATTTCTGGTCTGCTTTACGACACCTATCATGCAGTATCGACGCTTCTATTCTATCCATTCATCCAGTCTATTTTTAGGAGGTTTTTGAAATGAAAAAATTATTGACATATATTTTTCTTGCTTTATCACTTGTTACTCTAGCAGCCTGTGGAAAAAATGAGGCAGCTAAACTTACTAGCAGCACAAATAATCATCAGTCTAAGGTTCAAGGTCAAGTGACTTTGATTTTGAAAACAGATAAGGAAAGTAAGAAAAAATCAGTAGAAATCCAAAAAGGTGATACAGTGCTTGATGTATTGGAAGAGGTATATCCTGTTCAAGAAAACGATGGCTTCATCACTGAGATTGATGGTATTTCTCAAGATAAAGATAAGGGGATCTATTGGATGTTTGATGTCAATGGTAAACTAGGTGAAAAAGCAGCCAACCAACTTAAGGTTGAAGATGGCGATGAAATCAAATTCTATCAAGAAAAGTATAATTAAGATTCTGAACTCTGTTTCAGAGTCTTTTTTAATAAAGTTCGGAAATAGCCTTGAAAATTTATTTGAAAAAGTCGGAAAATTGCAAAATAACTGACGATTTAAAGGAAAATAGTTTACTTTTGTTTTAAAAGTGATATGATAAGAGGGTACTACATAAAGTAAGGAGAATAAGGTTTGGCTTTTAATAAATTGGAAAGCAGTAACAACCAGGAAATCATCTCTGAAGAAGTTGGTATCTTGAAAGAATTGTTGGATGATGCAACACGAGGCATGGCTGGAGAGCAAGGTCTCACAACTATCCAACATTTGGTTGAACTTTATGATGAAGGTGACTATGTGGCCCTTACACAAGCCATTTCAGAAATGACAAATGACGATATGGTCGTTGCATCACGTTATTTCTCTTTGTTACCTCTTTTGATTAATATCTCTGAAGACGTGGATTTGGCTTATGAAGTCAACCACAAGAACAATATTGATGAATCTTATCTAGGTAAGTTGTCTGAAACCTTTGATGTTGTCGCTGAAAGTGAAAATGCACGTGACATTCTTGAACATGTCAATGTCGTGCCAGTATTGACAGCCCACCCAACTCAGGTTCAACGTAAAACCATGCTTGAATTGACTAACCACATTCACGAACTTCTCCGTAAGCATCGTGATGTTAAGGCTGGTCTTATCAACAAGGATAAATGGTATGCGGATTTGCGTCGTTATGTAGAAATTATGATGCAAACAGATATCATTCGTGAGAAAAAACTTAAGGTTAAAAACGAAATCACTAACGTTATGGAGTATTATAACTCCTCATTGATTAAGGCGATTACGAACTTATCGCATGAATTCAAACGTTTAGCGGTTGAAAAAGGTATCAAACTTGACAATCCAACACCTATTACTATGGGGATGTGGATTGGTGGTGACCGTGACGGGAACCCATTTGTAACAGCAGAAACTCTTAAACTTTCTGCAACAGTACAAAGTGAAGTTATCCTCAATTACTATATCGAAAAAGTTGATAATCTTTACCGTTCATTCTCCCTCTCATCACGCTTGACTGAGGTTTCAGATACAGTAGCAGAGATGGCGAAACATTCTCCGGATACATCTGTTTATCGTGAAAATGAACCTTACCGTCGTGCTTTCAGTTACATCCAGTCTAAGTTGATTCAGACACTTCTTTTCTTTAAAGAAGGAAACTTTAGCAAGGAAAGAGTTGCCAAACGTCTTTCTGAAAATGTTCGTCTAGGCTCAGCTTCAACGGGTGAAGTAGTAGCTGATTACGTGCAACAACGTCTCAGCCAAAGTCTTCAAGCTGTCTCACAACAAACGACTGAATTTTATGAAACAGCTGAGGATTTCCATGATGATCTTTTGGCAATCAAAAATTCACTTCTTGAAAACGACGATGCTGTCTTAATTTCAGGTGATTTTGAAGAGCTTCTCCAAGCTGTAGAAGTCTTTGGTTTCTATCTTGCTACAATCGATATGCGTCAGGATTCAAGCGTTCATGAAACTTGTGTGGCAGAATTGCTTAAGTCTGCTAATATTGTTGATAACTATAGTGAATTGACTGAGGTTGAAAAGGTTGCGGTTCTTCTCAAAGAATTGCAAGAAGATCCTCGTACTTTGTCATCAACTAATGTGCCTAAGTCAGAAATTCTTGAAAAAGAATTGGCAATCTTCCGTACAGCTCGTCTCTTGAAAGACTATATTGGTGAAGATGTCATCAAACAACATATTATCTCTCACACTGAGAGCGTTTCTGATATGTTTGAGTTGGCTATCCTTCTTAAAGAAGTTGGCTTGGTTGATACAGAACGTGCGCGTGTCCAAATCGTTCCACTTTTTGAAACTATCGAAGACTTGGAAAACTCTAATGATATCATGAAACAATACCTTGGTTATGATATCGTTAAACGTTGGATTAAGAATAGCAATAACTACCAAGAAATCATGTTGGGTTACTCAGACTCTAACAAAGATGGTGGTTACTTGTCATCTGGTTGGACCCTCTACAAGGCTCAAAATGAATTGACTAAGATTGGGGAAGAGCGTGGTATTAAGATTACCTTCTTCCATGGTCGTGGTGGTACTGTTGGTCGTGGTGGTGGCCCATCATATGATGCCATTACTTCTCAACCATTTGGTACAATCAAAGACCGTATCCGCTTGACTGAACAAGGTGAGGTTATCGGTAATAAATATGGCAACAAGGATGCTGCTTACTACAATCTTGAAATGCTTGTTTCAGCTGCTCTTGACCGTATGGTGACACGTCAAATTGCCGATCCAGAAGAATTGGTTGATTTCCGTGAGGTTATGGACGGAATTGTTCACGATTCAAATGTTATTTATCGTGACCTTGTCTTTGGAAATGAACATTTCTACGATTACTTCTTTGAAGCTAGTCCTATCAAAGAAGTGTCAAGTTTGAATATTGGTTCTCGTCCAGCTGCTCGTAAGACTATTACTGAAATTTCTGGTCTTCGTGCGATTCCTTGGGTATTCTCATGGTCACAAAACCGTATCATGTTCCCAGGTTGGTATGGTGTGGGTTCTGCCTTTA
Source organism: Streptococcus sp. HMSC064H09 (assembly GCF_001812625.1). Classification (NCBI taxonomy): domain Bacteria; kingdom Bacillati; phylum Bacillota; class Bacilli; order Lactobacillales; family Streptococcaceae; genus Streptococcus; species Streptococcus sp. HMSC064H09. Next base: position 87,256 of record NZ_KV809550.1, read on the forward strand.
ATCGCTTTATCCAAGCTGAAGAAGGCAACCTCGAGAAACTTCAACATATGTTTGAAACATGGCCATTCTTCCGTTCACTTTTGTCAAACGTAGACATGGTGCTTTCAAAATCAGATATGAATATCGCCTTCCACTATGCACAATTGGCAGAAAGTGAAGAAGTTCGTAGTGTCTTCAATATTATTTTGGATGAGTGGCAGTTGACTAAAGATGTCATTCTTGCGATTGAAAAACATGATGGCTTCCTAGATGAGAGTCCGTCACTTAAAGCAAGTTTGGACTTCCGTTTGCCATACTTCAATGTCTTGAACTACATCCAAATTGAATTGATTAAACGTCTTCGTAACAATGATTTGACCGATGACGAAATTAGCCTTATTCACATTACCATCAATGGTATTGCAACAGGTCTTCGTAACTCTGGTTAATCAAGTAAAGTTCATCACTTTAGTGGTGGGCTTTTTGTTATGGGAAAATTTCTGTTATAATAGGACCATGATTGCTATGGAAACGATTGAAAAGCTGTCCAAAGAAAAGCTTCCCATGATAACTGTCTTGGCTGGTGAGGATTTAGGGCAGTATAGTCAAGCTAAAGAAAAATTTTTAAAACAAATTGGTTTCGATCCCAGTGACTTGACCTATTCTTATTTTGATATGTCAGAGACTGATTATCAAGATGCTGAGCTCGATTTAGAAAGTATGCCTTTTTTTGCAGATGAGAAGGTGGTCATTTTTGATCATTTCGCAGATATGACTACTGCTAAAAAGTCGTATCTGGATGAGAAAGAGTTGAAGCGTCTTGAAAATTATCTTGAGTCTCCTGTTGAAACAACTCGTCTTGTCTTAATGTCTGCAGGAAAGCTAGATGGAAAGCGTCGTTTAGTCAAACTTCTCAAACGTGATGCCATGGTGCTTGAAGCTAGTCCTTTAAAAGATGCAGAACTTAGAACCTATTTTCAAAAGCAGGCGCATCAAGAGGGGCTTACTTTTGATACAGGAGTTTTTGAGGAACTTTTGATCAAGTCGAATTTTGATTTTTCAGATGTTCAAAAAAACTTAGCTTTTCTAAAGGGATATAAAACTGAAGGGAATATCTCATCACAGGACATTGCGGAGGCCATTCCGAAAAGTTTGCAAGATAACATTTTTGATATGACGCAACTTCTTATACGAGGACAGATTCAGAGCGTTCGTGAATTGGTTCATGATTTACGGCTGCAGGGTGAAGATGAGATTAAGTTGATTGCTGTTATGTTGGGACAGTTTCGTACCTATTTACAGGTTAAACTTTTATCTGCTCAAGGTAAAAGTGAGCAGCAAATTGTTTCAAGTCTCTCAGATTATCTAGGGCGTAAAGTTAATCAGTTTCAGGTTCGTTTTGCACTGAGAGATAGCCGTCCCTTATCAGTAGCATTCTTAAAGATGACGATTAAGATTTTAGTAGAGACAGATTACCAGATAAAAACAGGAACTTTAGATAAAGACTACTTGTTTGATTTAGCACTTTTAAAAATTCTATCAAACCGCTAGAGATTTAGAGTTTTCTATGATTTTGTAAGCAAAATTTTTGAAAGCTCTACCACTTTGCGGTAAAATGAATAAAAAATGAAAAGAGGACCTTTACTATGGCAATTATTCTTCCAGACCTTCCTTACGCATATGATGCTTTGGAACCATACATTGATGCTGAAACAATGACTCTTCACCACGATAAACACCATGCAACTTATGTAGCAAATGCTAATGCTGCTCTTGAAAAACACCCAGAAATTGGTGAAGACCTTGAAGCACTTTTGGCTGACGTGGAACAAATTCCAGCAGATATCCGTCAAGCACTTATTAACAATGGTGGTGGACACCTTAACCACGCACTTTTCTGGGAACTCTTGTCTCCTGAAAAACAAGAACCAACTGCAGAAGTAGCAGCTGCTATTAACGAAGCTTTCGGCTCATTTGAAGCCTTCCAAGAAGCTTTCACAGCAGCAGCAACAACTCGTTTTGGTTCAGGTTGGGCATGGCTTGTTGTTAACGATGAAGGTAAACTTGAAGTTGTTTCAACTGCTAACCAAGACACTCCTATCTCAGACGGTAAGAAACCAATCTTGGCGCTTGATGTTTGGGAGCATGCTTACTACCTAAACTACCGTAACGTACGTCCAAACTACATCAAAGCTTTCTTTGAAATCATTAACTGGAATAAAGTTGCTGAGCTTTATGCAGCAGCTAAATAAGTTTAAAATTATCCTCAATAAAAGAGGATAATTTTTTTGTAATATGATTGTAAAATCTCCTTGCTTTTTAGTGAATTATAGCTTAAACTATTATTGTTATGAAAAAAAAGAAAAAACATTCAAGCAAGAAGTACAGTGGAAGTCGCCGAAAAACTAAAGATAAAAAGAAAGATTCGGTAAAACAAGACCTTCAACAAGACGTCAAGAAAGACACTAAAGATACTAAAAAAGATGTCAAAAAAGGCGCTAAAAAGGCCAACAAAAAAGAAGCGAAAAAAGATACAAAAAAGGTTTCTAAAAAATCAGCAGACAAAAAAGTAGCTGAAGAAACAGTAGTACCAGTTGAGCACAAGGAAAAAGAAACAAAAACTGAAACCTTGGCACTTAGAAGTAGACGCTCTAAGAAATCTAAATCAAAATCATCTCGTGATGATAAAAAAGCATATCTTATCTTAGCCTTCCTAGGTGTTCTGGTAATACTTTTGTTTGTTGCCATGCTTGCTTTAGCAGGACGTGGTAAACAAGCTGGTCACACCGGTAGCCTTGGAAATATCTTCGGCTCTAGTTCTAAAGTCACTAAAAAAGAAGACAAAGAAAAAGAGGAAAAGGTAACTCCAACTAATAAATCAGCCGAAGCTAAACAAGCAGTCATGGAAGCAGATGCAGATACCATGTATGGTAATGGATTGTATTATGATTATGCTAACATGACATTGAACCAAGTGGTTGAAGCTTTTATGGCTGACCAAGGTATCGAGTCTAGCCAAATTGCCTTTTCATATAAAAATACCAAGACAAATGAGCAATTCTCTATGAATGATACTCAGCCAATGACTGCAGGATCAACTTATAAATTGCCACTAAACATGCTTGTCATGGATGAAGTTAATAAAGGTAAACTTTCTTTAACTGAACGTTTTGATATTACTAATACTGAGTATGAGTATCAAGGCGAACATGATAATTATGTTGCTGCTTTCGGCGGTTCAATGACTATTCCAGAAATGCAAGAGTATTCTCTTGTTTACTCTGAGAATACTCCAGCCTATGCTTTGGCGGAACGCCTTGGTGGTATGGAAAAATTCTATGGTATGCTTGATAAATATGGTAAATCAAAAGGTGAAGTGAAAACTATCCAAATGCATGGTAATAAGACAACGACGGATTATTACATCCAAGTTTTGGATTACCTTTGGAAACACCAAGATAATTACAAGGATATTCTCCACTACATTGGTGAGTCATTCCCTAATGAGTACTACAAGACATATCTTCCTAATCTGACAATTTATCAAAAACCAGGTTATGTCCGTGAAGCACTTAACGTTGATGCTATCGTTATGGAAGATACACCTTATATGGTTGCAATCTATACACGTTATCTTGGTGGATCAACTGAAAATTCAGATGAAATCAGCGGTTGGGGTCTCCAACAATTAGGAATGCTCTCTTATGTTATTAATGAGTGGCACCGTGTTAATATGAACTAATAAAGAAAGCCGAGTTTATCGGCTTTTTTCTATACAATTGAATAAAAGGTAAGAAGTACAATCCCTAGAAAAAGAAATGGGACAAATGCGATACATTCCTTAAGATTTCTTCGTATAAGGAAGTACGCTAGTCCTAATAGGCACGCAAGCTCGATAGTTAGAAGTATTTTTGAAAATGGGAAAATAAGTGAGGCACTTGCTAAGTAGAGAAAATCACCTTCCCCAATATTTAGATGTTTTATAAAAGAAAGGAAAGCGAGGATTATCCCTATGGCAAATGTGAGGTAATAGTTGCCCATGAATAGAAGTGGGACTGTTCCAACTATCCAGATTAGAAGTGGATAGGATTTCTGTTTCAAATCAAAAATAGATAAACAAAGGCTGAAGTAAAGAAAGTAGGTTACTTCCAGACTTAAAAAGTCATAGAAATATAGAAGACATATCACCCCACAAAATATTTCCATAAAGAAGTAACGAAAAGGGATAGGAGACTGACATGAACGACATCTAGATCTTAAGAAAAGTTGTGAGAGGATAGGAATCATCTCGGAAAAACGCAACTGATGCTTGCAATGGCTACAGTGACTACTAGGAATAATAATCGAGTTCTCAGGAAAACGATCACAAACTAGTCCGATAAATGAGCCTAAAGAGGCTCCTAGAAAAAAATAAATAATGCTTAACATACCTAATTATTCGAAAAAGAATGAGAAAAAGCATTTCACTTGCATATTATTTAGAAATATTCTAAAATAAAAGTGTAAATAATAGTAATTCTAAATAAGGAGAATTAATATGGTAGATTCAATTAAAGAAACAATCAATGAAACAGTTAACCAACAAGCTGAAACTCCAACAAATACAAAAACTAAAGCAGTTTTGAATCAAGCAGTTGCTGATTTGTCTGTAGCAGCTTCAATTGTTCACCAAGTTCATTGGTATATGCGTGGTCCTGGTTTCCTCTATCTTCATCCAAAAATGGATGAATTGATGGATAGTTTGAATGCTCATCTTGATGTTATTAGTGAACGTTTAATTACTATCGGTGGGGAGCCATACTCAACTTTGGTAGAATTTTCATCTAACTCAGGCTTGACTGAAACTACTGGCACATTTGATAAACCGATGTCTGATCAAATTCAATTATTGGTTGATACATACAAATATTTGTCAGTATTGTTCCAAGTTGGTTTGGATATCACAGATGAAGAAGGAGATGCTCCTTCAAATGATATCTTCACTGCAGCTAAATCTGAAATTGATAAGACAATCTGGATGTTGACTGCTGAACTTGGACAAGCACCAGGCTTGAAATAATCAGATTTTGAGTTAAGATGATTGTCAAGAGTTCCTCTAAAAGTGTATAATAAACGTAAAATACTTTTAGAAGAAGGGGGGCGGCGATATGTCTGAGCATCGACGTAGTCTAGGCGTTTATGAAGATGTCCTAAATCAGTTAAAAGCTAAGGGAATTCGGTTGACGGAATCTCGTAAAGCTGTTATTCGTTATTTGATGATGTCTGATCAACACCCTAGTGCAGATGTGATATATTATGACCTTCTCCCTGATAATCCTGGGATGAGCTTGGCGACGGTCTATAACAACCTGAAGGTGTTGGTTGAAGAAGGGATTGTCTCTGAAATTAAGGTTAATAATGATAATACAACCTATTATGATTTTATGGGACATGATCACTTAAATATTGTTTGTGAAAAATGCGGTCACATTACCGACTTAGACCTACCAATTCCGTCTTTCAAGGAAGAGGTAGAATCACAAACTGGTTTTCGCATTACTCGTGAACAGATGATATTACATGGGATTTGCCCAAACTGTCAATAACCTGAGTCTTAATGACTTAGGTTTTTTAAGTCTTGAAGTATACAATAATCTGTAAAGGTTTTCAAAACTATCTTGTCATGGCAGAAGCTTTTTGCTAAAATATTGCTATGAAAACTTTATATGACGTTCAACAGTTGTTGAAACAGTTTGGCATAGTGGTTTACCTAGGGAAAAGGCTCTATGATATCGAAATGATGAAGATTGAATTAGAAGCCCTCTACCAGAATGGTTTAGTTGACAAGGACAACTATCTTACTGCTGAAATGATTTTACGACGTGAACATCGCATTGAAATGGAGAAAGAAAATGGCTAAAAAACTCTTAGGAATTGACCTTGGTGGAACAACTGTTAAGTTTGGTATTTTGACTTCGGAAGGTGAAGTGCAAGAAAAATGGGCTATTGAGACAAATACGCTTGAAAATGGTCGCCACATCGTTCCTAACATTGTAGAATCTTTGAAACACCGTTTGGAAATGTATGGACTTACTGCTGAAGACTTCATTGGAATTGGTATGGGATCTCCAGGTGCAGTTGACCGTGAAAATAAAACAGTAACGGGTGCTTTTAACTTGAACTGGGCAGAAACTCAAGAAGTTGGCTCTGTCATTGAAAAAGAACTTGGTATTCCATTCGCTATTGATAATGATGCTAATGTGGCTGCACTGGGGGAACGTTGGGTTGGTGCTGGTGCTAACAATCCAGATGTTGTCTTTGTAACATTGGGTACAGGTGTTGGTGGCGGTGTTATCGCTGATGGTAATTTAATTCATGGTGTTGCCGGTGCTGGTGGTGAAATTGGTCACATTATTGTTGAACCTGAAACAGGATTTGAATGTACATGCGGAAACAAGGGGTGTTTGGAAACTGTAGCTTCAGCAACAGGTGTTGTACGTTTAGCACGTCATTTGGCAGAAGGATACGAAGGGAACTCTTCTATTAAAGCTGCTGTAGATAATGGTGAGCAAGTGACAAGTAAAGATATCTTCGTAGCTGCTGCTGAAGGTGATAAGTTTGCTAATAGCATTGTTGATAAAGTCTCTCAATACCTCGGACTTGCAACAGCAAACATTTCAAACATTCTTAACCCAGATTCAGTTGTAATCGGTGGTGGTGTTTCAGCAGCTGGTGAATTCTTGCGTAGCCGTGTTGAAGGATACTTTACACGTTATGCATTCCCACAAGTTCGCCGTACAACAAAAGTGAAATTAGCAGAGCTTGGAAATGATGCTGGTATTATTGGAGCTGCTAGTCTTGCACTTACAATTGATAACTAATGACAGAAGGTGTGTCTGACCAATTATAGGTGGACAGCACCTTTTTCTTGTTGAAAAACGTTTACAATCAGCTGAGCTCTGCCATTTTGTTGAAAATGTGGTATACTTTAAAAGTTGAAATAAAAATTAAAGAGGAAAAAATGACTAAACTTAGAGAAGATATCCGTAACGTAGCCATCATTGCCCACGTTGACCACGGTAAAACAACACTTGTTGATGAATTGTTGAAACAATCACACACTCTTGATGAGCGTAAAGAGCTTGATGAGCGTGCAATGGACTCAAACGATCTTGAAAAAGAACGTGGAATTACAATTCTTGCCAAAAATACAGCCGTTGCTTATAACGGTACACGTATCAACATCATGGATACACCAGGTCACGCGGACTTCGGCGGCGAAGTTGAACGTATCATGAAAATGGTTGATGGGGTTGTTCTTGTTGTCGATGCCTACGAAGGTACAATGCCTCAAACACGTTTTGTGCTGAAAAAAGCACTTGAGCAAAACTTGACACCTATCGTTGTTGTTAACAAGATTGATAAACCATCAGCACGTCCTGAAGAAGTTGTTGATGAAGTTCTTGAACTCTTCATCGAGCTTGGTGCCGATGATGATCAGTTGGAATTCCCAGTTGTGTATGCGTCAGCGATTAACGGTACATCATCATTGTCAGATAACCCTGCTGATCAAGAGCACACTATGGCTCCAATCTTTGACACTATTATTGATCACATCCCAGCTCCTGTAGATAACTCAGATGAGCCTCTTCAATTCCAAGTGTCGCTTCTTGACTACAATGATTTCGTTGGTCGTATCGGTATTGGACGTATCTTCCGTGGAACTGTAAAAGTTGGTGACCAAGTTACCCTTTCAAAACTTGACGGAACAACAAAGAACTTCCGTGTTACTAAACTTTTCGGTTTCTTTGGTTTGGAACGTCGTGAAATTGAAGAAGCAAAAGCTGGTGATTTGATTGCCATCTCAGGTATGGAAGACATCTTCGTTGGTGAAACAATTACACCAACTGATGCTGTTGAACCATTGCCAGTTCTTCGTATTGACGAACCAACACTTCAAATGACTTTCTTGGCGAATAACTCACCATTTGCCGGCCGTGAAGGTAAACACGTGACATCACGTAAGGTTGAAGAGCGTCTTTTGGCAGAGTTGCAAACAGACGTTTCTCTTCGTGTTGATCCAACTGATTCTCCAGATAAATGGACTGTATCAGGTCGTGGTGAATTGCACTTGTCTATCCTTATTGAAACAATGCGTCGTGAAGGATACGAACTTCAAGTGTCTCGTCCAGAAGTTATCATCAAAGAAATTGATGGCGTTAAATGTGAGCCATTTGAACGTGTTCAAATTGATACTCCAGAAGAGTACCAAGGTTCTATCATCCAAGCCCTTTCAGAACGTAAAGGTGACATGCTTGATATGCAAATGGTTGGTAACGGTCAAACTCGCCTTATCTTCCTTGTACCAGCTCGTGGACTTATCGGATTCTCTACTGAATTCTTGTCTATGACACGTGGTTACGGTATCATGAACCATACCTTCGACCAATACTTGCCAGTTGTTGCTGGTGAAATTGGTGGACGTCACCGTGGTGCCCTCGTTTCTATCGATACAGGTAAAGCGACAACTTACTCAATTATGCGTATTGAAGAACGTGGTACAATCTTTGTTAACCCAGGTACTGAAGTTTATGAAGGTATGATTGTTGGTGAAAATGCTCGTGAAAATGACCTTGGTGTCAATATCACTACAGCAAAACAAATGACAAACGTGCGTTCAGCAACTAAGGACCAAACGGCTGTTATCAAGACTCCACGTATCTTGACTCTTGAAGAATCACTTGAATTCTTGGATGATGATGAATACATGGAAGTAACGCCTGAATCTATCCGCTTGCGTAAACAAATTTTGAATAAAGCAGAGCGCGATAAAGCCAATAAACGTAAGAAAAAAGCAGCAGAAGCTGAATAATATATAGAGAGGAGAAGAGATGTTTTATCTGATTGTTGCTGTATTGATTGCATCATTCTATTTCTTTATTGCACCAAAGTCGGTAAAAAACACCATGAATCTTCTCTTTGTCATGGCTACCTTAGCATTGCTCCTACTTTTAGCAGTGCTATCAATCATTAAATTCTTCAGCCTACCTGGTGAGTTCTTTGTTACAGTTGGAATGCTTGTATTGAGCTATTTCACCTTGAAAGATTTTTTCGCCATGTCGGAGCTTAATCATGAAAAAGCTGAGCATGAAGATAAATAAGTAGCATGAGATTAAAAGTCAGTCTGATAGATTGGCTTTTTCTTTTACCAAGAAGAGGTAACTCCTTGAAATAGCTTGGGATAAAGGGTAAAATGATTATGATACAATTTGAGAGAATGGACGAATTATGAAATCAGTAACACAATTTGAAAATAAAAAAGTTTTGGTCCTTGGCTTGGCTAAATCTGGTGAAGCAGCTGCCCGCCTATTGGCTAAGTTGGGTGCTATTGTCACAGTAAATGATGGTAAACCATTTGAGGAGAATCCATCGGCGCAAGCCCTTCTTGAAGAAGGCATTAAGGTTGTTTGCGGCGAACATCCTCTTGAACTTTTGGATGAAAATTTTGAATTAATGGTGAAAAATCCTGGAATTCGTTATGACAATCCAATGGTAGCTCGTGCTCTAGAAAAAGGTATTCCTGTTTGGACTGAAGTGGAATTGGCCTATCTAGTATCTGAAGCACCTATTATCGGTATTACAGGGTCAAATGGTAAGACAACAACGACAACTATGATTGCTGATGTCCTAAATCATGGTGGTAAATCAGGTGTCTTGTCTGGGAATATTGGTTTCCCTGCGTCAGAAGTTGCACAGTCAGTAACTAATCAAGATACCTTAGTTATGGAATTATCTTCTTTCCAATTGATGGGGATTGACAGCTTCCATCCACATATTGCTGTGATTACTAACTTGATGCCGACACATATTGACTATCATGGTAGTTTTGAAGCATATGTGGCTGCCAAGTGGAATATTCAAAATCAAATGACTGTGGATGATTTTGTTGTTTTGAACTTCAATCAAGATTTAGCTAAGGAATTAGCTACACAAACTAAGGCACAAGTAGTTCCATTCTCAACAGTGGAAAAAGTAGATGGTGCCTATCTTGAAAATGGTGCTCTTTACTTCAAAGGTGAATTAGTGATGCAAGCTGATGAGATTGGCGTTCCTGGTAGTCACAATGTTGAAAATGCCTTGGCAACTATAGCTGTAGCAAAATTGTCAGGTGTTTCAAACCAAGCTATCAAGGAAACCCTCGCAAGCTTTGGTGGTGTTAAGCACCGTCTCCAATTCGTTGACACTATCGATGAAGTGAAATTCTATAATGATAGTAAGTCAACTAATATTTTAGCGACACAAAAAGCACTTTCTGGTTTTGATAATAGTAAAGTTATTTTGATTGCTGGTGGTTTGGACCGTGGTAATGAATTTGATGAACTCATTCCTGATATTACTGGTCTTAAGAAGATGGTGATTTTAGGGGAATCAGCTCCTCGTGTCAAACGTGCTGCTGATAAAGCGGGAGTAACTTATCTTGATGCCAAAGATGTGGCAGATGCGACACGTATTGCTTTTGATCAAGCCAGTGCAGGAGATGTTGTCTTGTTGAGCCCTGCAAATGCAAGCTGGGATATGTACAAGAATTTCGAAGTGCGTGGTGACGAATTTATCACAACTGTTGAGCAATTGAAGGGATAGGCTATGGCAAAAGCGAAAAAAATTGTTTTTACCGGTGGTGGAACTGTTGGACATGTGACTTTAAATCTTATCTTAATTCCAAAATTTCTAAAAGATGGATGGGAAGTGCACTATATTGGTGATAAGCACGGAATTGAACACGAGCAAATTGATAAGTCTGGCTTGGATGTGACATTCCATAGTATTGCTACAGGTAAACTACGTCGTTATTTCTCATGGCAAAATATGTTGGATGTCTTTAAAGTTGGTTGGGGGATTCTACAGTCAATTGCAATTATTGCCAAGATTCGTCCTCAAGCACTCTTTTCAAAAGGTGGATTTGTCTCAGTGCCACCGGTAATTGCTTCTAAGTTATTAGGCGTTCCTGTATATGTTCATGAGTCTGATCTTTCTATGGGCTTGGCCAATAAGATTGCCTATAAATTTGCGACTACTATGTTTACGACTTTTGAACAATCTAAAGGATTGGCGAAGACAAAACATATAGGTGCTATTACAAAGGTAGGGATGGCAACGTCCAATCAGTCTGATGCTCTTGATAAGATTAAAGTACAGTTTGATGACAAGTTAAAAACTGTCCTTTTCATAGGTGGATCAGCTGGTGCAAAGGTATTTAATGATTTTATTAGTAATACTCCACAACTGACTGAAAAATATAATGTCATTAATATTTCTGGGGACTCTTCATTGAATACCTTAGAACGTCATCTTTATAGAGTTGATTATGTGACAGATTTGTATCAACCTCTTATGGATACGGCAGATTTAGTTGTCACTCGTGGTGGTTCAAATACGATTTTTGAATTGTTAGCTATGAAAAAACTTCATTTAATTATTCCTTTAGGGAAAGAAGCTAGCCGAGGAGACCAACTTGAAAATGCTGCCTATTTTGAACGAAAAGGTTACGCACGTCAATTACAGGAAGCAGAGTTAAGTTGGGAAACCTTAAATCATGAGCTTGAACAACTTGTTGAACATGCAGAGACTTACAAAGAAGCTATGGCTAAATCTGAGGAAATTACTTCTCCTGATGATTTTTATAACCTATTAGTGACTAGTATTTCAAAAAAATAAAGGAATTTCATGGCAAAAAAGGATCAAGAATCACAAGAAAAACAAGTTCTCACAGAGTGGCAGAAGAGAAACCTCGAATTTTTGAGAAAAAAAGAAACCGAAGATTCTGAAGAATTTGCGAATGGAAAGGTCGTTCATTCAGTAGGAGCGACTTCAAATGAGAGCCAACCACCAGTGAAAAAGAAGGTTAGAAAGAAAAAAAAGACCAAAAAGAAGAAACGAAAAAAAGGGAATACGAGTAGTAATATTCCAATTGCACAACAAAATCTTGCGGGACTAGTTATTTTTATCGCTGCAATCCTAATCGTATTTTCACTTTTCTTTATTTCACCTTGGTCAAAACAAAAGGTTCTCACTGTATCAGGAACAAAAAATGCTCTACCAGAAGATGTGAAAGTTGCAAGTGGAATTCTTGATACAGACTATATCACTCATGTCTTTTTCAACCAAGGAAAGGTTGCATCAACTGTTGAAAAAACCAATGTTTGGGTTAAAAAGGCTACAGTAACTTATAGTTTTCCAAATCAATTTAATATTGCAGTAAAAGAATACCCAATTGTTGCTTATCGTCAAACTACAAATGGTTATGTTTCTATTCTTGAAAGTGGTAAGACAGGAGGAACGGTTTCAACTAGCAATCTACCTGATAAATTCATCACTTTAAAGATGGATGACGAGAAGAAAATCGAAGATTTAGTAAAAGAATTAAATAAACTTGATTCAAAAATCAAGAATAATATTCAAATTATTAATCTTACGCCAACTAAAGCAACTTCAGATTTATTAACAATTGAGCTGTATGATGGCAATTCCATTCGTGTTCCTCTTTCTCAATTAACGGTTAAGCTCCCTTACTACGAGAAAATTAAGAGCCAACTTTCAGATGGAAGTATTGTTGATATGGAAGTTGGACTTTATACAACGACTCCTGAGGTTGAATCATCAAAAACTGATGGGGATAAAAAGAAAGACAAAGATAAGACTGATAAAAAGGAAGAAAATACAACTTCTGAAGAAGATCAAGATACTACAACATCAACTGAACAGCATTCTGAAGAAGGGTCTAATTCTGAAAATCCGGGTATTCAAGGACAGGAAAATCCAACTGTTGGTCAAGAAACAACTCTTCGTCCTTCCCCTGCTCAAGGCTAATATTGAATAATAAAAAACGTAAAATGCTGACATTTTACGTTTTTTTATGGTACAATAGTATCCGAATAATTCTGTTTTTATACAGTTTACAAAGATATTGAATGGAAAGATTGAGAGGTCGAGTGAATGGCTAGAGATGGCTTTTTTACAGGATTAGATATAGGAACTAGCTCGATTAAGGTTCTTGTTGCTGAGTTTATTGATGGATCAATGAATGTCATCGGGGTAAGTAATGTTAAGAGTTCTGGTGTGAAAGATGGCATCATTGTTGACATTGACGCTGCAGCGAAAACAATCAAAACAGCTATTGAACAAGCAGAGGAAAAAGCTGGGATTGTTATTGAGCAAGTGAACGTTGGGCTTCCAGCTAATCTTCTTCAAATTGAGCCTACACAAGGTATGATTCCTGTAACAAGTGAATCAAAAGAAATCAAAGATGAAGATGTTGAAAGTGTTGTTCGCTCAGCCTTGACAAAGAGCATTACACCTGAGCGTGAGGTTATCTCACTAGTTCCTGAAGAGTTTATTGTTGATGGCTTCCAAGGAATTCGTGATCCTCGTGGAATGATGGGGATTCGTCTTGAAATGAGAGGTCTCATTTATACAGGACCAACAACAATTCTTCACAACCTTCGTAAGACAGTTGAACGTGCTGGTATTCAAGTAGAGAATATTATCATCTCTCCTCTTGCAATGACACGTGCTGTTCTGAATGAAGGTGAACGTGAGTTTGGTGCTACTGTTATTGATATGGGTGGCGGTCAAACAACTGTTGCAAGTATGCGTGCTCAAGAACTTCAATTTACCAATATTTATTCTGAAGGTGGCGAGTACATCACTAAGGATATTTCAAAAGTTTTGAAGACTTCAATGCAGATTGCTGAAGCGCTTAAGTTCAATTTTGGTAATGCAGATATTGAAGAAGCAAGCGAAACAGAAACTGTCCAAGTAGAGGTTGTAGGTGAGAATTCACCTGTTGAAATTACAGAAAAATACCTTGCTGAGATTATCTCAGCTCGTGTGAAGCATATCCTTGATAGAGTTAAACAAGACTTGACTCGAGGACGTCTACTTGATTTACCTGGTGGCATTGTCCTTGTAGGTGGAACAGCTATCATGCCAGGTGTGGTTGAAGTTGCTCAAGAGATTTTTGAAACAAATGTTAAACTTTACGTGCCAAACCAAGTTGGTATCCGTAATCCAATGTTTGCAAATGTGATTAGTCTTGTTGAGTATGTTGGTCTTCTTACAGAAGTTGACATCATCGCGCAACAGGCTGTGTCTGGTGAAGAGTATCTTCGTCGTAAACCAATCGACAATGAGACTCCTTCCTTGAGTTTTGATAGAACTCCTGCTCCAGCACCTCGAGTGGCTCCTCAACCAAATCCTATTCCTGTTGAGAACACTATTGAGGTACCTCTGCCAGTTGAAGAAGAAAATCATGAACAAAAACAAAAACTTGGTGATCGTGTTCGTGGAATTTTCGGCAGTATGTTTGATTAATTGAATCTAGTAAAAGCGAGGAAATAAAATGAGTTTTTCATTTGATAGCGCATCAGTTCAAGGTGCGGTAATTAAAGTTATCGGTGTCGGTGGAGGTGGCGGAAACGCTATCAACCGAATGATTGAAGAAGGTCTTGCTGGTGTTGAATTTATTGCAGCTAATACTGATATTCAAGCACTCAGTTCTTCTAAAGCAGAAACAGTAATCCAATTGGGTCCTAAATTGACTCGTGGTCTTGGTGCCGGAGGTCAACCTGAAGTTGGTCGTAAGGCAGCTGAAGAAAGTGAAGAAACACTTACAGAAGCACTTACAGGAGCTGATATGGTCTTTATCACTGCTGGTATGGGTGGTGGCTCTGGTACAGGGGCAGCACCAGTTATTGCACGTATTGCGAAAAGTTTGGGTGCATTGACAGTTGCAGTTGTGACACGTCCATTTGGATTTGAAGGTAACAAACGTGGTGCCTTTGCTGTCGAAGGAATTCAAGAGTTGCGTGAGCAAGTTGATACCCTTCTTATTATCTCTAACAATAACCTTCTTGAAATCGTTGATAAGAAAACACCTCTTCTTGAAGCTCTTAGTGAAGCAGATAATGTTCTTCGTCAAGGGGTTCAAGGTATTACTGACCTTATCACTAACCCAGGTTTGATTAACCTCGACTTTGCCGATGTGAAAACAGTTATGGCCAATAAAGGTAATGCACTTATGGGTATCGGTATTGGGTCTGGTGAAGAACGTATTGTTGAAGCTGCACGCAAAGCAATCTATTCACCACTTCTTGAAACTACTATTGATGGTGCAGAAGATGTTATCGTTAACGTAACTGGTGGTCTTGATATGACGCTTACAGAAGCAGAAGAAGCATCTGAAATTGTTGGTCAAGCAGCTGGTAGCGGTGTTAACATTTGGCTTGGTACATCAATCGATGATACATTGAAAGATGAAATCCGTGTAACTGTTGTTGCAACTGGAGTTCGTCAAGATCGTGCTGAAAAAGTATCTGGTATGAAAGCTCAGCCACGTAAAGTGACTACAGCTCCTTCACAACCATCAGCTCCTGCTCAACAAGTTGTTCAAGAAGAGCAACGTCCAGTTTCTCAACCTTCATTTGAACGTCAACCAAATTTTGACTATAATGAAACACCTTCAATGCCTCAAGCAGGAGTTCGTCCTGCAGCGGCAGCTCCTCAACAAGAGCAGTCAGCTTTTGGTAATTGGGATTTGAGACGTGATAATATTTCTCGTCCTGAAACTGGTCAACTAGATAGTCAATTGACTATGTCTACATTCTCAAGTGATGTTGAAGATGATGATGAATTGGAGACACCACCATTCTTTAAAAATCGTTAATAATGACTATAGAAGAGAATAAAAATAATGTTTATCAAGCGGTAAAAAGAGCTTGTGAAAAGGCTAATCGCTCTAGCGATGACGTCAATATTGTTGCCGTAACCAAATATGTTTCAAGTGATGTCGCTGAAGAATTGGTTAAAACGGGAATCAAGCACATTGCTGAAAATCGCGTTGATAAATTCTTAGATAAGTATCAAGCTTTAAAAAATTATGATTTGACTTGGCACCTTATTGGTACCCTGCAACGTCGTAAAGTAAAGGATGTTATTAATTTAGTTGATTATTTTCATGCTTTGGATTCTGTTAAATTGGCAGAGGAAATTCAAAAGCGTGCCGACCACACCATTAATTGCTTCCTACAAGTTAACGTTTCAGGTGAAGAGTCAAAACATGGTTTTTCACCTGAAGAACTTGATACTGTTCTAAAACAAATTGAAAATCTTGATAAGATTTGTATAGTTGGACTCATGACTATGGCTCCAATTGATGCAGATGCTCAAGAACTTGATAAGATTTTTGCTGAGACAAATGAACTTAGACAATCAATTCAAGAGAAAAAACTAAAGAATGTTCCTTGTGATCAGTTAAGCATGGGGATGAGTCGAGACTATGACATGGCTATTCAGAATGGATCAACCTTTGTCAGAATAGGCAGTGCATTCTTTAAAGAGAACGGAGAATAACCTTATGGCATTAAAAGACGCAATTGATAAAATTGTTTCATATTTTGATACCGACGAAGTAACAGATTATGAAGATGCTGCTAAAGAAGAGGCTAAAGAACGTCCAGTGAAAGCACAGAAACCTGTGCAGACACCACCTCCTCGTCAGCAACGTCAACCTGAGCGTTCTCAGGCAACAGTCCCTCCTCGTCGCCAACATGTTCATTCAGACTTACAGGAAACTCAAGTCCTTCGTAGTTTACCTCTGAGTCGTTCACAAGCAAATCAGGGACCACAACAGATGAATACAACTAAAACAACAATTGCAATTAAATATCCTAAAAAGTATGAAGATGCTCAGGAAATTGTAGAACTATTGATTGAAAACGAATGTGTTTTAATCGATTTTCAATATATGTTGGAAGCGCAAGCTCGTCGTTGTCTTGACTTTATTGATGGTGCTAGCAAGGTACTTACAGGCAACTTGCAAAAAGTTGGCTCTTCAATGTATTTGCTTACGCCAATTAATGTCGTTGTTGACATCGAAGAGATTGGGTTGGCTCATGGCAACCAAGAAGCTAATTTTGACTTCGACATGAAGAGACGTTAAGCGATGTCTGTATTACTTTATGTTATTTGGGCACGTGTTGTTAACGTGATAGAGATTCTTCTTGTAGTCTATGCTTTGTTGTCCTGGTTTCCAGGAGCTTATGATACTAGCCTTGGAAGAATCATTAGACAAATTGTTCAACCGATTCTCGCACCATTTCGTCGCCTGAATTTAGCTTTTGCTGGTATTGATTTTTCAATATTGGTAATTGTACTTCTACTAAACTTTTCACTTAGAATTCTTAGATTTATTCTACTCTGATGTCAGATATTAAAAATATTGAACAGCATTACTCGTTAGATGAACGCCCTTTTCTAGAGAAGGTTAGGGGATTTTGTCAATTAGTTGATGAAAGGTACAGTCCTTACTTAACTGATTTCTTGAATCCTCGTGAAATTCAGATTGTTGAAGAGTTAGCTCATTACTACAATTTAAAATTTTTTGTGAGTTCTACTCCTGAATCTGAAGAATATGGAAGAGTTATTCTTGCTCCCGAATATTACGAGCTTGATGACGAAGACTTTGAAATTAAACGCCTAGAAATCTCTTATGCGAGACAGTTCAATAAATTGACACACCCAAAAGTTTTGGGAGCACTGATTAATCAACTTGGTCTTGATCGTCAAGTATTTGGAGATATTATTCTTGATGAAGAAGGACGTGTTCAATTTTCCGTTGCTTCTCATTTAGCAAGTTATGCGATAATGACGATTACTAAGATTGGAAATGTTTCGGTTACTCTAAAAGAAGTAAGCAAAGACGATTGGATTTCAAATCAAGAAAACTATTCACAATCTTTTGTTTTACTTTCCAGTATGCGTCTTGATAATGTGTTGGCGACGGTACTAAACCTATCCCGTTCTAACGCCTTAAAACTTATTGCTTCTGGAAAAGTTAAATTAAATTATAGACAAATTGAGAAGGCTAATCAGACGGTTATGATTGGTGATATGATTTCGGTTAGAGGTTATGGTCGATTTCGACTAGCTCAACAAGACGGATTTTCAAAGTCCGGGAAAGCTAAAATCGTTATTGAAAGTCTGTTAAGACGGAGAAAAAAGTAGTTATTTAATTTAAACCATCAGATATGGTAATGAAAAATAAAGGAGGCCTGTAATGGCTATTACAGCACTTGATATTAAAGATAAACAGTTTACAACTAAATTTCGTGGATATAATGAGCAAGAAGTTGATGAATTTCTTGATATTATTGTAGATGATTACGAAGATTTGGTTCGTGATAATCGTGAACTTGCTGCTCGTGTAAAAGAGCTTGAAGAAAAATTGGCTTATTTTGATGAAATGAAAGAATCATTGAGTCAATCAGTTATTTTGGCTCAAGAAACAGCTGAAAAAGTTAAAGCTTCAGCGGCTGACGAATCAGCTAACTTGATTAATAAGGCTAACTTCAATGCTACTCATTTGGTTGAAGAAGCTAAATCTAAGGCATCTGAAATTCTTCGTGATGCAACAGATGAAGCCAAACGTGTTGCCATCGAAACGGAAGAACTTAAACGTCAAAGTCGTGTCTTCCACCAACGCCTATTGGCTGCAGTTGAAGGTCAGCTTAGCCTAGCAAGTGCTCCAGAATGGGGTGAATTGTTGCAACCAACAGCTATTTATCTTCAAAATTCAGATGCTGCCTTTAAAGAAGTTGTTGAAAAAGTTTTGGATGAGCATGTACCTGATTCAAATGATGCAGCTTCATTTGATGCAACTCGTCAATTCACTCCTGATGAAATGGCTGAACTTCAACGTCGTGTTGCTGAAAGTAATAAGCAAGTTGAAGATTTCTCTAGTCCAGAAGTTGATGAAACAAACGAAGTGGTTTCAACTCCTGTTGATTTTGGTATTCCAGATACTTTCGAGAGTGAAGTAGCAGATTTCCCAACTTCAGCACCAGTAGATGAAGATTTTGATTTGCAACCTGAGTCAACAGGTGAAATTAATCTTAACGAAACACAAACGTTTAAATTGAATATTAGCGAATAAGAAAAATACAACTTACCAAGTATATTAACAGCGAGTGGGAGATGGTGTGAGTCCCACATTCCCTATTTGGATAGTTATCATTTTCAAGCATTCTAACTGAACTAAGTAAGTTAGAAGGATGGTCCTCCTTACGGACATATGAGGGAGCAAATGTTTTTTTGCTCTGAATTAAGGTGGTACCACGAGCTTTCGTCCTTTTTGATGAAGGCTCTTTTTATTTAGTAAATTAATTTAAAGAGGAGATATAATGAAACTCAAAGAAACCTTAAATCTAGGTAAGACAGCTTTTCCAATGCGAGCTGGACTTCCTAACAAAGAACCAATCTGGCAAAAAGAGTGGGAAGATGCTAAGATGTATCAACATCGTCAAGAGTTGAACCAAGGTAAACCTCACTTCACTCTTCATGATGGTCCTCCGTATGCCAATGGTAATATTCACGTTGGACATGCGATGAATAAAATTTCTAAGGATATCATTGTTCGTTCAAAATCAATGTCTGGTTTCTATGCTCCTTACGTTCCTGGTTGGGATACGCATGGTCTTCCAATTGAGCAAGTGTTGGCAAAACAAGGTGTGAAACGTAAAGAACTTGATCGTGCTGAATACCTTAAGATGTGTCGTGATTATGCACTTTCACAAGTTGACAAACAACGTGAAGATTTCAAACGTCTTGGTGTTTCGGCTGATTGGGATAACCCATATGTTACTTTGACACCAGACTATGAGGCTGCACAAATCCGTGTATTTGGTGAGATGGCTAAAAAAGGTTACATCTATCAAGGTGCAAAACCAGTTTATTGGTCATGGTCATCAGAATCAGCACTTGCTGAAGCTGAAATCGAGTACCATGATTTAGTTTCAACTTCACTTTACTATGCCAATAAGGTTAAGGATGGTAAAGGAGTACTAGATACAGATACATATATCGTAGTTTGGACAACAACACCATTTACAGTAACAGCTTCACGTGGTTTGACTGTTGGTGCTGATATTGAATATGTTCTCGTAAAACCTGCCGGAGAAGACCGAAAATTTGTCGTTGCTTCTGAATTACTTAATAGTCTTTCAGAGAAGTTCGGTTGGACAGATGTGGAAGTATTTCAGTCATACCGTGGTGAAGAATTGAATCAAATCGTCACTGAACACCCATGGGATACAGAAGTTGATGAGCTTGTTATCCTTGGTGATCACGTAACTACAGATTCAGGTACAGGTATCGTCCATACGGCTCCTGGTTTTGGTGAGGATGACTATAACGTAGGTATTGCTAATGGCCTTGAAGTTGCCGTAACCGTTAATGAGCGTGGTATCATGATGGAAAATGCTGGCCCTGATTTTGAAGGTCAGTTCTACGATAAAGTGGCGCCAATCGTTATGGAAAAACTTGGTGATTTGCTCCTTGCTAAAGAAGAAATCTCACACTCATACCCATTTGACTGGCGTACGAAGAAACCAATCATTTGGCGGGCTGTGCCACAATGGTTTGCCTCTGTTTCTAAATTCCGTCAAGAGATTTTGGATGAGATTGAAAAAGTTAAATTCCATTCTGAGTGGGGTAAAGTTCGTCTTTACAACATGATTCGTGACCGTGGTGACTGGGTAATCTCTCGTCAGCGTGCTTGGGGTGTGCCACTCCCAATCTTCTATGCTGAAGATAAAACACCAATCATGACTGAAGAAACAATCGAACATGTGGCTAAACTTTTCGAAGAGCATGGTTCAGTTATCTGGTGGGAACGTGATGCCAAAGATCTTCTTCCAGAAGGCTTTACACATCCAGGTTCACCAAACGGAGAGTTTACTAAAGAAACTGACATTATGGACGTATGGTTTGACTCAGGTTCATCATGGAATGGTGTCGTTGTTAACCGTCCTGAGTTGACTTATCCAGCTGACCTCTATCTCGAAGGTTCAGACCAATACCGTGGATGGTTTAATTCATCTCTTATTACATCTGTTGCCAATAATGGTGTTGCACCATATAAACAACTCTTGTCTCAAGGTTTTGCGCTTGATGGTAAGGGTGAGAAGATGTCTAAATCGCTTGGTAACACAATTGCTCCTAGTGATGTTGAGAAACAATTTGGTGCTGAAATTCTTCGTCTTTGGGTAACAAGTGTTGATACAACTAATGACGTTCGTATCTCAATGGATATCCTTAGCCAAGTATCAGAATCTTATCGTAAGATTCGTAACACACTTCGTTTCTTGATTGCCAATACCTCTGACTTCAATCCAACAACTGATGCTGTAGCCTTTGAAGACTTGCGTTCTGTAGATCAGTATATGACTATTCGATTTAACCAATTGGTTAAGACTATTCGTGATGCCTATGCAAACTTTGAGTTCTTGACTATCTACAAAGTCTTGGTTAACTTTATTAACGTTGAGTTGTCTGCATTCTATCTTGATTTTGCCAAAGATGTGGTTTATATTGAGAGTGCGGAATCACTTGAACGTCGTCAAATGCAAACAGTCTTCTACGATATTCTTGTCAAGATTACAAAACTATTGACACCAATCCTTCCTCACACTGCAGAAGAAATTTGGTCATATCTTGAATTTGAAACAGAAGACTATGTTCAATTGTCAGAGTTGCCAGAAGCAGAAGATTTTGTGGGTCAAGATGCACTTCTTGAAAGATGGAATGCCTTCATGGATTTCCGTGGCCAAGCTCAAAAAGCTTTGGAAGAAGCTCGTAATGAAAAAGTTATTGGTAAATCGCTTGAAGCTCATTTGACTATCTATCCTGATGATGAAGTCAAAGAACTTATTGAAGGTTTGAACACTAACCTTGCTCAACTTTTGATTGTTTCAGCATTGACTATTGCTGAAGGAGAAGCACCTCAATCTGCTGTAAGCTTTGAAGGTGTGGCATTCACAGTAGAACGTGCTACAGGTGATGTCTGTGACCGTTGTCGTCGTATCGATCCAACTACTAAAGAGCGTAGCTACAACGCGACTATCTGTGATCACTGTGCTAGCATTGTTGAAGAAAACTTTGCTGAAGGTGTAGCAGAAGGTTTTGAAGTAAAAGCAAAATAAAATAAAAAGAGTTCACCGTGAACTCTTTTTTCTATTTGTTTTTCGAATATAGTATTGAACACAATAAAAAACTAGCTCAGCTAGTTTTTATATTATAGTCCGTAGTTATAATCATCGTCTTGCATGGCTTCGACAGTTCCTAGAAGGTAACCATTACCAACTTGAGAGAAGAAGTCGTGGTTAGATGTTCCTGTAGAAATACCATTCATAACGATTGGGTTAACATCGTTCGAACTATCTGGGAAGAGTGGATCTTGTCCTAGGTTCATAAGAGCCTTGTTGGCGTTGTAACGAAGGAAAGTCATAACTTCTTCAGTCCATCCAACACCGTCATAAAGAGATTTAGTGTAGAGCTCTTCATTTTCATACAATTGATAGAGGAGATCATACATCCATTCACGGAAACTTTCTTGCTCTTCTTCAGGCAATTCGTTGAATCCAAGTTGGAATTTATAGCCAATATAGGTTCCGTGAACAGATTCGTCACGGATAATGAGCTTGATAATTTCAGCAACGTTAGCTAGCTTGTTATTACCAAGATAATAGAGTGGAGTGAAGAATCCTGAATAGAAAAGGAAAGTTTCAAGATATGTTGAAGCAACCTTTTTCTGAAGAGGCGTTCCATTTTCATAGATATCGTTAATGATTTTCGCCTTAGTTTGAAGGTATTCGTTACTGTTAGTCCACTCAAAAATTTCTTCAATTTCAGATTTTGTATTCAAAGTTGAGAAGATTGAAGAGTAAGATTTGGCGTGAACAGACTCCATGAACTGAATGTTGTTCAATACAGCTTCTTCATGAGGTGTACGGACGTCTGCACGAATGGCTTCAACACCTGTTTGAGATTGCATGGTATCTAGCAATGTTAAACCACCGAAAACTTTTCCAACCAAATCCTTTTCTTCAGCTGAAAGTTTACGCCAGTCATCAAGGTCATTTGAAAGTGGGATACGTGTATCTAGCCAAAATTGCTCGGTCAATTTTTCCCAGGTAGATTTATCAATCGCATCTTCGATTTCATTCCAGTTAATGGCTTTGTAGTAAGTTTCCATTAGAAACCTCTTTCTTTATTGATATCGTTACTATTTTATCATAATTCAAAATCATGATATAGTTTTTTTGAGTTGATCTATTAAAAAAGTCGGCGAACCGACCTTTTAATGCATTTTGTAAATAAGAGTAGTGAAGTTGCTATCGTTAAATCACTATCTTAAATGACACAGCTTTCACATTGGTTAGAACCAACCTCTTCCCCATCATCTGTATAAGTACGGATGTAGTAGATTGATTTAATTCCCTTGTTAAAGGCGTAGTTACGAAGGATAGAAAGGTCACGAGTTGTTTGTTTATTTTCTGTTTTCCATTCGTAAATTTCTTTTGGTAACTCACTACGCAAGAATAGGGTTAATGACAAACCTTGATCAACGTGTTCAGTCGCAGCGGCATAGACGTCGATAACTTTACGCATGTCCATGTCGTAGGCTGAAGTGTAGAAAGGAATTGTGTCTGTTGAAAGACCGTTGGCCGGGTAGTAAATTTTTCCGATTTTCTTTTCTTGACGTTCTTCAATACGTTGTGTGATTGGATGGATAGAAGCAGAACAGTCATTAATATAAGAGATTGAGCCATTTGGTGCAACAGCCAAACGGTTTTGATGGTAGAGTCCATCTTTCTTAACGAGTTCACGTAGTTCTTCCCAATCTTTGGCTTGTGGGATGAAGTGACCATCGAAAAGTTCTTTGATACGGTCAGATTTAGGAACGTATTGGCCTGTAACGTATTTATCAAAGTAAGAACCATCAGCATATTTTGATTTTTCAAAACCGACAAAGGTTTCTTGGCGTTCGCGGGCAATATTGTTAGATTCAACCAAAGTCCAGTAGTTCATAAGCATGAAGTAGATATTAGTGAATTCAACAGATTCGGGGCTACCATACTCGATATGGTGTTTAGCAAGGTAAGAGTGAAGCCCCATAGCTCCTAAACCAAAGGTATGGGCTTGTTGGTTACCATTTTTGATGGATGGTACAGCATCAATACTTGAACTATCTGTAACAAAGGTAAGTGCACGTGTCATAGCCTTAATCGAACGTCCGAAGTCAGGAGATGTCATCATGTTAAGGATATTAGTTGATCCAAGGTTACATGAAATATCTGTACCGAGTTTGACAAACTCTTGTGCATCGTTAAGTTCACTTGGTGTTTGAACTTGGAGAATTTCAGAACAGAGGTTGGACATGACGATCTTACCATCAATTGGGTTGTGTCGATTGGCTGTATCAACATTGACAATATATGGATAACCTGATTCTTGTTGGAGTTTAGAAATTTCAGTTTCTAGCTCACGTGCATTAATCTTGGTTTTTGTAATATTGGGATTGGCAACTAACTCATCATACATAGCTGTAATATCAATGTAGTTATATGGTTTACCATACTCTTTTTCGACTGAGTAAGGGCTGAAGAGATACATATCTTCATTATTACGTGCCAACTCGTAGAATTTATCTGGAACTGTAACACCAAGTGACAGTGTTTTAACACGCACCTTCTCATCAGCATTCTCTTTCTTAGTAGAAAGGAAGGCAAGGATATCTGGGTGGAAAACATCCAGGTAAACAACACCAGCACCTTGACGTTGGCCAAGTTGGTTTGAGTAAGAGAAGCTATCTTCGAAAAGCTTCATAACAGGTACGACACCAGAGGCTGCCCCAGCATAACCTTTGATAGGAGCACCAGCTTCACGTAGGTTAGATAGGCTAATACCTACCCCGCCACCAATACGAGACAACTGGAGGGCCGAGTTGATAGAACGTCCGATAGAATTCATGTCATCCGTTACTTGAATAAGGAAACATGACACGAGTTCACCACGACGGCTACGTCCAGCATTTAGAAATGAAGGAGTAGCAGGTTGGTAACGTTGGTGAATCATTTCGTTAGCAAGGTCACTAGCAAGGTTTTCATCACCATCAGCAAAGTAAAGGGCGTTGAAAAGAACGCGATCTTCAATACTTTCGAGGTAAGACTCGCCATCGTTTGTTTTGAGGGCATATTGTTGGTAGAACTTGTAGGCTGCCATGAAAGATTGGAAGCGGAATTTTTGAGAATGAATTTCTGCAGACAACTTTTCGATGAAAGCAGGTTCGTATTTACCGATGAATTCAGACTCGATATAATCGTTCTCAATCAAATAATTAATTTTATCTGTGATGCTGTTGAATGCCATTGAATTTGGCTTAACGTTTTCAAGGAAGAAGGCACGAAGTGCTTCTTTGTCCTTATGCAAAGGAATTTGACCGTTAACAGGACGGTTAATTTCGTTGTTGAGGCGGAAGTATGAGACATCGCCAAGATTTTTTAAAGACATAATACAGATACCAGGCTTACTTAGTTTAATAGTATATTAAGGTTAAAACATTATACTAAGCAGACAAGTTCCTTTCTATTTAAAAACTTGATAATTAAAGGATTTCTTTAAGTTTAGTCGGTTGAAAACCTGAAAAGACGATATCGCCTGCTTCAATAACTGGAGCAGCAGTGAAACCAAGACTTTTTACGTAATCGATTTTCTCTGGTTGTTCATCAATGTTGATTTCTTCGAAATCAGCACCTTCCTTTTCCAAGAATTTTTTAGTCATTTTACACTGCATGCAGTTGTTTTTAGAAAACAATGTAATCTTTGCCATTGCAAATACTCCTTTGTAAAAAGATTTTAAGTGGCCAAGAGAGCCACTTTTTTAACTCTAATAGAATACCCAAAATATTGGGAAAAATCAAGCTAAATATCTTAAGGAAATACAATATTTTGTGTTTAGTATTGAAACACAACCCTATATCTTGTGTTTCAAAGGCTTTTTTAAGTTCTCTAAATTAAATAGAATTTGTTTATGAAAATGGCTAAAAAAGAAATATCTCACCATATATGTTATGTAATATAACATCAAAATGCCGATTCTATTTGTTTTTTCAAAAATAACAGTGTAGAATAAAGAAAATTTTTAACTAATGGAGGTTCAAGTATGCAAGAATACTGTTCAAATCTAACTGTAAATGGTAAGACATTCTCTTTCTATGATCTCGAAAAAGCAGCAAAATCTCATGATGTTAAGGTCGGAGAACTACCTTATACCATTCGAATACTACTTGAAAGTCTCCTCCGAAAAAAAGATGGTGTCGATGTTAAGGAATCTCACATTTCTGATCTAATAAAATTTCCGAATTTTCCAACAATTTCTGAAGTACCTTTTAAACCAAGTCGTGTTATCTTACAGGATTTTACAGGGGTTCCTGTTGTTGTTGATTTAGCTTCCATGCGTGATGCTATAGTGGCTAATGGAGGTAAAGCCGAATTTATTAATCCCGAGATTCCAGTAGATTTGGTCATCGACCACTCTGTCCAAGTTGATTCATATGGATGTGATACTGCTCTTGAAGATAATATCAATCTAGAGTTTAAACGTAATAACGAGCGCTATGAGTTTCTTAAGTGGGCCGAACAGTCCTTTGAAAATTACCGTGCTGTTCCACCAGCAACAGGTATTATTCATCAGGTTAATATTGAATTTTTAAGTAATGTCATTATTGAAAATGATGGGCTCCTATATCCTGACTCTATGTTTGGTACAGATAGTCACACGACTATGATTAATGGTATTGGCGTTCTTGGTTGGGGTGTTGGTGGAATTGAAGCTGAAGCAGCTATGCTAGGTGAAGCGTCTTATTTCC
Source organism: Streptococcus sp. HMSC064H09 (assembly GCF_001812625.1). Lineage (NCBI taxonomy): Bacteria > Bacillati > Bacillota > Bacilli > Lactobacillales > Streptococcaceae > Streptococcus > Streptococcus sp. HMSC064H09. The sequence goes on from NZ_KV809550.1 coordinate 113,976, forward strand.
CAATTCCAGAGGTTATTGGTGTACATCTGACAGGTGAGCTGCCTAAAATTGCCACAGCAACAGATTTGGCTCTCAAGATTACTCAGGTGCTTCGTTCTGAAAATGTGGTTGGTAAATTTGTTGAGTACTTTGGACCTGGCTTGAAGAGTTTATCTCTAGCTGACCGTGCTACTGTCGCTAATATGGCACCGGAATATGGTGCGACTTGTGGTTATTTTCCTATTGATGACGAGACTCTTAACTACATGCGTTTAACTAATCGTGATGAGGAACATATCCAAGTCACTGAAGCCTATACAAAAGCCAATCATCTTTTCTATGATCCAAGTAAAGAAGCCAAGTATACTAAGATTGTTGAAGTCGATTTGTCATCTATTAAACCTTCTATCTCAGGTCCTAAACGTCCACAAGATTTGATTCTCTTATCTGATGCTAAGCAAGAATTTCAAGATGCAGTGGTACGTGAAGCAGGTGTCCGTGGTTTCGGTTTGAATAATGAAGAGTTAGCAAAAACTGCAAAAGTTGATTTTGAGGATTATTCAGAAACAATTCAAACGGGTCATGTTGCCATTGCAGCAATCACATCATGTACCAATACCTCTAATCCTTACGTTCTTATGGCAGCCGGTCTTTTAGCCAAAAAAGCGGTTGAGAAGGGGCTCAAAGTCTCTCCAACAGTCAAGACCTCTTTGGCGCCTGGATCTAAAGTCGTTACAGGTTATCTCAAAGCTTCAGGCTTGCAAACCTATCTAGATAAGCTTGGCTTTAACTTGGTAGGTTATGGTTGCACAACTTGTATTGGTAACTCAGGAGATTTACGTCCTGAAGTGGCTAAGGCTATTGTAGACAATGACCTCCTAGCGAGTGCTGTATTGTCAGGAAATCGTAATTTTGAAGGGCGTATTAATCCACTTGTTAAAGCGAATTTCTTGGCTAGTCCACCATTAGTTGTTGCTTATGCCTTGGCTGGTAACACGAATATTGATTTGACAACTGAGCCTCTAGGCTTTGACGACAATGGTCAAGCTGTTTATTTAGAGGAGATTATGCCATCTCGTGATGACATTGAGACTTATGTTGATAAATACGTCACCCGTCAACTCTTCCAAGATGAATATGCCAGTGTCTTTTCTGATAGCGAGAAGTGGAATGCCATTCCTACTGAACAAAGTCAAAATTATAAATGGAATCAAAACTCTACCTATATTCAAAACCCACCTTACTTTGATGCTTTAGGAGATGATTTGAGTATTAAACCATTGAATGATTTGAAGGTTTTGGCTAAATTTGGAGATACGGTTACAACAGACCATATTTCTCCAGCGGGTAATATTGCCAGAAATAGTCCAGCAGCTCGTTATTTGACTGAGAATGGTGTCGATTATCAAGAATTTAATTCTTATGGTAGCCGTCGTGGAAATCACGAAGTCATGATGCGAGGAACTTTTGCTAATATTCGTATCAAGAATGAGCTAGCAGATGGAAAAATTGGTGGATATACTAAATATGATGGTGATATTCTACCTATATATGATGCTGCTATGAAATATAAAGAAGCTAATCAAGATACGCTTGTAATTGCTGGTAAGGATTATGGTATGGGCTCTAGTCGTGACTGGGCTGCTAAAGGTGCAAATCTCCTTGGTGTAAAAGTAGTGCTTGCTGAGAGTTTTGAGCGTATTCACCGTTCAAATCTAGTTATGATGGGAATTTTACCAGTACAATTTATGGAAGGGGAAAATGCTGAAAGTCTTGGATTGACAGGACATGAGACCTTTAGCTTTGATCTTTCAGAAAATCCAGGTGTCCATGATGTTATCACTGTTACAGCTTCAACACCTGAACAAACCAAAACCTTTAAAGCCTTGGTACGCTTCGATGCAGATGCTGATATTCGTTACTATAAAAATGGTGGTATCTTACCAATGGTTGTAAGAAAAAAATTGAAGGGAGCCTAATATGACAACAGTTGAAATTAATGGACTTAAGGATATGATTGCCTGTAATACTAGGATTTCATCTATTATTGATGACCATTTATCCTATGCAGGATATGATATTTCCGAGTTTATGGAAAATAAAGCGTCTTTTGAGGAAGTGATTTATCTCTTATGGAATGGTCATCTTCCTACGCAAATGGAACTCAAGTATTTTGAAGCTGAGTTGCGTAAGAACTATGACATTTCAGATGCTGTAGAACAATGCATTCTTATCCAATCTCGTCCACATTTGCACCCAATGAGTGTTTTACGTTCAACAGTTTCACTTCTTGGGGTATACAATGTGGATGCTGAGGAGAAGTCCATGGAAGCCGTTTATCAGCAAAGTATTGAATTGATGGCTAAATTGCCAACAATTATTACGACTTTTGCACGCTTACGCACTGGTAAAATGCCCCTCAAACCAAGAGAAGATTTAGGTTTTGCTGCTAATTTTCTTTACATGCTGAATGGTGTTGAACCTTCTGAAATTGAAGTTGAGGCTATGAATAAGGCCTTAATTCTACATGCTGATCATGAGTTGAATGCTTCAACTTTTGCAGCGCGTGTTTGTGCTTCGACTCTGACAGATATTTATTCGTGTATTACAACAGCTATTGGTGCTCTAAAAGGTCCCCTGCATGGTGGGGCTAATGAACGCGTCTTTGATATGCTTAAAGAAATCCGCGAATCAGGTGATGTTTATGCTTACTTACAGGAAAAACTTGACTCTAAAGAGAAAATCATGGGATTTGGGCACCGTGTATACAAGAAACAGGATCCTCGTGAAATTTTCTTAAGAGATATGGCTAAAAAGTTGACAGAGGGTACCGAGAATGAAGAATTCTTTAATATGTCTCAAGAAATTGAAGAGTTCATGAAAGATAAGAAGGGATTAATTCCCAATGTAGACTTCTATTCAGCCACCGTATACCATACTCTAGGAATTGACAGCGATATCTTCACACTTATCTTTGCAATGAGTCGTGTTGCCGGCTGGATTGCTCATATTCAAGAGCAGCAAAAAAATAACAAATTGATTCGTCCTCGCTCACAGTATATTGGACAAGAAAATATGACCTATATTCCTTTAGAAAAACGCTAGGGAGGAAAGCTATATGGCAGAAAAAATCGTAATGACAAATGGACAGCTTCAAGTTTCTGATAGTCCAATTATCCCTTTTATTGAAGGGGATGGTGTTGGACATGATATCTGGAAGAATGCCCAAGCAATCTTTGATAAAGCAGTAGAAGTAGCTTATGAAGGAACGCGTCATATTGAGTGGCAAGAGCTCCTAGCTGGTAAGAAGGCTTATGATAAAACAGGAGAATGGTTGCCGAAAAAAACATTGGAGACTATTCGAGAAAGTTTAGTTGCTATTAAGGGTCCGCTTGAGACGCCAGTAGGTGGAGGGATTCGTTCTTTAAATGTAGCTTTACGTCAAGAACTTGATCTCTACGCTTGTGTTAGACCGGTTCGTTACTTTGAAGGAGTAGCAAGTCCGCTTAAGGAACCAGAAAAAACGAATATTACTATTTTTCGTGAAAATACTGAAGATATTTATGCGGGAATTGAATGGGAAGCGGGAACAACAGATGTTAAGCGCGTGATTGAGTTTCTCCAGACAGAAATGAATGTTAGTAAAATTCGCTTCCCAGAATCAAGTAGTATCGGAATCAAGCCAATTTCAATAGAAGGAAGTAAACGTCTCATTCGCTCGGCTATCGACTATGCTCTCAAGAACAATCTAAAAAAAGTGACCTTAGTTCATAAGGGGAATATTCAAAAATTTACAGAAGGTGGCTTCCGTAAATGGGGTTATGAATTGGCTCAGGAAGAATATAAAGAAGAATTGCTGGCTGGTCGTTTAGAGATTAATGATATAATCGCGGATAACTTTCTACAACAGATTCTTTTAAATCCAGAAAAATTTGATGTTGTTGCCCTAACCAACTTGAATGGTGATTATGCCAGTGACGCCTTAGCTGCACAAGTTGGCGGTATCGGCATCTCCCCTGGAGCCAACATTAACTATCAAACAGGCCATGCTATTTTTGAAGCAACACATGGAACAGCTCCGGATATCGAAGATCAAGATAAGGCTAATCCTTGCTCAGTTCTATTATCTGGCTGCATGCTTCTAGATTATATTGGTTGGACTGAGGCAGCTCAACTGATTACAAGTGCTATTGAAAAGACATTTAAAGCTGATATCTTTACAGCTGACTTAGCATTTGGAAAACAAGCTTATTCAACGAGTGCCTTTAGCAATCAAATTCTTTCAATTATGTGATTGTTTTTGCTCGAAAATGAAAATTAACGATTGAAAACACCATGAAAGAAATTTTCTGAAAATGTTGTAAATAACTAGAGACTAGTATTTGCTTATGTTTAAAAAAATGAAAATGAGCAGTAAAATGAGAGACAGGCTTTTGAAAAACTTGTAGAAAGTACGTTTTAACCTTGATAATCTCAATTAGCTATGTTATAATTCTAAATTGTAAGGGTTATCATTGATAACTCAAATATTCCAAACTAAGAAGGAGAATCCATTATGGCTTCTAAAGATTTCCACATTGTTGCAGAAACAGGTATCCACGCACGTCCAGCTACTTTGCTTGTTCAAACAGCTAGCAAATTTGCTTCAGATATCACTCTTGACTACAAAGGTAAAGCAGTTAACCTTAAATCAATCATGGGTGTTATGAGCCTTGGTGTTGGTCAAGGTGCTGACGTAACTATCTCTGCAGAAGGTGCTGATGCTGATGATGCAATCGTAGCAATCGCAGAAACAATGACAAAAGAAGGATTGGCATAAGAATATGACAGAAATGCTTAAAGGAATCGCAGCATCTGATGGTGTTGCAGTTGCTAAGGCATATCTGCTTGTTCAACCGGACTTGTCATTTGAAACTGTAACAGTTGAAGATACAAGTGCAGAAGAGGCTCGTCTAGATGCTGCTCTAGCGGCGTCACAAGACGAGCTTTCTGTTATCCGTGAAAAAGCAGTTGAAAGCCTTGGTGAAGAAGCGGCAGCCGTTTTTGATGCTCACTTGATGGTTCTTGCTGACCCAGAAATGACTGGTCAAATTAAAGAAACTATCCGTGCTAAACAAGTTAATGCTGAAGCTGCTTTGACAGAAGTAACAGACATGTTTATCGCTATTTTTGAAGGTATGGAAGATAACCCATACATGCAAGAACGTGCAGCGGATATTCGTGACGTTACAAAACGTGTGCTTGCTAACTTGCTTGGTAAGAAATTGCCTAACCCGGCAACAATCAACGAAGAATCAATCGTTGTTGCTCATGACTTGACACCATCTGATACAGCTCAGTTGAACAAAAAGTACGTAAAAGCCTTTGTTACTAACATCGGTGGACGTACAAGTCACTCAGCTATCATGGCGCGTACACTTGAAATCGCAGCCGTTCTTGGAACAAATAACATCACAGAACTTGTCAAAGATGGTGATGTTTTGGCTGTTTCAGGTATTACTGGTGAAGTTGTTATCAACCCAACTGAAGAGCAAATTGCTGAGTTCAAAGCAGCTGGTGAAGCTTACGCTAAACAAAAAGCTGAATGGGCTCTCCTTAAAGATGCTCAAACAGTTACTGCTGATGGAAAACATTTCGAATTGGCTGCTAACATTGGTACACCTAAAGACGTTGAAGGTGTAAATGATAACGGTGCTGAAGCTGTTGGTCTCTATCGTACAGAATTCTTGTATATGGATTCTCAAGACTTCCCAACTGAAGATGACCAATATGAAGCTTACAAAGCAGTTCTTGAAGGTATGAACGGTAAACCTGTTGTCGTTCGTACAATGGATATCGGTGGGGATAAAGAACTCCCTTACTTCGACCTTCCTAAAGAAATGAACCCATTCTTGGGTTACCGTGCTTTGCGTATTTCTATCTCTGAAACTGGTAATCAAATGTTCCGTACACAATTGCGTGCTTTGCTTCGTGCATCTGTTCACGGTAAATTGCGTATCATGTTCCCAATGGTTGCTTTGTTGACTGAGTTCCGTACTGCTAAAGGTATTCTTGAAGAAGAAAAAGCTAAATTGGTTGCTGAAGGTGTTGCCGTTGCAGACGATATCGAAGTAGGTATCATGATTGAAATCCCAGCTGCAGCTATGCTTGCTGACCAATTTGCTAAGGAAGTTGATTTCTTCTCAATTGGTACAAATGACCTTATCCAATACACAATGGCTGCTGACCGTATGAACGAACAAGTTTCATACCTTTACCAACCATATAACCCATCAATCCTTCGTTTGATTAACAATGTTATCAAAGCGGCTCACGCTGAAGGTAAATGGGCTGGTATGTGTGGTGAAATGGCCGGTGACCAAACTGCTGTTCCACTTCTTGTTGGAATGGGCTTGGATGAGTTCTCAATGTCAGCGACATCTGTTCTTCGTACACGTAGCTTGATGAAGAAACTTGACACAGCTAAAATGGAAGAATACGCTAACCGTGCTCTTACTGAATGTGCAACAATGGAAGAAGTTCTTGAACTTTCAAAAGAATACGTTAACGTAGACTAATCATAAAAAGTGGAGGCTTAGGCTTTCACTTTTTTTATATCTAAACGGAGACAAAATAATTGACTCATTCTTTAGTTAGGAGTAGAATACGGCTAACCTAGGTTAACAATTTTAACTATTTTTTGTCAAAATTTTCTGAATAATTCTCGTTTAAATCTTGGAATATTTCTAAAAAAATGATAAAATAGGTCCTATAATAGATAAAAGGAGTTACTATCTTGGCTAAACAATACAAAAACTATGTCAATGGTGAGTGGAAAACATCTGAAAACGAAATTACTATTTACGCACCTGCAAACGGTGAGGAACTTGGATCAGTTCCAGCGATGAGCCAAGCTGAAGTAGACGAAGTCTACGCAGCAGCTAAAGCAGCACTCCCAGCATGGCGTGCGCTTTCATATGCTGAACGTGCAGCATACCTTCATAAAGCAGCAGATATCTTGGAACGTGATGCAGAAAAAATCGGTCAAGTTCTTTCTAAAGAAATCTCTAAAGGTTTGAAATCTGCAATCGGTGAAGTTGTTCGTACTGCTGAAATCATCCACTATGCAGCTGAAGAAGGTTTGCGTTTGGAAGGTGAAGTACTTGAAGGTGGTGCATTTGACGCTGGTAGCAAGAAAAAAATTGCTGTTGTTCGTCGCGAACCAGTAGGTCTTGTACTTGCTATCTCTCCATTTAACTACCCAGTAAACTTGGCTGGTTCTAAAATTGCTCCTGCCTTGATTGCTGGTGACGTTGTTGCCTTCAAACCACCAACACAAGGTTCTATCTCAGGTCTTCTTTTGGTTGAAGCATTTGTTGAAGCTGGTATCCCTTCAGGTGTCTTGAACTCTATCACAGGTCGTGGTTCTGTTATCGGTGACTACATCGTTGAACACAAAGCAGTTGATTTCATCAACTTCACAGGTTCAACACCAGTTGGTGAAAACATCGGTCGTTTGGCAGCTATGCGTCCAATCATGCTTGAACTTGGTGGTAAAGATGCCGCTATCGTTCTTGAAGATGCTGATCTTGACTTGACTGCTAAAAACATTGTTGCTGGTGCCTTTGACTATTCAGGTCAACGTTGTACAGCTATCAAACGTGTCCTTGTAATGGATAGCGTTGCAGATGAATTGGTAGAAAAAGTAACTGCTTTGGTAGGTAATATCACTGTTGGTATGCCTGAAGAAAGCGCAAGCGTTACACCACTTATCGATACAAAAGCAGCTGACTTCGTTCAAGGTTTGATTGATGATGCCGTTGAACAAGGTGCTACTGCTAAAACTGAATTGAAACGTGAAGGTAACCTTATCTACCCAGCTGTCTTTGACCATGTAACAACTGACATGCGTCTTGCTTGGGAAGAACCATTTGGTCCAGTATTGCCATTCATCCGTGTATCTTCAGTTGAAGAAGCAATCAAGATTTCTAACGAATCTGAATTTGGACTTCAAGGTGCTGTCTTCACACAAGACTACCCACGTGCATTTGCAATTGCTGAACAACTTGAAGTTGGTACAGTTCACATCAACAACAAAACACAACGTGGTACAGATAACTTCCCATTCCTTGGTGTTAAAGGATCTGGTGCCGGAACTCAAGGTGTGAAATACTCTATCGAAGCTATGACTCGTGTGAAATCAACAGTATTTGATATCGCAAACTACTAAGAGTGTAGCTATTCAATCATTAAAAAAGTGTAAAGAGTCCCAATAATAGGGGCTCTTTTTCTTTTAAAATATGGTATAATAGAACTAAATTTCGAATATAGAGAGTTTTCTGACAATGAATAAATCTTATTTTTACTTGGTTATGAAGACGCATGAGTTAGAGGTACCATACACTGGTCAACTTCGTCGTGTGCGTGTTCTTCTACCTAAGAACTATGAAACGGATACAGATCGTTCTTACCCTGTCGTGTATTTCCATGATGGTCAGAATGTTCTTTATAGTAAGGAGTCTTTTTCTGGCTATTCTTGGAAGATTATCCCAACAATCAAGCGTAATCCTGATATTTCGCGCATGATTGTTGTAGCCATTGATAATGATGGTCCTGGCCGTATGAATGAGTATTCTGCGTGGAAGTACCAAGAATCTAATATCCCTGGTGTCCAGTTCGGAGGTAAGGGTGTAGAGTATGCAGAGTTTGTCATGGATGTGGTTAAACCCTTTATTGATAAGGAATACCGTACCCTCTCTGACCGTCAGCATACAGCTATGATTGGTTCATCTCTCGGTGGTAATATCACTCAGTTTATGGGGCTTGATTATAAGGAGCAGATTGGTTGTCTTGGGGTATTTTCTTCAGCTAACTGGTTGCATCAAGATGCCTTTGATCGTTACATGTCGCGTCAAAAATTGGATGCAGATCAACGTGTTTACATTTATGTGGGGACTGAGGAAGCTGATGATACTGATAAGACCTTGATGGCTGGTAACATTAAGCAGGCTTACATTGACTCTTCATTAAGCTATTACCATGATTTGATTGCTCGTGGGGTTGATTTGGAAAATATCAAGATTCACATTCAGTCTGGTGCTGAACACAATGAAGAAGCTTGGGCCGAGAATTTACCAGACTGTCTTCGCTTTTTCGCTGAAAAGTGGGACTAGTCTTTATTAACGCAAAATATTTTTAATTTAGGAAAAGGAATATAAATATGAATATCGAACATCTTAGCCACTGGAGTGGTCAACTTAATCGTGAAATGTATGTTAACCGTTATGGGCACGCTGGTATCCCTGTTGTGGTTTTTGCTTCATCAGGTGGTAGCCATAACGAATACTATGACTTTGGTATGATTGATGCTTGTGCACGTTTTATCGAAGAAGGACGCGTACAATTCTTTACGCTTTCAAGTGTGGACAGTGAAAGCTGGCTTTGTGATTGGAAAAATCCACACGATCGTGCTGAAATGCACCGTGCCTATGAACGTTATGTTATTGAAGAAGCTATTCCATTTATCAAACACAAAACTGGTTGGTTTGATCCAATGATGACAACAGGATGTTCAATGGGTGCTTACCATGCGCTTAATTTCTTCTTGCAACACCCTGATGTTTTCAATAAAGTAGTAGCCCTTAGTGGTGTCTACGATGCTCGTTTCTTTGTGGGTGAGTTTGGAGGGGATGAAGCTATTTACCAAAATTCCCCATCAGATTATATCTGGAACCAAAATGATGGTTGGTTTATCGACCGCTACCGTCAAGCTGAGATCATCGTATGTACAGGTCTTGGTGCTTGGGAACAAGATGGTCTTCCATCTTACTATAAACTCAAGGAAGCCTTTGAACAAAAGAATATTCCAGCTTGGTTCTCTGAGTGGGGTCATGATGTCGCTCACGATTGGGAATGGTGGCGTAAACAAATGCCTTATTTCCTTGACAATATGAACCTATAACTTCTTTGTCCATCCCATCTAAATAACTATAAAAGAGGAATTACTAATGAATTATCTTGTTATTTCACCATACTATCCACAAAACTTCCAACAGTTTACAGTTGAACTTGCTAATAAGGGCATCACTGTTCTTGGTATTGGTCAAGAGCCTTATGAACAATTGGATCAACCTTTGAAAGAGGCTTTGACTGAGTACTTCCGTGTAGACAATCTGGAAAACTTGGATGAAGTTAAACGTGCGGTAGCCTTTCTTTTCTATAAACACGGATCAATTGACCGAATCGAATCTCATAACGAATACTGGTTGGAATTGGATGCTGCTCTTCGTGAACAGTTCAATGTTTTTGGTGCTAAGCCAGAAGATCTTAAGAAGACTAAATTTAAGTCTGAAATGAAAAAACTCTTCCAAAAAGCTGGAGTTCCAGTTGTACCTGGTGCTGTCATTAAAACTGATGAAGATGTGGATAAAGCTGTGAAAGAAATCGGTCTTCCAATGATTGCTAAGCCAGATAATGGGGTTGGTGCAGCTGCAACCTTTAAACTTGAAACAGAAGATGATATCAATCATTTCAAGGCTGAGTGGGACCATGAAACAGTTTATTTCTTTGAAAAATTTGTAACTTCAAGCGAAATCTGTACTTTCGATGGTTTGATTGATCATGATGGTAATATTGTCTTCTCAACAACTTTCGATTATGCTCACACTCCACTTGACTTGATGATTTACAAGATGGACAATTCTTACTACGTTCTTAAGGATATGGATCCTAAGTTACGTAAGTATGGTGAGGCAATTGTCAAAGAATTTGGTATGAAGGAACGTTTCTTCCATATTGAGTTCTTCCGTGATGGTGACGATTATATTGCTATTGAATATAATAACCGTCCAGCAGGTGGCTTCACAATCGACGTCTATAACTATGCTCATTCGTTTGATTTGTACAAGGGTTATGCGGATATCGTTGCTGGTGAACCATTCCCAGCTTCTCAGTTTGAGCCACTTTACTGTTTGGCTACTTCACGTCGTGCAAGCTCACACTATGCTTACTCAGAAGAAGAACTTTTTGATAAGTATCGTGAACAACTTAAAGTTAAGAAAATCATGCCTGCAGCCTTTGCAGAGTTGCAAGGTGACTTCCTTTATATGTTGACAACTCCAAGTCGTGAGGAAATGGAACAAATGATTGAGGACTTTGGTAAAAAAGCCTAATCTGTATATGTTAAAAGCACTTCAGAGTAAACTGAAGTGCTTTTGTAATGCCTTATTTTTCGTGAAGTTCTTGATTTTTAAGAACCAGTTCTGAAACTTTGGCGAATTTTTTAAGTTTTTTGAGGTCTTCTGGATGGGTTACAAAGCTAATGACGCTGCCTTCATTTCCCATACGACCAGTACGTCCTGCACGGTGAGTATAGGCTTCGCGATCTCGAGGAATATCGAAGTTGATGACTACCTCTAGATTTTCAATATCGATGCCGCGTGCCAAGAGATCAGTACCTAGTAAGAGTGAAATCTCATGATTCTTGAATTTTTCCAAGATAACCTTACGGAATTTGACGTTGATGTCACTAGCCAATGATACCGCTGAAGCCCCGTTAAATTGGAGGCGTTCTTCAGTAGCCCCAAGGTCAGATAGACTGTTAAAAAAGACAAGACTACGGAAGTCAGGGATATTGGAGAACTTACGGAGAAGTTCGACACGGTTACGTTTATCAACACTGATAAAATAATGTTTGATGGTGTCAAGTTCTTGATCAGATAGGTCATAAACGATGGTATTTTCGACAAGATTTTGATCATCAATTTTGTTGGTTGCCGAAATATAAATCATTTGATGGTCACGAGGAACATGGTGGCTGATTTTTGTCACAAAGTGGTATTGGCTATCACTGAGAAGCTCATCAAATTCATCTAGGACGATGGTGTTGACATTCATCATCTTGATCTTTTTGAGTTTAATCAGCTCAAAGACACGGCCAGGTGTTCCGATGAGAATTTCCGGTCCTTTCTTCAGGCGTTCAATTTGTCTCTTTTGACTAGAGCCAGAAAGGAAGAGTTGGGCAGTGAGTCCTAGTGGCTCAGCCCATTGTTTGGTCACATCAAAAATCTGTCCAGCAAGCTCTGAATTGGGTGCTAGGATAAGCAATTGCTGAGATTTTTTGGGCTTGAGTGAGAGGAGCAATGGGAGAAGGTAGGCTAGAGTCTTACCTGTTCCTGTAGGACTGATACCTAGGATATTGTCTCCTTCAGTGATTGGTGCAAAGAGTTCTTTTTGAATGGCAGTCTCTGTAGTGATTCCTTTTTCTTTAAGGAGGTCTTGCCATTGTTCAGGAAAGTTTTTAAACATAAAAGTCTCATTTTCTATATGGATTTGCTTTTATTATATCATGATTTAGTGTAGAATAAATAAGAAAGACTATATTAGATAGGAATTTACCATGCCTAAAAAACCGATTATTATTGGGGTTACGGGTGGCTCTGGTGGAGGTAAGACCAGTGTTTCTCGTGCCATTCTATCAAATTTTCCAGATGAGAAAATTGCTATGATTGAGCATGATTCTTATTATAAGGATCAGTCACATTTGACTTTTGAAGAGCGTGTATCAACTAACTACGACCATCCCTTTGCCTTCGATACAGATCTTATGATTGAACACATCAATGAGCTGATTGCTGGGCGTCCAGTGGATATTCCGATTTATGACTACACCCAACACACTCGTAGTGAAAAGACTTATCGTCAGGAACCACAGGACGTCTTCATTGTTGAAGGGATTTTGGTACTTGAGGATAAACGCTTGCGTGATTTGATGGATATCAAGCTTTTTGTAGATACTGATGATGACATTCGTATTATCCGTCGTATCAAGCGTGACATGGAAGAGCGTGGCCGTAGCTTGGATAGTATTATTGAGCAATATATCAGTGTGGTTAAACCTATGTACCACCAGTTTATCGAACCTACGAAACGCTACGCAGATGTGGTGATTCCTGAAGGTGTCACAAATACTGTTGCTATCGATTTGATTAATACTAAGGTAGCAAGCATTTTGAAAGAAAGTCAGAAAGTCTAAGCAGGAGCTTGGCTTTTTTGGTATAATTGAAACGTTATGATTATTTTACAAGGAAACAAGATTGAGCGCTCTTTCTCAGGAGATGTGCTCTTTGATAATATTAATATTCAGGTAGATGAACGCGATCGTATTGCATTGGTTGGCCGTAACGGTGCTGGAAAATCAACCTTATTGAAAATCTTGGTTGGAGAGGAAGCGCCGACGAGTGGTGAAATCAACACAAAACGTGATTTGAATTTGTCTTACTTGGCTCAGGATAGTCGATTTGAGTCTAGCAATACCATCTATGCGGAAATGTTAAATGTCTTTGCAGACCTACGTGCAGATGAAAAACGTCTACGTGACATGGAAATGAAGATGGCCGAGTTGACTGGGGCTGATTTGGACAAGTTAATGACTGACTACGATCGACTTTCCGAGGATTTCAGACAGCGAGGTGGATTTACCTATGAATCTGATATCAGAGCTATTCTCAATGGTTTTAAGTTTGATGAAAGCATGTGGGAGATGCCTATTTCAGATCTTTCTGGAGGGCAAAACACGCGCCTGGCTTTGGCGAAAATGCTGCTTGAGAAGCCTGAGCTCTTGGTACTGGACGAACCGACCAACCACTTGGATATCGAGACCATTGCCTGGTTGGAAAATTACTTGGTCAATTATCAGGGAGCTCTAATCATTGTCAGTCACGACCGTTATTTTTTGGACAAGGTGGCGACAGTGACCCTGGATTTGACCAAACATAGTTTAGATCGTTATGTCGGAAACTATTCAAAATTCATGGACCTTAAGGCTGAAAAGTTGGCCACTGAAGCAAAGAACTTCGAAAAGCAACAAAAGGAAATTGCTAAGCTGGAGGATTTTGTTAATCGTAATATTGTTCGTGCTTCTACAACTAAGCGTGCTCAAGCCCGTCGCAAACAGCTAGAGAAAATGGAACGCCTGGATAAGCCAACAGAAGGCCAGAAGTCAGCCAATATGACTTTCCATGCAGACAAGGTCTCTGGAAATGTAGTTTTGACTGTTAGGGATGCTGCTATTGGTTATGACGATGAGATTCTCTCAGAGCCTATTTCTCTCGATGTTAAGAAGATGGATGCCATTGCCATTGTGGGACCTAATGGTATCGGAAAAACAACCTTTATCAAGTCGGTAGTAGGTAAACTGCCATTTATCAAGGGAACATCAACTTATGGTGCCAATGTTGAAGTGGGTTACTATGACCAAACCCAATCTGCCTTGACACCGTCAAACACTGTTCTTGATGAGTTGTGGAATGATTTTGCGACAACTCCAGAAGTTGAGATTCGTAACCGTCTGGGGGCCTTTCTCTTCTCAGGTGATGATGTCAAAAAGTCGGTTTCCATGCTTTCGGGTGGTGAGAAGGCTCGCTTGCTCCTAGCTAAATTATCAATGGAAAACAACAACTTCCTCATCCTAGATGAGCCGACCAACCACTTGGACATTGATAGTAAGGAAGTCTTGGAAAATGCCCTCATCGACTTTGATGGAACGCTTCTTTTTGTCAGCCACGACCGTTACTTTATCAACCGAGTGGCAACCAAAGTGATGGAAATTTCTGAGGATGGAGCGACCATTTATCTTGGAGACTACGATTACTACCTTGAGAAGAAAGCGGAGCTTGAAGAGTTAGCACGTCTTGAGGCAGAGGAAAATCAAGTTTCAGAGGAAGTCCAAGTAGCTTCAGCGGGAGCTAGTGATTATCAAGCTCAAAAAGCCAATCAAAAAGAGATGCGTAAACTAAGTCGACGCATTGAGCAAATTGAAAATGAGCTAGAGACGATTGAAGAACGCTTGGAGGAAATCTCTGCTGCCATGCTTGAAACAAATGATGTGGCAGAATTGTCTGACTTGCAAAAAGAGCTCGATGACTTATCAGTTTCTCAAGAAGCTCTGATGGAAGAGTGGAGTGACTTATCAGAACAAATGGAAGGTTAAGGGATGATGAGAACCTTTTCATGTTTTGAGTTGTGAAAGGCTTACATTGTTGGTATAATAGTCTTAGTATATAAAAGGAGACTAACTTTATGAACAAAGTAAAGAAAAAAGTGTATCGTAACACAACATCTTTCAACATGATGGCATGGGGATCATTTGCCTTCTTCGTAATCTTGATGTTGGTAGGCCTCTATACCCTTAAAGAGCCTTTGATGGTTAAGGGTTACTACCTCATGGGATGTGTTGGCTTGATTTCATCTTCCTTTACAGTATCTAAGGTTGTCCGTGATAATCAAGAAGATGAAGAAAACTATAACAAACTCATCGCTCAACAAACTTTCGAACAATAAGAGGAGAAGCCTGAAAAGGCTTTTTCTTTTTGTCAAACTCTAATTTATTATTTGATACATACTTTACTCAAATAATAAAAAGTCTCTTAAATAAGCACAATATTAAAATTGGATAAAAAATTAAAGAATACGTTGACACCTTATTTCTTTTTAAATATACTGATGATATAAAATTAATTTGGAGTTTAATATAATGAAATTACGTAGTATGACTTTTCTATCATTACTTATATTTTTTTCGATAGCAGTGGCGCATGTTAATGCAGATTCGAAAGTTGAAAATGAAGTAAAGACTCCTATATCTTCTAAAAACTTAGATGAAGAGTATTATGATGATTTAGTGACTGATTTTAAAAAAGCAGGATTTACAGATGTTGTAGTCAAGAAAGATGAAGATCTTATTTTTGGATTTGTACATTTCGATGGAGAAGTAGAAGAAATTCAAATAGGAAAAACTACGAATTTTAAAAAAGGAGCCTCTTTTTCAAAGAATGACAAAGTTACAATAACTTATCATACTTATTCAAATAGTGATCAGAAAATTCTAAAATTGGAACTTGATAGAGAGTTTACAGCAGATGAAAATGGTAATGTTGAAGTTAGTGGTATTACAGAAAAAGGAACACAAATATCATCTTCAGATGAACAGAGTACAGATGCAAAAGAAGATGGTAAGTTTAGTATGTCATTTAAACTAAAAGGTAAGGATGATTCTAGAATGAGACTTGATTTAAAAAATGGAAAAAAGAATCGAGTTAAATATATAACATTGCATCAGAATAGAAAGGTAATTGAAAAAATTGAATCGTCAGAAGAAGCTAGTGCATCTTCAAGTATAGCAGCATCAGAAAATGCAGCCAGAGAAAAACAGAAGATTGATGATTATAATAAAAACCATATTGCATATAAAATTGATTTTTATGATTATAAAAAGTTTTATATTCTAGATACTCAAAATCATCAAATTTTTGAGATAACAAAATATGATAATGAAGAGAATGCTGTAGTCACTACTGCTTCTTATACAGGAGATATGAATACAGCAATTGATTTTACGTTTGATTTTGGTGAAGGTGGTAGCTACTCAATGCATGCCTACAATAAGTACAATGGTTTACCTAAATCTGGTGCAATTTTTACAGGTGTAAATGACGGAAGTAGTAATAAAGCTAGCTATTTAGAAGACTCTTATAGTATTGCAAAAAAATATTTAGGTATTGAGTGATAAACAATTCTCATATTAGAAAAAAAGTATAATTTAGCCTTAAGTGATTTATCAATCGTGGCAATAAATACAAATAAATTCTTCAAGAAGTAATTAAATAAAGCTAGATGAGACTTCCTGCTGTGAGAAAAGTGGCTGAACCATTTTAATACCAGCCACTCGGAATTTTTGAGACTTTAGGCTCAAAAATTAGTCATGGAACTTCGAAGAAGGTCGCTGACGTCCGTACTCACTTTAAGGAAGTCTGAAAAAGATTATATTTAAAGAAGCCTGAAAAGGCTTTTTCTTTTTGCAGAAAATGCACAATTATTCTGCCTCTTCCCTAGTGGAAATGTTATAATGGAGTGAAGAAGGGTAGATGGTTTTGGAATGAGATAAGTCCAATTCATCAGCCTCAATGCCTTATAAGACTAATTATCGTATAAGAATGCGTTAGTGAAAAGGTAGGTAATCTTATGGAATTCAAAGTGAAAGATGGTCAAATCATCTATTATCGTGATCTCGGTAAAGGCTTTCCAATTGTTTTTTTGCATGGCAATAATTTGTCAGGGAATTACTTTGGTAAGCAAGGAATTCTGTATCGAGACTATCGTTTAATTTTCATTGATAGTCGTAATCACGGCAGGTCCAGTCGTCAGAGTGTTAAGATGACCTTTGAACAGATGGCTGCCGATTTGGAGGAAATTTTGCAATATTTGAATATCAAGAAGGCCTTATTTGTCGGTCATAGTGACGGTGCTAATTTGGCTATGGTTTATGCTAGTCGTTATCCTGACCGGATTGCAGGGCTCTTGCTTAATGCGGGAAATATGACCTTTAATGGGTTGACGAGACGCTCAAGATTCGGGGTCTATATACAATATCTTTGCTTAAAAGCCTTGTCACCATTTTCATCTAAAATGGATATCATGGCTCAGGTAACGGGTCTGATGCTTCATGACTTGCCATTAGATAGGGAACGTCTACATCAGGCTGCCTATCCTGTTTGGGTAGTTATGGGGCAAAGGGATGTTATCAGTATTAGGCATTCTAGAGAGATTTCAGAGCTCTTTCCGATTCATAAACTCTATGTCCAACGTCGAGAAGGACATCGTCTAGCTCAACGTAAATATAAGGTCTTTAATCAAATGATTCGTGAGCTTGTGAGAATTAGTCGAAAAGAGGTGGTGGCATGAAGCGTCTTTTAGAGAGACTTCAACCTTTAAAAGCGGCCGTTAAATCCATCTTCTTTATATCGATTACGGTTCTTGTCGTCATAGAATTGGTTCGTCTAAAACGGACTATCACTTTAGAGTCACTGGAGTCAGCTCTGTCCGGTTTGTCTATTTGGCATCTTGTTTTGATGGCTGTCATCGGACTAGTCGCTGTCTCCCCCATGCTCTTTTATGACATCATACTGAATAAGGAGCTAGAAACGGATTATTCCAAATCCTATATCTTAGAAACAAGTTGGGCTGTCAATACCATTAATAACTTGGCTGGTTTTGCTGGTTTGGTCGATGTGGGACTGCGATATTCCTTTTATTCTGAGGATGGGCAGGAAAAGACAGGTGTTAAGGCACTTTCTCGTTTATTGCCTTATTTTATGTCGGGCCTATCCCTTTTAAGTGGTTTGGTATTCGCTGTCTTTTGGTTCTTCCCTCTAAGTCCAGACTTAAGAAAATATTGGTTACTCTTATTGGGTATATTCCTTTATCTGCCTTTTATTTTCTTTGTTTCTAGTCGTGAAAAGTTAACCTATTTTGGTCAAGTACCGTTGAAAACGAGGCTAAGTCTTCTTTTAGCTTCGACAGCTGAATGGGGAACGGCCTTGGGGAGCTTTGTCAGTGTGGCTTATTTAATGGGCTTACATGTTCCACTTTATAATCTGGTTCCACTTTATTTCCTAGCGGTTATTATTGGTATCTTCTCTATGATTCCGGGTGGGATTGGTAGTTTCGATTTGATTGTGATTACCGGTCTGACCTCTATGGGGGTTAGCAATGCTCTTGCGGTTAGTCTGCTCTTGCTCTTTCGTTTAACCTACTACGTTATTCCCTTCTTGCTTGGTGTTGTCTTCTTTTTCAAACACATGGGAGGACGTATCAACGAGAAATACTTCAAACTTTCTTCACGAGTATTTGGTGGAAGTCTCCACCGCTTTCTCGTATATTTGCTACGTTTTTTAGGGATTTTCTTGATTTTGTCTGCCCTAATCCCTGAACGCTTGGCTAATGTCTACTTTATTAGCCGTTTTGATCCTATTCAGGAACAGTTGATTTGGCAATTCCCAAGTATCCTATTTGGTACCCTATTCATTTTCATGGCTCGTCTCATTAGACGTCGGGTTAAGGGTGCTTTTGTTGCCTCCTTGATAACCTTTGTCTTGGCCTTAATTTATGTCAATCTCAATGGTATTTCATGGGCCATGTCTTTCCTAATTTTACTCTCTTTGGTGCTTATGTTGATCATCAGAAAAAGGTTGTATCATCGTTACTTTGTTTATAGTTGGGAAGACAAAACCAAGGATTTTCTTTTCCTAGCCTTTACGATTCTGGTTCTTCTCGTTTTGGGTGGCAGTGGTTTTTGGTCTCATTTGTTGCCACCTAAGAACCGGGATGTTCTTGGACATTTTGTTCATATTTGGTTTGATATTTTACTGGCATCAGTTATCATTGCAACCATAGTTTGGGGAGTCTTGAGAATTTTGGCACCCCGCAGGCTTTTTGGTCAAAGCATGGATGATGAGCGCTTCACAGCTCTCCTTGAGAAATATGGAGGTGCATCAGAAAGTGCCCTGGCTTATTTACATGATAAACGCCTCTTTTGGTATCGTGTCGATGGACAAGACCAGGTAGTTTTCCAATTTGCACAAACCAGTAACAAGTGTGTGGTTATGGGAAATCCGATAGGTAATGAAAACTATTACCGAGCAGCTTGGGAATCTTTCTTGAAGACCTTATCGGATTGGAATTTACAAGCCTTGTTTTATGAGGCAGATGAGAGTATTACCCTGATGCTTCATGATTATGGCTTTGATTTTATGAAATTTGGGGAAAATGCCATGGTTGATTTGACGTCATTTTCTGTTGATGGTAAGCATGGTAAGAAGTTCCGTAAGCCAACCAATCGTGTCGAAAAAGCAGGTTTCCAGTTTAAGTTACTTGATCCTCCATTTTCAGAGACTCAGATGCAAGAAATGAAGGCTGTCTCAGATATTTGGCTTAACGGTCGTAAGGAGAAGGGCTTCTCTCTTGGTTTCTTTGATGTAGCCTATTTGCAGCAGGCACCGATTGCTATTGTTGAGAGTGAGGAGGGAGAAATTGTAGCCTTTGCCAATATCATGCCAACCAAAAACAAACGGGTGGCGACGATTGACCTTATGCGTTATGACTTTGAAAAGGCACCTGAAGGCATCATGGATTACCTCTTTGTGAAACTCTTCCAGTACTTCCAAGCAGAAGGAAAGCAGTACTTTGATATGGGAATGGCTCCACTCGCGAATGTGGGTACTGAAGAAGATAGTTTTTTGGAAGAGAAGGTTGCCAATTTGGTCTATGTCTTTGCGCAGCGTTTTTACTCTTTTAGTGGGCTCCAACGTTATAAGGAGAAGTTCTCTCCAATTTGGTCTCCCAAATACATTGTTTATCCTAAACGAACTTGGCTCTTGTTTGATATGATTGCCATTCTAAGGATTGATAATCGAAAAATTGAAGACAGATTGAAGAAAAGACGACTTTGGAAGTAAATATGACAAAAAAGTGAACCACAATGGTTCACTTTTTCTGTATAAGAGAATTATTTTTCAAATTCTGCTTTTGATTTAGTATCTGCGTATTCTTCAGCGACTTCGCTTGAAAGAATGTCATTGTAACTTGGCAATTTAATGTCTTGGCCATATTTGTTACGAAGGGCAGTAGTGACCAAACGGTAGGCCAGGTTGGCATTACGAGAAAGAATTGGTCCATGGAAGTAGCTACCATAAACATTTTTATAGTGGACACCCTCAGAACCGTCTTCCTTGTTATTACCATTACCGTAGGCCACTTTTCCAAGTGGTTTCTCATCATCAGAGAGGAAGGTACGCCCTTGGTGATTCTCAAAGCCATAGTATGTTTCATCGAACTCTTCGTTATGGATCTTGATGTCACCAATATAACGATTATTTTCTTGATTGAGGGTGTAGTGGCCCATAACACCGATACCATCAATGCGGACACCATTAGCCTGGATGTAATATTGACCAAGAAGTTGGAAACCACCACAGATGGCAAGAATTACTTTGTTATCTTGGATGAATTGACCAATAGCCTCACGCTTAGTTGGGAGGTCTTTAGCAACGATGGATTGTTCGTAGTCTTGACCACCTCCAAAGAAGACCATGTCGTAGTGGTCCTTGTCGAAGTCATCTCCAACTGAAACGATGTCAAAGGTCATCTTAGCACCAAGTTTTTCCCCCACGTATTTGATCATAAGGACATTACCGTTGTCACCGTAGGTATTGAGCAGATTACCATAAAGGTGGGCAACGTTTAGGTCGTAGGTGTAGTCACGATTTTCTGGAGATTTGAGTGAAGTATAGGTCATTAGTTCATCTCCTTTCCGACAGCATGACGTTGAGCAAGAATATCACGGAATTCAAGCATGGCAGTATAGGTCGCTAAGATATAGGCATGGTCACAATCTTGTTTTTCAATCAAGGCCATAATATCTTCAAGTTTTTCTGCTTGCGTAATCTTATCCTCTGGATAGCCAGTCACACGAAGACGGCGAGCAATTTCAGAATGGCGAACACCACCAGCATTAATCTCAGGGATATCCATCTCGAGAATGCTTTCAAAGTTGGCATCCCAAATCCAGCTGGTGTCAATACCATCAGCATAGTTAGCATTAAGAAGGACTGACAAGCTAAATGGATAATCTGCAAGTTTAATCATGTCAAGAGCTTGGCTGGCTCCTACGGGATTCTTAATTAGTACGAGAGTACATGATTTATCACCAATCTTAAAGGTTTCTTGGCGTCCAAAGACAGCACGACTCTTATCAAAACCAGCTTTGATTTGCTCTGGTGCCACTCCGAAGAATTCAGCGACAGAAACAGCAGCAAGGGCATTGTAGATGTTATAAAGACCACCGACATTAATCTTGTAATCTTGTCCATCAATAACAAATTCAGAAGTAGTGTTGGTGATTTTAGTCAACTCTGTCAGCTTATAATCTAATTCTGGACGGTGGAAGTCGCAGTTAAGGCACACATAGTCACCCAAGTTAGCGTAAGTATTAAGGCGATACTGAAGAATACTCTCACATTTAGGGCAGACAATGCCTTCAGTATTATAATGTGCCAGCTCTGGATCATGCTTTTCAGTGTCAAAACCGTAGAATCGCACGGGATTGACTACTTCTTTAGAATTGAAAAGAGGACTGTCTCCATTAGCCAAAATAGTAGCCTCAGGCGCCTTAGCAGCACCATCTAAAATCATCTGATAAGTAGTATAGATTTCACCATAGCGGTCCATTTGGTCACGGAAAATATTTGTGAAAACAAAAAGACTTGGAGTGATGTACTCAGTGATTTTTGGAAGGCTGGCCTCGTCAATTTCCAAGACAGCGATTTTCTTACCAGACTTGGCTTTTTTAGCTGTTAGGAAAGTAGAAGTGATCCCTGTGATCATGTTGGCCCCACTAGGATTGGTCACAATCTCCCCAAAAGCTTCTTTAAGAATACCTACTGTCAAAGCTGTTGTAAGAGTCTTACCGTTGGTTCCAGTGACAACGACAATTTCGTAGTCCTTGGCTAAAGTGTCTAAAATATCTTTGTCAAATTTAAGGGCAATTTTTCCAGGCAGGGTTGAACCACGTCCCAATTTTGAAAGGACGAAATGGCTAGCTTTACCCGCCAGAATTCCCATGGTAGTTTTCATAGTCATGAATTTATTTTATCACAAAAAGTAGTGATTGTAGTCTCAAAATAGTTAGAATTCGTGGTATAATAGAAACTGTTTAAAAATTAAAAGAAAGTGTGATATGTATGGGAATACTTTCGTCCATTGATATTGATTTTTGGCGGTCACTCTTTGATAGTCCGCTGAAAGTTATCGTCAATAGTTTGGACATATTGATTGTTGCTTTTTTAATTTATCGCTTTATTAGGGCCTTACGAGGAACAAAAATTATGACCCTTGTTCAAGGGGTTGTCTTATTTATTTTAGTCAAACTGATTTCTGATTTTATAGGCTTCACGACGATTTCTTATTTGATGAATCAGGTCATCAACTATGGAGCCATTGCGGCGGTTGTGATCTTTGCGCCAGAGCTTCGTTCTGCTCTTGAAACCTTTGGACGTACGCCTCAGCATTTTTTGCAAAATAAAGAGGTTAGTTCAGATGAGAAGTTGGTTCAAGCCTACGTTAAAGCTGTTAAGTACATGAGTCCTCGTAAGATTGGGGCCTTGGTTTCTATTGAACAGACTCAGACCTTACAAGAGCAGATTGCGACTGGAATTCCACTTGATGCGGTGGTGACTGGGGAACTTTTAATTAATATTTTCATTCCAAATACACCGCTTCATGATGGGGCAGTTATCATCAGAGATAACAGAGTTGCGACGGCTTGTTCTTATCTGCCATTGACGGAATCTAATAAGATTTCCAAAGAATTTGGAACTAGGCATAGGGCTGCCATTGGTCTTTCAGAACAAACAGATGCGCTTACCTTTGTTGTGTCAGAGGAGACTGGTGCGATTTCCATTGCTTACAAGGGAAATTTCATCCATGATCTTTCTATTCAAGAATTTGAAGAAGAGTTGAGTCTTATCTTGTTGAAAGAACAAGAACCACGTCAGTCATTCTTCCAACGATGGATTGGAGGTAGCAAAAAATGAAGCGTTTCGTAAATTTCTTTAAAAACGATCGTTTATGGCAGATGCTAGTTGCTCTCTTCTTTGCTGTGGTACTCTTTTTCACGGCATGGTCGGGAAATACGCAAAATAAAAACAATAGCTCAAGTGCATCTAATACCTTTACACAAACCGTTGAGTCGGTTCCTGTGGATATTAAATATGATAGTGATAAGTACTTTATCAGTGGTTATTCCTATGATGCCGAAGTCTATTTGACAGCGACAACACAGCTGGCTTTAACGACTGAGACAAGTAGTGATACGCGTCACTTTAAATTAGTTGCTGATTTGTCGAATCTGGGTCAAGGAACCAGTCGAGTACCTATTCAGGTTAAGGATCTTCCAGCTGGAATGTCTGCGCAAGTATCGCCATCAACCTTGACGGCGACTATTGGTAAAAAAGCCAGCAAGACCTTTGACGTCGTAGCTAACATCACATCAGATAAGTTGGCAAATGGCTATGAAGTTAAAAAAGTTAGCCTGGATGCAACCAAGGTAGAGGTGACTTCGAGTGAAGATATCATTAACCAGATTGATCATGTTCAAGCAGTATTGGAAGGCGATTCCAACCTGTCTGAAGATTATGATGGGAACTTGGTCCTTCAAGCAGTTTCGACCAATGGAACAGTCCTAGCAAGTTCAATCTCACCAGCTAAGGTGCATGCCAAGATTAGTTTGCGAAAATTAAGCAAATCTGTTCCTGTCAAGGTCGAACTGACTGGAGATAAGGCTAGCAATGTGTCTAGTATCAGCTATAGCTTTGATCGTGGGCATGTGACTATCGTTGGTAGCCAAGAAGCTATGGATAAGATTGATAGCATCACAGTCCCAGTCGACATTAGTCAAGTGACTAAGGACACTTCAAAAACCATAGACCTTAAGGCAGAAGGTGTTACGGTTCAGCCTGGCACTGTTAAGGTTAACTTAAAAGTTACGCAAAAATAGGGGAGTTACATTTTTCCTAAATTCATGTATAATGGATGGGATTGAGAGGGACTAATCTCATAAAAATGTAACCAATTAAAAATGTTTAAAATCAAGGGTTGAAAATATTGGCGAAATCTTATAAAGTTAGATTGTCTAGATAGATTTCACTAGAT
This sequence comes from Streptococcus sp. HMSC064H09, assembly GCF_001812625.1. Classification (NCBI taxonomy): domain Bacteria; kingdom Bacillati; phylum Bacillota; class Bacilli; order Lactobacillales; family Streptococcaceae; genus Streptococcus; species Streptococcus sp. HMSC064H09. The sequence goes on from NZ_KV809550.1 coordinate 138,477, forward strand.
TGACTCTTGCTAAACAGCATCACAGTTTAAGGAGGATTTAGTGCTCAAGCACTAATAATAAAATTATGGGTAAATATTTTGGAACAGACGGTGTTCGTGGAGAAGCAAACGTTGAACTTACGCCTGAATTGGCCTTTAAATTAGGTCGTTTTGGTGGTTATGTGCTTAGCCAACATGAGACTGGCCGTCCTAAAGTTTTTGTGGCACGTGATACACGTATCTCTGGTGAGATGTTGGAATCTGCCTTAGTAGCAGGTTTGCTCTCAGTGGGTATTGAAGTCTACAAACTTGGAGTGCTTGCGACACCTGGCGTCTCATACTTGGTCCGTACAGAAAATGCAAGCGCTGGTGTTATGATTTCAGCCAGCCATAATCCAGCTCTTGATAATGGTATCAAGTTCTTTGGTGGCGATGGTTTTAAATTGGATGATGCGCGTGAAGCGGAAATTGAAGCCCTTCTCGATGCTACAGAAGATATGCTTCCACGTCCTTCGGCTGAAGGACTTGGAACACTTGTGGATTATCCAGAGGGTCTTCGTAAATACGAAAAATTCTTGGTGGCTACAGGTGTTGACCTCGGTGGCATGAAAGTTGCCTTGGATGCGGCTAATGGAGCAGCTGCGGTATCTGCACGTAACATTTTCCTTGACTTGAACGCAGAAATCTCTGTTATTGGTGACCAACCTGATGGCCTTAACATCAATGCTGGTGTTGGTTCGACACACCCAGAGCAGTTGCAAGCCTTGGTTAAAGAAACTGGCTCAGCTATTGGTCTTGCTTTTGATGGTGACAGTGACCGTCTCATCGCTGTTGATGAAAATGGCGATATTGTTGATGGTGATAAGGTGATGTATATCATTGGTAAACATTTGTCTCAAAAAGGCGAGTTGACTAAAAATACTATTGTAACAACAGTTATGTCAAACCTTGGTTTCCACAAGGCACTTGACCGTGAAGGCATTAACAAGGCAGTGACTGCTGTTGGTGACCGTTATGTTGTCGAAGAAATGCGTAAAAACGGCTATAACCTTGGTGGTGAACAGTCTGGACACGTTATTATCATGGATTACAACACAACTGGTGATGGTCAATTGACAGCTATCCAATTGACTAAAGTCATGGTTGAAACAGGTAAGAGCTTGTCTGAATTGGCTTCAGAAGTGACCATCTATCCACAAAAATTGGTTAATATCCGTGTGGAAAATAGCATGAAAGATAAGGCTATGGAAGTTCCTGCAATTGCATCTATCATTGAAAAAATGGAAGCTGAGATGGCTGGAAATGGACGTATCTTGGTTCGTCCAAGTGGTACTGAACCTCTTCTTCGTGTTATGGCAGAAGCACCAACAGATGATGAAGTGAACTACTATGTTGATACGATTGCCGATGTTGTTCGTGCAGAAATTGGATTGGACTAAGTATGATAGCTAAGCTCAGAGCCTTCATGGCCACCGAAGTTTTCAAGTACCTGTTCTTTGGTGTCTTGGCAACTTTGGTTTATATGGTCAGTCGTACTTTGATTTTCCAGTTTACCCAACAAGGAACACTTTCAGCAGTCTTAGCGAATGCGATTGCCATTATCTTTGCCTTTTTTACAAATGACATGTTTGTCTTTAATCAGGAAAAGACAGGTATGGTTACGCGCTTTGTTAAGTTCGTGGGTGCTCGCCTATTGACCTTGGTCTTGGATTTGGCTCTGGCCTATTTCTTGGTCGATACCTATCCAGAAATTATTGGTCAATTTGTTGGTCATAGTCATGCTTGGGTAAACGGTATCGAGAGCCTCTTCTCTCAGGTCCTTATCATTGTATTGAACTATATTATTTCTAAATTCTTCGTCTTTACAGGCGAGAAAGTATAAGCAAAAAGGAAGTTGTTAGGAAATGTGTTAAAAGCATTTCTTACCAATCTCCTTTTTTGATATAATTGAAGAGACTTAAAAAATAGAAAGATGAAATATGTACGTACAATTATCTCAACGCCTCAAGGACGTAGCAACCTATGTTCCCAAAGGCGCAAAACTCTTGGATGTAGGCAGTGATCATGCCTATCTTCCGATTTATTTACTTGAAAAAGGCCTGATTACTTCAGCTATTGCTGGTGAAGTTGTAAAAGGGCCCTATGAATCTGCTCTTGCTAATGTCTCAGCTTCTGGTTTCCAAGATAAAATCGAGGTGCGCTTGGCTAATGGCTTGGCTGCCTTCGAACCTGCTGATGACGTAACCACTATCACGATTTGTGGTATGGGAGGACGTCTTATTGCGGATATCCTTGATGCTGGAAAGGACAAACTTAAGGGCGTAGACCGTCTGATTTTACAACCAAATAATCGTGAAGATGATCTCCGTATCTGGTTGATGGAAAATGGTTTTGAGATTATTGCAGAGTCTATCATGACTGAAAATGGCAAATACTACGAAATCATGGTGGCAGAAGCTGGACACATGAGCCTTTCGGACAAGGAAGTGCGTTTTGGTCCTCATCTCATGAAAGACCAATCTCAGGTTTTCCAGCTCAAATGGCAACGTGAAATCAATAAATTAGAGATTGCTTTAGGATCCATTCCACTGACCAATCAGGCTGATCGTACAGCTATTGAAGATAAAATTCAAACCATTAAGGAGGTTTTGGACCATGTTAGCTAGTGAACTTATTAAGACTTATGAAGAATTTTGTCCACAGGAGCTTTCTATGGAAGGTGATGTGGTTGGCTTGCAGATTGGCAGTCTGGATATGGAGATTCAGAGGGTTATGGTCACCTTGGATGTTCGTGAGAATACGGTAGCCGAAGCCATTGAAAAAAATGTGGACCTCATTATTGCTAAACATGCTCCAATTTTTCGTCCAGTTAAGGATTTGGTGTCTTCGCCTGACCGAGATATTTTACTTGACCTGGTTAAGCATGATATTGCAGTCTATGTGAGTCATACTAATATTGATGTCGTTAATGATGGGCTTAATGATTGGTTCTGTGACTTACTTGATATTAAAGACACCACTTATTTAACGCAGACTTCTGAAAATTATGGAATCGGTCGAGTAGGTGATATCGTGCCTCAGACTATTGAAGAACTTGCTCTTAAAGTCAAGTCTGTTTTTGGCTTAGATAGTGTTCGCTTGGTTCGTTATAATCATGACAATCCTCTAGTTAGCCGTGTGGCTATTTGTGGGGGTAGCGGTCAAGGATTTTACCAGGATGCTTTGAAAAAGGGCGCACAAGTTTTCATCACTGGTGATGTTTACTACCATACAGGACAGGAAATGATTACTAATGGTCTCTTGGGAATTGATCCTGGGCACCATATCGAAGCCCTTTTTATCTCAAAGATTGCTGAGAAACTTGAGTCTTGGAAACTTGAGCATGATTGGAATGTGACGATACTTGAAAGTCAGTCCTCAACCAATCCTTTTGACCATTTGTAGGAGGATGTGTCTGTGACTTGGCTTTTACATCAAAATGTGATCTTTTTGGCCTTGCTTGCTGGTCTTTTTACTTGGGGCTGTACCATTGTCGGATCGGCCATTGTTTTCTTCTTCAAGAATATTAGCCGTAAATTGCTAGATATCATGATGGGCTTTGCGGCAGGTGTCATGATTGCGGCCTCTTTTTGGTCGCTTTTGGACCCTTCTTTAACTTATGCGACTCAAAATGGTTATGGGAAGTGGTCATGGTTCCCTGCGGCAGCTGGTTTCTTGCTTGGAGGTGTTGCCCTTCGTTTGATTGATGCCGTCGTTCCCCATTTGCATTTGGGGAATGACATCTCTAAAGCAGAAGGTATTCAACCTCGTAAGAAAAAGTTGTCCAAGACAGCCTTGCTCTTTTTGGCTATCACCATTCGTAATTTTCCAGAGGGATTAGCAGTCGGTGTGACTTTCGGAGCCTTGGCTGGTGGCAATATGACATTCGCGGGTCTTATGGGAGCCATTGGTCTAGCTATAGGTATTGGTTTGCAGAATGTCCCTGAAGGTGCAGCCCTCTCAGTTCCTATTCGAGCAGATGGAAAATCTCGTATCAAGGCCTTTTATTGGGGATCTATGTCAGCCATCGTGGAGCCTATAGGGGCTGTTATGGGAGCTGCCCTTGTCATGTTGATGATGGCAATCATTCCTTATGCTTTGGCCTTTGCGGCTGGTGCCATGATTTTTGTGGTAACGGAGGAATTGATTCCTGAATCACAAACCAATGGTAATACTGACGTAGCAACATTGGGACTCATGGTTGGCTTTGTCGTCATGATGGTCATGGACGTGGCCTTGGGGTAAAAGAATAATAAAAAGCTGTGCCTATTGATATAGGACTCAGCTCTTTTCAAATAGATGGAGTAAAAAATGAAAATTGCAATCGTTGGTGCAGGTATCGTCGGTTCAACGGCTGCCTACTACTTATCAAAAGAAAAAGGCGTAGAAGTTACAGTATTTGATCATGGTCTTGGACAAGCAACCAAGGCAGCAGCAGGGATTATCAGCCCCTGGTTTTCCAAGCGTCGTAATAAGGCCTGGTATCGCATGGCCCGTTTGGGAGCCGATTTTTACCAAGATTTAGTTTCAGATCTTGAAAATGATGGTTACGACACGAGCTTCTATGATCAGTCTGGTGTAGCCCTTCTCAAGAAAGATGACAGTAAGTTGGACGGTTTGTATCAGCATGCAGAAACTAGGCTAGAAGAATCACCCATTATTGGTGAACTCTCTATAAAAAATGCTGCCGACCTCCCTGAATTTACTGGATTTGACCGTTATCTATATGCTTCTGGAGGTGCCAGAGTGGAGGGAGCAGAATTGACAGCTACTTTGATTGAGGCCTCTGATTTTGTAAAGGTGGAGGGACCAGTTACACTCTCTCCTCTTGACAATGGCACTTACGAGATTAATGCTCAAACTTTTGATAAGGTCATTCTCGCTTGTGGTGCCTGGCTAGGTCAAACGCTTGAACCCCTTGGTTTTGAAGTAGATGTTCGCCCCCAAAAGGGGCAATTGCGTGACTATTTCTTTGAGGGCATGGATACTGCTAAATTACCTGTTCTGATGCCGGAGGGCGAATTAGATGTCATTCCTTTTGCTGGTGGAAAGATTTCGGTAGGAGCCAGCCACGAAAATGACCAAGGCTTTGATTTGACAGTTGATGAGACTGTACTTGCAAGTCTGGAGGAAGAGGCTAAGACCTATTTCCCTGACTTAAGTACGGCTAAGTCCTTCTCAGAACGTGTGGGAACGAGAGCCTACACGAGTGATTTCTCTCCTTTCTTTGGAGAAGTTCCAGAGCTTGAGAGTGTCTTTGTTGCTTCTGGTTTAGGATCTTCAGGGCTCACGACAGGGCCACTGATTGGAAAAAATCTGGTTGATTTGGCCATGAATCGACCTGGTAGCTTGGATAGTGCGGACTATCCAGTGGCTCAGTACATTGAGAAAAAAGACTAATAGTATTAAAGTTCTTCTAGATATTTAGACTCAAGAATCAGCTGGCTATTTCTCGCTATTGAGGGATGTTGGCTGATTCTTTTTTTATTAGAGTTATCTACATCTATTTCTTATTTGATTAGAAAATGATAAAATAGTAACTGTTCATCGATTGTAGGTGAATACTAATAAAAAATGGGGAGGGACTATGTTCCAAAAAGTTAAAGTATATCTGACAGTCTTTGTTTCCTTGTTAGCCATAAGTTTAGGCTTGTCTGTCAAAGCAGGGGCAGCAGAAGACTTGGCTGTGACAAAGACAAGAATTGTCCTAGAGAGTTATGAGTTTGGTCCTGCTGTAACCAAAGTCATTTTTGAATTTAATCAGAAGGTCACTCCAGAGGTTGTCCACAGCTCAACCCAGGTTACAACAGCAGGAGTTAGTCGTCAGGTGACGAATTCTTATGTGTCCGACAATCAGGGGCATGTGGTCTATTATGATAACAGCAAGTACGTGACGCTTGAATTGAGCCTACCTTCTTATAATCGCTACAACATGGGTGGAAATGCTGAACCTATGTATTTTAACCTTTCTACTTGGACTAACCAATGGCTGGAAAGTTATATGGTATCAATGAAAGATTTGTCAGTAGTGGCAGAAGGTAGTAGTCAGTCGCAAATGGTGTCTTCTGAGCAAGATGCCATCAATAATCGTTTGATGCCAACAACGGAGGTTTTCGATGAGCGAGGGCAGGTAGGTAACATGCAGTATGCGGCTTATAGTGCCCAGACCGGTACGGGAAATAGCACCAAACCTTTGATAGTCTGGCTACACGGCATTGGTGAAAGAGGGACAGATATGAATATTCCCCTTCTTTCAAATGACGTCTATGCGCTTACTCAGTCTGATATTCAAGGCCATTTCTTAACAACTGGTGATCAGGCGCGTGGGGTCAATGTGCTTGCTGTTCAAACGCAGACACCTTGGGGGTCGGATAATGCAGCACAACTCAAAGAGACCATTGATACATACCTAGCTAATCACCCAGAGGTAGATAAGGGACGAATTTATCTTGCAGGGGTTTCCAATGGTGGTGGTATGGTCTTGACCATGGGAGCAACCTATCCAGATTATTTTGCAGCTCTCATTCCAATTGCTGCTCCCTTAACTGTTGACCAATCTGGGATTGATAAACTGAAGGACCAGCCTATGTGGTTGATTCACACGAAAGCAGACGCAACAGTTCAACCAGAAAATAGTGTCTTGCCTCTATACAAGAGTTTGATTACCTCTGGAGCTTCTAACAAATGGTTTTCATACTTTGAAACAGCTACCGGGACTGATCTTCCTGGTACAGAGTATGATGGGCATTGGGCTTGGATTTATTTCTTCCATGACCAGGTGATTGGCGTTCAGCATCCTGAAAATACGAAAAATTGGGATGGTTATAGTGGTATGGTAGCCACTGACCCAACCTATGGCGGTGGCTCTCGAGCTAGTGTCAATGGGCAAACCTATAACAGTATCTTTGACTGGATGAGTGCACAAAGGCACTGAAGAAGATGATGATTACGCTTTCTAAGGAAAGTGCTACAAGAGGTTATCTTCAATCTAAAAGGGTTTCAATCGAAATCCTTTTTTCATTGGATTAAGAAAATGGACACTTGTGATTTTCTTAATGAAAGCTTAAGAACATAGGGTTTACCGTGACAAGAGGGCTGAAAAATGCTAAAATATAGGTAATATATTAGAGAAAAAAGGAGCCTTCTTATGAAAGGTATTATTCTTGCAGGCGGTTCAGGGACGCGTTTGTATCCATTGACTCGTGCTGCATCAAAACAACTGATGCCGATTTACGATAAACCAATGATTTATTACCCACTATCAACGCTTATGTTGGCTGGTATTAAGGAAATCCTCATCATCTCAACACCACAGGACCTTCCACGTTTTGAAGAGCTCCTTGGTGATGGTTCTGAGTTCGGTATTTCCCTTTCTTACGCAGTACAACCAAGTCCAGATGGATTGGCTCAAGCCTTTATCATTGGTGAAGACTTCATTGGTGATGATAGTGTTGCCCTTGTTCTTGGGGACAATATTTTCCATGGCAATGGTCTTTCTGCTATGCTTCAACGTGCCGAAGCTAAGGAAAAAGGAGCTACAGTCTTTGGTTATCAAGTTAAGGATCCAGAACGTTTTGGTGTTGTTGAATTTGACGACAATATGAATGCCATCTCAATCGAGGAAAAACCTGAGCATCCAAAATCAAACTTTGCTGTAACTGGTCTTTATTTCTATGACAATGATGTTGTGGAAATTGCCAAAAATATCAAGCCAAGTCCTCGTGGCGAACTTGAAATCACGGATGTTAACAAGGCTTACTTAGAACGTGGTGACCTCTCTGTTGAACTTATGGGACGTGGCTTTGCTTGGTTGGATACAGGCACTCACGAAAGTCTCTTGCAAGCTGCTCAGTACATTGAAACAGTTCAACGTTTGCAAAATGTTCAAGTGGCTAACCTTGAGGAAATTGCCTATCGCATGGGCTACATTACTAAAGAGCAGGTCCTCGAATTGGCACAACCACTTAAGAAGAATGAATACGGGCAATATTTGCTCCGTTTGATTGGAGAAGCATAATGACTGAACAATTTTTTGGTAAAGAATTAGCTGCACGTAAGATTGAAGCCATCCCAGGTTTACTTGAATTTGATATTCCAGTACATGGAGATAACCGTGGATGGTTCAAGGAAAACTTCCAAAAGGAAAAAATGTTGCCGCTTGGTTTTCCAGAATCATTCTTTGCAGAAGGAAAATTGCAAAACAATGTTTCTTTCTCACGAAAAAATGTTTTACGTGGTTTGCACGCTGAGCCTTGGGATAAATACATCTCAGTAGCAGATGAAGGAAAGGTTCTTGGAACATGGGTTGACCTTCGTGAAGGCGAAACGTTTGGAAATACTTACCAAACAGTCATTGATGCCTCAAAAGGAATCTTCGTTCCTCGTGGTGTTGCCAATGGTTTCCAAGTTTTATCTGACAAAGTATCCTACAGCTACCTTGTGAACGACTACTGGGCACTTGAACTCAAACCAAAATACGCCTTTGTCAACTACGCTGACCCAAGCCTTGATATCAAGTGGGAAAACTTGGAAGAAGCAGAAGTCTCAGAAGCAGATAAAAATCACCCATTGCTCAAAGACGTAAAACCCCTAAAAGCAGAAGATTTGTAAAAATGAACCTTGCATAGCAGTATCGCGACTGCAAGGAGCGTTATAAGATTGTTCCTGCCCTAGTGAAAACAAGATTACCTCAGGGAATCTTGTAGGAAAATCCGGAGACTTAGACTCCGGATTTAGCCATGAAACCGAAGGGTTGCTGGCGTCCCTCACTAGCTAAAGGAACAATCAAAACTAAAAACTATTTGGAGAAAAAATGACTGAATACAAAAACATCATCGTAACCGGTGGCGCAGGTTTCATCGGATCAAACTTCGTACACTATGTCTACAACAATCATCCAGACGTGCATGTGACTGTCCTTGACAAGCTCACTTACGCTGGTAACCGTGCTAACATTGAAGAAATCCTTGGTGACCGTGTTGAATTGGTTGTTGGTGATATTGCTGACGCTGAATTGGTTGATAAATTGGCTGCTAAGGCTGATGCTATCGTTCACTACGCGGCTGAAAGTCACAATGATAATTCATTGAACGACCCATCACCATTTATCCACACAAACTTTATTGGTACATACACACTTTTGGAAGCTGCTCGTAAATATGATATTCGTTTCCACCACGTGTCAACAGACGAAGTGTATGGTGACCTTCCATTGCGTGAAGATCTCCCTGGACATGGTGAAGGTCCTGGTGAAAAATTCACAGCAGAAACCAAATACAACCCATCATCACCTTATTCATCAACTAAGGCTGCTTCAGACCTTATCGTTAAAGCATGGGTGCGTTCATTTGGTGTTAAGGCAACTATTTCAAACTGCTCAAACAACTATGGACCATACCAACACATCGAAAAATTCATTCCACGTCAAATTACCAATATCTTGTCAGGTATTAAACCAAAACTTTATGGTGAAGGTAAAAACGTCCGTGACTGGATTCACACTAACGACCATTCAACTGGTGTTTGGGCTATCCTCACTAAAGGTCGTATCGGTGAAACTTACTTGATTGGTGCTGATGGTGAAAAGAATAACAAGGAAGTGCTTGAGCTTATCCTTGAAAAAATGGGTCAACCAAAAGACGCATACGACCGTGTTACAGACCGTGCTGGTCACGATTTGCGTTACGCTATTGATTCAACAAAATTGCGTGAAGAACTTGGTTGGGAACCACAATTCACAAACTTCGAATCAGGTTTGGAAGAAACGATTAAGTGGTATACAGATCACCAAGATTGGTGGAAAGCTGAAAAAGACGCTGTTGAAGCTAACTACGCTAAGACACAAGAAGTGCTTAAATAATTGGAAAGTCTATCACTTTAAAGTTAGTGATAGATTTTTGTATTAAGAACTGTTAGGAGAAATGATGGATAGAACAGAATGGATTGAGTATTTTGAAGCGATTAATAATCGTAAGCCCACTATTCAGGAGTGTCAGCAGGCCCTTCTAAATGGTGAATTTGTTATGGAAGGAAAACAAGTTAATTTTTCCAACAATGGAAATTCCGTGACTGCAGGAGCCATGCCTTTACCAAATCAAATAGTTAACCAACCTTATGCACAGCAAATGGTCTTTGTTAAGAAGAAAAAGTTTGGGAAGAAGACTTTTATTGGTCTTGGTATTGCTTTATTTCTTGTCCTAGCAACAAGTCTTGGAGTCTTTTTGTTTTCTTCCAAAGGAACAAACTTGGGTGGTTTGTGGGTAAATGGTAACAATACCGCTCTTGTTTATGAGTTAAATGGAAAGAAGTCAAACCTCCTTGCTGGCTATAAGAAAGAAGAAATCAAAGAAATCTCTATTGGTAATAAAGTTAGACAGAAGTTTGAATTAAGTTTGGAAGACGTCAGTGATTCAAAACTAAAAACGATTGCTGATTTTGACAAGAAATATCAATTACAGACCAAAGAGATTATCCTGGTAAAGACGGAAGGTTTTGGCTACTATAATCTGATTCAGAAAGATGGGACAAACTTTGTTCTAGATTTAACCTTGTCAGACCTCTACTATGGATCAAAAACCAATGATTTAAAAAAGAGATGTCTTTTTTATAAGGCGGAGGTTCCAAAAGCCTTTGTTGGTAATTGGAAGAAATTTGATGAGGATGATGACGCCGAAGGAAAAGCTACTATCTCTGAAAATGGTGTTATTTCTACAGATTCTGATGATACAGATATCTTAATTGCTAAACCTTTAAAAGAATATCTGGTGAACAAATCAGGTAAAGTAGATAATGATAAGGTGCAGAAAGCATTTGATAAAATACAGAAGTCTCTTAAGTCACATGGTTATCAGGCTAAGAGTGTTAATGATATCTACCACGATGAGAGAAGTTCCTACTATTTTGCAGTTGTAGATGGTGGCAAGCGCATTGTTATCTTAGAGGATAGCTATGGAGATCTCTATTCAGGTTATATCGAAAGAGAAGACAAATAGTAATTAGGATACCTCTAGCAGATAAGAAGTGCTTAGATCATATCCCAAAGTCTATCATTCCTCAAGGAGTGATGGGCTTTTTTTTACTAGTGAATACGATATTAACTTATAACAGTGACACAATTAATTACATAAATATTACAAAATTACACAATTTACTTGATTTTTGTAACAAAATAGATATAATAGACATATAGAAAAGAGGTTTATGAAAATGAAAAGAAAAGTTATTCGTGTTTGTTCCCTTGTTTTGTTGTCTGTAGCTGTTTCAACAGCATTTGTTGGATGTGGCTCTAAGTCAGAACAAGACACTGCATCATCATCTACAACGTCAACTTCTAAAGTTGTGAAGTCATCAGCAAAAACAAAAACTTCTGAAAAGAAGTCTGCTAAAAAGGCCAAGACAGAGGATTCAGCTTCAAAGGATTCTCAAGGTCAAGAAGAAGTGAGTGCTCCTGAAGCTAGCTCTTCAAAAAATCAAGCCACAGCAGGAACTGATGCTCAAGGAGGAACAAGTAGTAGTGCTGCATCTGAATCAAACAAGTCTAGTCAAGCAACAACTAATACTCAAAGTGATGCTCCTGTTCCAGCAGCATTAGTGGGAACTTGGACTGGTATGAGTCCTCAAGCAACAGACATTAGTTTTACAGTTGATGCTGATGGCAACATTACTTCAAAGGCAAATTTCAATGTCGATTACGAACCCTATCGTCAAAGCTCAACAACTGCAAAAGCTGTTCAAATTTCTGGTAATCTCTACGTTTGGGAGGG
>NZ_KV809550.1:150356-207070 GCF_001812625.1 Streptococcus sp. HMSC064H09
GGCGATTTTTCAACCTTGCTTCCTGGTATTACTGGACTAGGGGGAGCTGGTTTCCAAGCTAAGCCTGGTTTTATTCTTGAAAATGGAACCTACACGCCAGTGCAATTCATTTCAGACTTGGGACCAACCTTTGATTATAGCAACTACAATGCTTTCCCATTCTCATTAACAAAATAATAGGAAGAGGCTATCTGAAGAGGTAGCTTCTTTTTTGCCTCAACTCTTATCATTCATGGTCTCATTTCTGCTTAAAAAATGGTAGAATAGTTACATGCAAACAAAACCAACGTCAGCCTATGTGCATATTCCATTTTGCACACAAATTTGTTATTATTGTGACTTTTCCAAGGTCTTTATTAAAAATCAGCCCGTTGATGACTACCTACGGGCTTTGATTCGTGAGTGGGAGCTTTTAGATATCAAGGAGCTTCGCACCCTTTATATTGGTGGAGGGACCCCAACAGCTATTTCTGCCGAGCAATTGGACTACCTTTTAAGTCATCTTCAGAAAAACTTGGATTTGTCAAAGCTGGAGGAGTTCACCATTGAGGCCAATCCTGGTGATTTGACGGTTGATAAAATTGAAGTACTCAAAAAATCTGCTGTTAATCGGGTGTCTTTAGGGGTTCAGACTTTTGATGACAAGCACTTGCGTCAAATTGGTCGTAGTCACAATCAAGCACAGATTTACGAAAGTATTGATAGCTTAAAGGCTGCTGGTTACCATAATATTTCCATTGACCTCATTTATGCACTACCTGGTCAAACCATGGATCAGGTCAAGGAAAATGTGAGAAAGGCACTGGAACTGGATATTCCACACCTAAGTCTCTACAGTTTGATCTTGGAACATCACACGGTCTTTATGAATAAGATGCGTCGGGGTAAGCTCAATCTGCCAACTGAGGATTTGGAAGCAGAGATGTTTGACTATATTATCCAAGAGTTGGAAAAAAATGGTTTTGAGCATTATGAGATTTCCAACTTTACCAAACCTGGGATGGAGAGTCGTCACAATCTCATGTACTGGAATAATGATGAGTATTATGGTGTTGGTGCTGGAGCCTCTGGTTATGTCAATGGTGTTCGTTATCGCAATAGAGGACCTATCCAGCATTATCTAAAGGCTATAGCTGAGGATGGTCATGCTAGACTTCACGAGGAGTATCTGACTAAGGCGGAGATGATGGAGGAGGAGTTCTTCCTTGGTTTGCGTAAAAAGTCAGGTGTGTCTATTAAACGGTTTGAAGAGAAGTTTGGTTTGTCATTTTCGGATACTTATGGGGATATCGTGAAAAAACTACAGGAAGATGGGCTCTTGGTTAAGAATCCTGAGGTGGTTCGTATGACAAAACGAGGACTCTTTTTGGGAGATAGTGTCGCTGAGCAATTTATCTTGGAGGATTAGATGGGATTAAAATTTAGTATTCCTTATCAGATTCCGTTTTATGAGACGGATATCACGCATCAGGTGAAGTTACCACATTTATTGGCTTTTTCATTGCAAGTATCAGGTATGCAGTCAGAGTCTCTGGGTAATACGGATAAGGAAGTTTTTGATAAATATGGTCTAGTTTGGATTGTGACAGACTATGCGATTGAGATTGACCGTTTGCCTCGTTACAATGAAAAGGTGACCATTACAACGGAAGCCGTTTCCTATAATAAGATTTTTTGTTACCGTAATTTTTACATCACGGATGAGACTGGTCAACAAATCATGCTCTTTAAGACTACCTTTGCCCTTATGGATTATGAAACGCGTAAGGTAGCCGAAGTGCCAGATGAGGTGGTAGCACCTTATGGGGCTGATAAGATTAAAAAGTTGATTCGAGGGCCTCGCTATAAGGCTTTGGAAAATCCAATTGAGACGCTTTATCGTGTGCGTTATTTTGACCTAGACATGAATGGTCACGTTAATAATAGCAAGTACTTGGAGTGGATGTTGGATGTTTTCGATTTGGACTTTTTGACCAAGTATACACCAGCCCATATTGACCTCAAGTATGTTAAGGAAATTCATCATGGATCAGAAATTTATTCAGGTTACGAGTTTGACCAAGAAAGTTTGAGCAGTCAACACCAGATTTGTGTGGATGGCAATATTCATGCTCAGGCTATTATCCAATGGAAAGAAATAGGAGACGAGTAGGATGACATATAAAGGTTATTTGATTGATTTAGATGGAACTATTTACAAGGGGAAGGACCGCATTCCTGAGGGAGAAGCCTTCGTTAAGGAGTTGCAGAAGCGTCAGATTCCCTATCTTTTTGTGACGAATAACAGTATGCGTACACCAGAAATGGTCCAAGAACTTTTGCGTAATCAGTGCGAGTTGGAAACGCCTCTTGAGACCATTTACACAGCTACTTTGGCGACAGTTGACTACATGAACGATATGAATCGTGGCAAGACGGTTTATGTTATCGGTGAGACTGGGCTTAAATCTGCAATTGCGGAAGCGGGATATACGGTAGATGAGGAAAATCCTGCCTATGTTGTGGTGGGCTTGGATCGTGAAGTCACTTATGAAATGTTGGTAAAAGCAACGCTTGCTATCCACAAAGGGGCTATATTTATTGGAACTAACCCAGATTTGAATATCCCAACAGAACGTGGTCTTCTTCCAGGTGCTGGTTCCCTCTTGGCCCTTATTGAGGCGGCTACCCGTGTGAAACCAATCATTATTGGTAAGCCTAAAGCTATTATCATGAATAAGGCTCTTGAAATCCTTGGGACAGAACGTAGCCAAACTATTGTGGTTGGTGACAATTACTTGACTGATATTACAGCTGGCATTAAAAATGACTTTCCAACACTACTTGTGACAACTGGCTTCACCAAGGCGGAAGAGGTTGCAGGTCTACCTGTCAAACCAGACCACGTACTTGCTAGTCTATCGGAGTGGGATTTTGATGCGAACTAAGATTGAAGCTGTACTGACTCCGATTTGGCTCCTGGCCCTGTCTATCCTAGTGACGATTTATCTGGCATGGGGATTCTATTATTTTGATATTGATTGGATGCATCTTATGGATTATGTCATTATCGGAAAGACGGAGCTTTGGCATAATTTCAATGTCCTCATGCAGTACCTGACCTTTCCTTGGGTTGGTCATCTGGCCATGCCTGATTTTCCATCATCGGAGAGTGGGCTAAAGCATTTTCATGATGTGAAGTGGCTCTTTCATTTGGTACAGGGGCTTGTTATTCTACTGGCTTATCCCGCAGCAACTTCTCTCTGGCGAAATGTGAAGAAGGGCACCTTTGGTCTTTATCGTAGGCTTTATATGAGTCTAGTAATCTTGCCAGTCCTTATTGGGGTTGTGGGAGTTTTTCTCGGATTTGATGAGTTTTTTACGCTCTTTCATGAAGCCCTCTTTCCTGGAGATAGCAGTTGGCTCTTTAATCCAATCTTGGATCCGATTATCAATGTTTTACCAGAAGAGTATTTCCTTCAATGTTTTGTGATTTTCTTTATTATTTATGAGGGGTTGATGGTGAGTTTGACCTGGTTGGCCCATAAGCAGCTTACAATGTATTTGAAAAATAAGGAGTAGTTATGTCTATTCGTGATAACCATTTGCATACCCATCATTCCTATGATTCGGAAGCGAATTTTACTGATTATTTGACACATTTTGATGGTGAGATAGTAACGACTGAGCATTATGATCTCTCTAATCCTTATACCAAACAGGACGATGTGCCCGAGTACGAGGCTTATAGTCACGAAATCGAAAGTCTTAACCTCAAGTATGGCAATCGTATTAAACGTGGCATCGAGATTGGTTATTATCAGCCTAGGGAAAAGGATATTTTGGCCTTTTTGGATGGGAAGGACTATGATCT
This sequence comes from Streptococcus sp. HMSC064H09, assembly GCF_001812625.1. Classification (NCBI taxonomy): domain Bacteria; kingdom Bacillati; phylum Bacillota; class Bacilli; order Lactobacillales; family Streptococcaceae; genus Streptococcus; species Streptococcus sp. HMSC064H09. The sequence continues at coordinate 154,210 of NZ_KV809550.1, forward strand.
CAAGCTTCTTTCTGTTCATCATAATGGCGTCAATGATTATCTTGATGATGAGGTGGCTGATATGGACAAGGCTAGCATTATTCAAGAGTATCTGGACAAGTTGGAGTACGCTATTGGTCGTGTGGACGCAGATGTTCTGGCCCATTTTGACTATGGTTTCCGACTTTTTGACGTGACTGTTGATGAGTTAAAAGCCTATGAGGAGCAGCTCAAACGCATTTTCCAGAAAATGCTTGCTAATGATTTGGCTTTTGAACTGAATGCAAAGAGTATGTATCTCTATCATCACGAAGATCTTTATCGTTATGCCTTGGGCCTTGTTAAGGATTTGGGATGTTGCAAGTATTCTATCGGCTCTGATGGGCATAAGTTAGAGCATTTTCGTCTGAACTTTGATAAGATTCAGGTGCTCTTGAGAGAATTTGATATTACTGAAGATATGATTATATAGCGAAGATGGCTTCAACTGAAGCTGTCTTTTCTTAAGCTAACCTTAAAGAAAAGGCTTGGTTGTGGGATTTATAGAAGATTTTAAGCTTTGCTTGTTATGCTAATTTCAAGCAAAAGAAACTTATGGTTTCTATCTTATCTTTCAAAATTGGAGGTTTTCTATGAAATTTCTCAAAAGGCATGCCTATGCCTTACTCTTTACCCTTTTTCTGATGGGGGCAAATGTCTACTCTCTCTTAAAGGTCTTTGTCATTCCCTCAGCAGTCTCAACGGTTTCAGCCAATACGACTAGCTCAAGCACATCTTCGTCGACAGCATCTACCAGCACTGGTAAGGTAACTAAGACAGATACGACCTATAAAGATGACAATATGGATATCAAAATCACAACGGGTAAAACCAGTGATACTACCTACTATGTGGCAGATATCAAGCTATCAAGTGCTGATTACCTTAAAACAGCTTTGGCGCAAAATACCTACGGGACTAACATCACCGACACGACATCTAGTATTGCCCAGCAAAATAATGCTATCTTTGCCATCAATGGTGATTACTATGGGGCTAATCAGTCAGGTTATGTGATTAAGAATGGGCAAGTCTATCGTGATACTGATCGAAACAGTGACTATGAAGACCTTGCCGTTTACTCAGATGGTAGCTTCAAGACCTTTAAGGAAAGCGATACAACGGCTCAAAAATTGGTTGATTCAGGTGTGGTGAATACCTTTGCCTTTGGTCCAACCTTGGTTGAAAATGGCAAGATAGCTGTATCGGAAAATGAAGAGGTTGGTCAAGCCATGGCTGACAATCCACGGACAGCCATCGGAGTCATCGAAGAGAGTGATGGCAGTGTGCACTATATTGTCATTGTCTCTGATGGTCGTACCAGTGAGTCGTCAGGATTGACTCTCTATGAAATGGCAGGGTTGATGAAATCCTATGGTGTGACGACAGCCTACAACCTTGATGGTGGTGGCTCATCAACCATGTATTTCAATGGTCAAGTCATTAACAAGCCAACCACAAACGGAAATAAAATCTCAGAAAGGGCGGTGAGCGATATTGTTTACATCGGTTACTAAAAAATCAGCCAGCAAACACTTTTTCACCTACATCGGTTTAACTATTTTTAGCCTAGTCTTTACCTTTGTCTATGAACGCTTTTCTTATGGCGAATCATCCATGTTTATGCGCATGATGTTCTTCGCACCATTGGCTGGAGCTTTGATTTATCTGCTAACAGGGATGGGAATGTCTTGGGTGAGAAATCGTGCCTCAAAACTTCTCTTTAATTCAGCCATCGCTGTTGTCGCTAGTGCTTGTTTAGTTAAAGGTATTGTTGAAGTCTCAGGACGTACAACTAGCGTGGACATGCCTTATTGGTATGTTGCTGCAGTGCTACTTTGTTTGAGTATTATGACAGGATTTATCAGACCTAGAAAATTGGCTTAACCATGAGAGCTTGGAGCTGTGCTTCAAGCTTTTTGTCTTGCTTTGAAAAATTATTTAGGATAAATATACAAATTATAGTATGAAGAAATGATTTCAATTTGGGAAATAGTAGAAAGAAATTGTCATAAAAAATAACTGAGCAAGATTTTTTGTGATAGGAATTTAGATAGAACGAGATCTTCTGTAGTGATGAAAGTACTTGAAAGAAGTGGTGTTTCCCAGTTAAGCTATCACACTCAGAAGTCTCTTTAGGGATCCACTTGGTTTGTAAAAAGATACCTCATCAACTTTTTATTTATTTGAACTCAATTTCACAGCAGTTTGTTTTGGCTATTAAATATACAATGATTTCAAGTTTTTATAAAAATATACAAAAAAGACTTGCTTTGTTCTAAATTTTCAGGTAAAATAAACTAAAATCAAAATCGTTGATAGAAAAAGTCAGATCGTTTCACAGAGAATGCGGGAAGCTGAGAACGCATGAGATCAAAGACGACACATTCTTGAGAGCGTATGCGAACTCTGGATGACAGTAGTGTACGACGGGTGGTTCCGTTAGAGACTGAGAGTTACAAGTGATACTTTGTGACTTCATGAGGAAGAGGGGGCGACCCCTGTTCGAATTAAGGTGGAACCACGTGCCAACGTCCTTGCAAAAGTTATTTTTGCGAGGACGTTTTTTGTTACACTTTTTTTAGAGTGTGTAGCGAGAAGTACACTTGGTTAGAGTCGAACAGAAAGGATAAACTATGGAAATCAAGGGATTACGAAAGATTGAACCCTATGTAGCGGGTAGTCAGCCTGCTGAGAAAAATATCATTAAGTTGAATACTAATGAAAATGCTTATGGACCAAGTCCAGCAGTTCATCAAGCTTTAGCATCCTTTGATGCCCATCAGTTACGAAAGTATTCGACTTTGGATCAAGCAGCTTTACGTCAGGCTTTGTCTGAACAGTTGGGTGTGCCTGCCGATCAAGTGATTATCGGAAATGGCTCAGACGATATCCTGTCAATGGCTTTCCTAGCTTTCTTTAATAGCGAGGAAGAAGTTTTGTTTCCAGATTTGACCTATGGTTTTTACAAGGTTTGGGCAGATTTGTACCATGTCCCTTTTAGAGAAGTGCCCTTGACTTCTTCATTTGAGGTTAATACTCAAGATTATCTGGTTGAAAATGGTGGGATTGTCATTACCAATCCTAATGCGCCAACAGGTATTTATAAACCGCTTGATCAAATTGAGGAGATTGTAAAAGCCAACCAGTCGGTAGTTGTGATTATTGACGAAGCCTATATTAACTTCGGTGGGGAGACGGCCTTACCGCTCCTAGAAAAGTATGACAATGTGTTTATCACTAGGACCTTTTCTAAGGATGCCTCCCTTGCTGGTTTGCGTGTCGGTTACGGCATAGGAAGTCCTAAACTAATGGCTGTGATCAATGCTGTCAAGAATTCAGTCAACCCCTATAATGTGGATAGCATTGCGGAAGTCTTGGCGACTGAAGCGGTTAAGTCCTGGGACTACTATGAGGACACTTGCGCAAAGATTATGGCAACACGTGACTGGTTTAGCCAAGAATTGCAGGCGATTGGTTTTGATATCCTACCTTCAAAAACAAATTTTGTTTTGGTCAAACCTCACGGAGTGACTGCAGGTCAATTGTTTGACTACCTCCAAAGTAAGAAAATTTATGTCCGTTATTTTCCAAAAGTGGAGCGTATTTCAGACAGACTACGCATTTCTATTGGGACGCAGGATGAGATGGAGCGCGTATTAATGACAATACAGGAGTTACAAGCATGAAAAAAACGACATTAGCCTTAGGAATGCACGATAAACTTTTCAAACGTGCCCGTACCATGTATCAGATTGAACACCGTATCTGTGACTTGTTGATGACAAAGGGCTTTCTTCGGATTGAGACACCAACCTTGGAGCATTTCGAAGTCTTTAGTGATCTTGTGGACAATGGAAACTATAATTTCTTTGACAAAAATGGAGATCTTGTTAGCTTACGTCCTGATATTACCAGCCAAATTGGGCGTGTGATTGCTTCGACACAAGTTCATACACCAATTAAATTTTCTTACTCTGGAAAAGTCTTTAACTACAATGAGGAGATGCGTGGCTTGTCTAATGAGCATACGCAGGCTGGTGTGGAAATCATTGGTTTTCCAGTTCATCAAGCATTGGAAGAAGCAATAGCTTCTGCTAAAGAGGCTCTAGATGTTGCAGGGGTCAAAAATTACAAGTTTGAATTTTCACATGCCCGCCTCCTACAACTCATTTTTGAAGAATTAAACCTTCCAGCTGTAAAAGAAGCAGAGTTGGCGGCCTATATCCGTGATAAATCGATCACCGGTCTTAAGGAGTTTACCAAAGAAAATCCAAGTCAATATGACAAGGTCTTGGAGCAGTTACCCTTCTTGTTTGGTGAGACAAATGCTGTCCTGGCCAAGGCTAGACAGTTAACAGATAGTGAAGCCTTTTTGACGGCCTTGGATAGTTTGGAAGTTTTAACTAATCGTTTATCAGATAGTCTCCCAGAGACGACGCTTGATTTGGCTCAGTTGCCAGCAGTGCCTTACTACACGGGCATGATGTTTAAGGTCTTCGGTGACAAGGTACCAGATGCCTTTGTATCAGGTGGCCGTTACGATAAACTATTTGAACGCTTTGGAGCCACCGAGTTAACAGCGGTTGGCTGGGCCATTGATATCGACTCAGTTTATCAAGCAGTACATGACGATGTAGAATTTGGAGGTGACTTGGATGACTAGCAATCAAATCACAATTGCCTTGACCAAGGGACGTATTGAGAAAGATACGGTTAAATTACTGGAAAAAGCTGGCTTTGATATGTCTTTCATGGCCGATAAAGGACGTAATTTGATTTTCGAGAGTCCTGACAACCGGTTCCGTTTTCTCTTGGTCAAAGCTCCAGATGTGACTACCTATGTTAGACACGGCGTCGCAGATATTGGGATTGTCGGTAAGGATGTTTTGGTCGAACATCCGACAGGCTATTTGGAAATGTTAGACCTTAATTTTGGTCTTTGTAAATTCTCTGTAGCATCAACAGAAGACTATAACCCTGATGACCATAAGCGTAAACGTATTGCGACCAAGTATCCAACCATTGCGACAGATTATTTTAATCAAAAGGGTGAGGATGTCGAGATAATTTCGATTCAAGGGAGCGTTGAGATTGCCCCCGTCATTGGTCTAGCAGATGCCATTGTTGATATTGTAGAAACAGGGAATACCCTTGTTGCAAATGGCCTAAAAGTTTATGAAGATATTTGCCGTATTTCAGCACGAATGATTGTGAACAAGGCTTCTTTGAAAAATAACAAGGAAGTCCTGCCATTCATTCGCAAGATTGAATCACTTGTAGGGAACGAGGAGGTACCGTTCGAATGAAACGATTAACTGGAACAAATAAAGAAATTGCTGAGCTTCTTTATCAGGAGCAATTGGAACTTTCAAAAGAAAATAGAGACGTTGAAAGCACGGTTCAAGCCATTATTGAGGATGTCAAAAAACGAGGAGACGAGGCCCTTCGTGACTATTCAGCTAAATTTGATAAGGTTGACTTGACTGATTTTGAAGTAGGACAGGACTTGATTGATCAAGCCTTTAAAGAAATTGATCCAGAGGTTTACCAAGCCCTAGTTAATGCCAAAGAAAACATTGAATCTTACCACAAGCATCAGTTGGAGGCTGGTTTTGAGGACCAACCAAGTGAGGGTGTTATTCGTGGTCAATTGATTCGTCCCATCAATCGTGTAGGTGTTTATGTGCCTGGAGGAACTGCGGCTTATCCATCATCAGTTCTTATGAATGTCATCCCTGCTAAAATTGCTGGGGTTAAAGAGATTATTATGATTACGCCGCCACAAGAACACTTTGTTCCTGCAATTCTAGTAGCCGCAAAATTGGCTGGTGTGGATAGCATTTATCAAGTTGGTGGGGCTCAAGGGGTTGCGGCCTTGGCTTTTGGTACAGAAACGATTCCAAAGGTTGACAAGATTACAGGTCCCGGAAATATTTTCGTGGCAACTGCTAAGAAGCAAGTTTACGGTATTGTCGGTATTGATATGATTGCAGGACCATCAGAAATCGGTGTTATTGCTGATAGTAGCGCTAATCCAACCTATGTGGCAGCCGATCTCTTGTCTCAAGCAGAGCACGATACACGTGCACGCGCCATTTTGGTAACAGATTCTCAAGCCTTGGCTGATGCAGTTGAAAGTGAAATTGAACGTCAACTCAAGCTTTTGCCACGTGAGGCGATTGCTCGTCCATCTATCGAAAATAACGGCCGAATTATTATTGCCAATGATACAGATGCTATGTTTGAACTCATGAACTTGGTTGCGCCAGAACATTTGGAAATTGCTATGGACAAGGCCTATGATTATCTCGAAAAAGTGGAGAATGCTGGTTCCGTCTTTCTTGGTCACTTTACCAGTGAACCAATTGGTGACTACTATGCTGGTGCCAATCACGTTCTTCCAACGACAGCAACCAGCCGATTTTCATCAGCTTTAGGTGTGCACGATTTTGTCAAACGTATCCAATACACGCAGTATGACAAAGCAGCAGTCAATAAGGCTCAACATGATATCACAACCTTGGCTTACGCGGAAGGTTTGCAGGCCCACGCTAAGGCTATTGAAATCAGAAACGACAATAATTGAGAGAGTAGAGGAAGAAGTTATGAGACAAGCAGAAATTGAACGTAATACCTTTGAAACCAAAATTAAGTTAAGCCTCAATTTGGATGCTCAAGAACCAGTAGATATTCAAACAGGTGTCGGATTTTTTGACCACATGTTGACCTTGTTTGCCCGTCACGGCCGTATGTCTTTGGTGGTAAAGGCTGATGGCGACCTTTGGGTTGATAGTCACCACACCGTTGAAGATGTCGGTATTGTCCTTGGTCAAGCTCTTAAAGAGGCCTTGGGCGATAAAGCAGGTATTAACCGTTATGGAACGGCTTTTGTACCTATGGATGAAACCCTCGGAATGGCAAGTTTAGACTTGTCTGGACGTAGCTACTTGGTCTTTGATGCTAGTTTTGATAATCCAAAATTGGGTAATTTTGACACAGAATTGGTAGAAGAATTTTTCCAAGCCTTGGCTTTCAATGTTCAGATGAATCTCCATCTCAAGATTCTCCACGGAAAAAACAATCACCACAAGTCAGAAAGTCTCTTCAAGGCAACAGGACGTGCCTTGCGTGAGGCAATCACAGTCAATCCTGACATTCACGGCGTAAACTCGACAAAGGGGATGCTATGATTATCGTCATTGATTACGATGCGGGCAATACCGCCAATGTTCTGCGGGCCCTTGAAAAGATCGGTGTGACTGCAGAATTGTCTGCCGATAAAGAAAAAATCTTAGCTGCAGATGGTCTGATTTTACCTGGTGTGGGTGCTTATCCAACAGCCATGGCAGAGCTTGAGCGAAGAGGCTTGGTAGCTGTTATCAAAGAGGCCGTAGCAAAGGGAGTTCCACTTTTAGGAATCTGCTTAGGCATGCAGATTTTAACGGAAAAAGGGCTGGAACATGAGGAAACAAATGGTCTTGGTTTTATTCCAGGTGTTTGCCGTGCTATTCCTGCTAGCAAGGAGCAGCCTGTCCCACATATGGGGTGGAATGATTTGGCTGTTAAGCAAGCCAGCCCTTTGACAGATGGTTTAGACGGCCAAGCTGTCTACTTCGTTCACAGTTATTTCACGGATGTCCCTAGCCAATATATTGATGTTACCGCAGATTATAGTATCGAGGTGCCAGCCATGATCCATAAAGACAATGTTTATGGTGCCCAATTTCATCCTGAAAAATCAGGGGATATTGGCTTAGGTATTCTTGAAAAATTTGCAGGTTTATGTAAAGCCTAGAAGCTAGTGAGAGCAAAGACTTTTTAGTTAGAAAGGATGGTAGGGGAGATGCAAATTCTACCAGCAATTGATATTAAGGATGGACAGGCTGTTCGTCTCTTCAAAGGAGATTTCAACCAACAAACCGTTGTCAATCCAGATGTTATTGAGCAGGCAAAGACCTTTAAGAATGCTGGCATTCAATTTATTCACGTTGTCGACTTGGATGGTGCCCTTGATGGTCGTGCCACTAATCGTGACTTGATTGCAGAGGTCAAGAAGGTTTCTGGACTTGGCATCGAAGTTGGTGGCGGTATCCGTACCTTGGAGCAGATTCGTGATTATTTGGCAGTCGGCATCGACCGTATCATTATCGGTTCAATGGCCGTTAAGAATCCTGATTTCGTTCGAGCAGCTTTAGAGGAATTTGGTGCCGATAAAATTGTCGTAGGTATTGATGCCAAGGCAGGGTTTGTCGCTACTGAAGGCTGGTTGGAAACCAGCAATGTGGACTATATTATCTTGGCCAAGGAAATGGAAAAGATGGGCGTAACCCTCTTTGTCTATACTGATGTTGATCGAGATGGCACACTGACAGGACCCAATCTTGATCACTACAAACGTTTGGTATCTGAACTCACAACCGCCAAAGTCATCGCTTCCGGTGGGATTGCAGAAGTAGCCGACTTAGATCACCTACAAGAGATTGGTGTGGCAGGAACCATTGTCGGTAAAGCCTACTATAACGGCAATATCACTTTAGACCAGCTCAAGTCTTTCGGAGGTTAATATGCTTAAAAAACGTATTATTCCTTGTTTGGATGTCAAGGACGGTCGTGTTGTTAAGGGGGTTAATTTTGTGAATCTGACAGATGTTGGTGATCCTGTTGATTCTGCACATGCTTACTATGAGGCTGGCTGTGACGAACTCGTTTTCCTAGATATCACAGCGACTTCAGACAATCGTGAAACAACGGTTGACATGGTGCGACGCGTTGCCGATCAGGTCTTTATTCCTTTCACGGTTGGTGGTGGTATCCGTTCAGTTGAAGACATGAACAAGATGCTTAAAGCCGGTGCTGACAAGGTTGCGGTCAATTCCTCAGCCCTTGCCAACCCGCAACTAATCGCTGATTGTGCTCAAAAATTTGGCAACCAGTGTGTAGTCGCTGCGATTGATGCCAAAAAGATGGCTGATGGGAGCTGGCATGTTTTTGTGGCGGGTGGCCGTAAGGATACAGGTAGGGACCTCATCCAATGGGCTCAAGAAGTCGTCGCCTTGGGGGCTGGAGAAATTCTCTTAACCAGCATGGACAAGGACGGCACTAAGTCTGGTTTTGATTTGGAAATGCTAAATCGTGTGGCGGAAGTCGTTGATGTTCCTATCATCGCTTCTGGTGGTGCGGGAAATATTGAGGACATTGTAGAGGTCTTTGAAAAGACAACAGCGACGGGTGCACTGGCAGCCTCTATCTTCCACTTTGGTGAGGTAAATATAGGCGAAACCAAACAAGTCTTGGCAAATGCAGGAATTGAGGTGAGACGATGACAGAGGTTAAACTTGATTTTGATAAACAAGGGGGACTTGTACCAGTCATTGTGACCGATTACAAGACGGGGCAGGTGCTCATGTTGGCCTATATGAATGAGGTGTCCTATCAGTTGACCCTAGAGACCAAACAAATGCATTACTGGAGCCGTTCTAGAAATGAGCTTTGGCATAAGGGAGCCACATCTGGTCATTTCCAACATGTTAAAAGCATCAAGACTGACTGTGATCAGGACACCTTGCTTATCGCCGTTGAACAAGAAGGAGCAGCCTGTCATACAGGAGCCTACAGCTGTTTCTTTACGGATATATATGATGACAATCAAGATAGATAGGAGTAGCTATGTTAGAAACACTTTATAAGGAAGCCTTAGATCGTAAAAAGAATCCCAAAGAAGGGTCTTATACCAATTACCTTTTTGACAAGGGGCTAGACAAGATTCTTAAAAAGGTTGGCGAAGAAGCAACAGAAGTTGTGATCGGAGCCAAAAATGCTGATAAAGAAGAAATTGCCAACGAGACAGCAGACGTCCTCTATCACCTAGCAGTCATGCTCGTTGAAACAGGGGTCAGCCCTGAAGACGTTGAAGCCGTACTTAAAGCACGTCAGGGCAAGCAAAGCAATGTCCATGACCGAAAAGAAGTAACGGATTATTGAGGATTATCTCAACTGATTGAGACTAAAAAGAAAAGCCTGAAGTGATGATTCAGACTTTTTTGCTAGAGGAATTCTAATGATTTTGTCCCTCTAACTACCATGAGAAAGCGCTTTAAAATGCTATAATAAAAGTGAAGAAAGCTCGTTTTATTTGAAGGATTTGGTGTGCTTATTTATACAAATCATTGAGGAAAGGAAGGATGTCTTATGAAGAAACTAAGTCCTTATATCATAACTCTTTCTCGTTTAGCTATTCTCCTCCTCTGTTCTAGTCTTTTAGTTGGTTGTACAGGAGCACTGCCAAATTCTTACTCAAAAGCCAGGGAAAAAACGCAAAAAATCTTGGCTCATAATGGTTTTAAGGGGAAGGTCCAAGTTAAGAATATCAAAAAGGTGTTTCTAGATTCAGATGGTATTTATGTCGATTATACCTATTCAGAGGAAACCTACGATAATCAAACTATATCATTAGATTCAAAAATTACTTTTAACCTGGACTGGACAGTTAATGGTGAAGAATATAAGACTCCTGGTCTATACTCGGAAACCTATTTACAACAAAAATCTGTAAAAAAAGAAGAGCAAAAACTCTTCAAGGAACTTAAAAAGCAATCTTTAGACCTTGATATTGAAGAATTCTCCTTCAGTGATAATACTTTGATAGATCAAGAAGCTAATAATCGTAAAGCTCATTTAGCTGAAGAAAACCGTAAAAATGGGAAGAATGATTTTTATGGGTATTATCAAATTCCCTACCAAACAATGATTGATGAACACCTTGTCACTATGAGAATAGAAGTAGGCGATACAGAAAATACTAGTAAGAAAGATTTAGAAGAGGCAGTAACTAAACTGGATGCTAGCAAGCTGCCAGACGGAGAGTACGAATTTTATTTTTTCTCAACTCATGAAGATAGTAGTGATTATAACAAGGACAAGTACATCCACTACACTTTTATCGTACAAGATGGTAAGGTTATCCCATATGAATATGATTAGCAGATATTTTACTTTCTGCCGATAATCTCGCACTCCATACTGGCGGCATAGAAGTATAGGCTATAGCTAAGTGAAAATGTTAACCTCAAAACATACAAAAACATCTCCGAAAATCAGTTGGAGATGTTTTTTTGTATTACAAATTCTTTTTCTTTTTAGCTTTTTTGGTTAGAGCCAGGTCACAATTTTCAATATTTGAGATAAGGTGATTAGTCAATTGGAAGTCATCCACTTGGGGATTCAAGTCCACTTCATAGACCAGTTGCATGCTTTCGCCTCCACCTGTGGTGTTAAGGGAAATCAAGTCACACTCGCTAGTGAAATTGAGCAAGGCTTTAGTGATTTTTTGATCAATCAAGTCTTGGTAGGAGACGTTAATGGTCAGGAGTCTACGACGTTGGTTGTCGGTACGACTTTGACGATTTTCCAAAAGGAGCCAAACAGCCAATAGAAAGGCGGTGAAGAGGACGGCCAGTAGCAAATAGCCTGTTCCAGATGCCAGACCGATAATCATGGCCATGAAGACGGCGATTAGCTCCCTGGAACCACTAGTCGCTGATCGAAAACGAATCAGACTAAAGGTCCCCGCCACGGCGATAGAGGTCCCCAAACTACCATTGACAAGGAAGATAACTAGGGTCATCAAGCATGGCAGTAGGGTCAAACTAATGACAAATTCTCTGGTGTAGAGGGTTCGATATTTGTAAGTCCAGGTCAAGGCCAAGCCTAAAACAAGGCTGACCAGTAAGGCCAGCATGAGTTGAAGGGGACTTGCAGTTGCGGTTGCATCATTAAAGATAGAATTGAAGAGATTAGACATAGGCAGCAGCTCCTTTTTCTTGAACTGGATGTGGCCTGTAATCTAGACCTTGAGACTTATGATAGGCACAGCTGTATTTTGAGAATTTCTGCTCTTCCAAACCATGTTTGTCTAAGATAGCTTGAAGCCAGTCTGGCTTTTGACCAGGTGCCTTGATTTCCATGATAATCGTATCTTCATCAAGAAGGGGAAACCCATGATTTCCCTTGAAGAGACTGACGTCTTCATCACGGTAAGTCAGATTTTGGTCTAGGGTCACACGAACTTTATTGTAGGCATAGCCTTGGATAGTCTCTTTTTCTTTCATTGAAAAACGGTCGTAGTAGATATACATACGAGGTTTGAGACCTTCATCATAACGCTGACGTAAGTGGTGAATATCCTGTAACAGCTGACGATCGGTGATTTGACCATCATTTTTACCCTCTGTCATCAAGTTAGTGATGGAAAGGGGTGTTGAAACGAGACGAAACTTATGACCGATTCCCTCCTCATCTTTAGCTTTGACCTCTAGAAAGACCTTGCTATCACTTTTGGGATTGGCTAGGTAGGTACGCATGCGGATTTTCTCTTGACGATGATTACCATCAAGGGCATCTTGGATGACATCAAAATTATCCGTATCAAAGTAAATATTTGAAATGGTAGATGTCGGATAATCATCCTCTACCAAATACTCCTTAAGATCAGCGAGCAGGTCTTCAAGATTTTCCTTTGAGACCACATATTTTGTTTCAATACGTTTAAAACGTGTTTCCAATTGTTTAACCATGAAAAAACTCCTTTTATAGATAAGATACAAAGCCGTAAAACAACTCTCAGGAAAATAGGGAGACCAGCCGCAGGAGTTTATCTCCAAGCAGGGCCCATCTTTTCCCCCGAGTTGTAGGCGAGTTCAATTAGATAAGATTCAAAGCCTTCACTTTAAGATTTGGCTTTTATTTTTGTAGTAGAAAATTAAGTTGAGGGCAAATGTACTATTTTATATAGTACTTACTTGCTCGCCTATTAGTCTATGGAACTTTTCTGAAAGAAGGCCTAAGCCAAACTTTCACCAAACTTAACTTAAGAAAAGTTTTAGCTAACCTTCAGAAATGTTTTAGCTAAGTCCCGTAAACTGTAATCATCAAAACGAACCCGAGAGGAAAAAAAGATATGAAATCAAAAAAACTAAAAAATTGGACGACTTTAGTAACCTGTGCGACAGCCCTAACAGTCATGACAGCTTGTAGCCAATCAAACAGTCAAGCAACGGGGACGACGTCAAGCACGACATCAAAAACAAGTGCTGTAACCGCAACAACTAGTAAGAAAACGACTAATAACAACAGCAACTATTTCACTTCAAAAGACTCGGACACATCTTATGATGAAAGTTCTGCCTCTAAGATTAAGTTATCAGGCTCATCTGCGGATGTTTCAGGTGATGGCGTAACGGTATCAGATTCAACCGTAACCATCTCCAAAGCTGGGACTTACGTCATTTCTGGAAAATCTGATGGTGTGCAAATCAAGGTGGATGCTGGGGATTCAGATGATGTCCATATTGTTCTAGATGGTGCTACCATGACAAATACAAAGGCACCAATCAACGCTACAAAAGCTGGGCATGTCTACCTAACGCTTAAAGATGGAACCACTAGCACCCTCTCTGATTCAAGTTCTAATAGTGATGAAGATGCGGATGCCGTGATTTTCTCTAAGGGAGATTTGACCATTAATGGGTCAGGTACTCTTAACATTGATGCCAAGAAAAACAACGGTATTAAAGCAAACGACAGTCTTCATATAACAGGCGGTACCTACAAGATTACTTCAGTTGGTGATGCCTTCAATGTCAATGATGAACTTAATATCACAGGAACAACCATGACCATTGAAGCGGAAGAAGATGGCGTTAAGGTCGACAATGATGACGACACATCGGTAGGGACCATGTATCTGTCTGACAATACCATGACTATCAAGGCTGGTGACGATGGTATTCATGCCTCTGGTGACCTGATTATTGATAGCGGTACTTACAAAGTTGAAAAATCAACCGAAGGTATTGAAGGTAAATCTGTGACTATTAATGGCGGAAATATCGATGTCTATGCGACAGATGACGGTATCAATGCTGCTAATAGTAATGCCAGTCAAAGTGAGATTTTCTTCAAGATGACAGGTGGAACTCTTAATGTCGAGGTTGGTCAAGGTGACACAGACCCAATTGATTCAAATGGTGATATTACCGTTACGGGTGGAACGATTAACTTAACCGGTCAATCTGGCTTTGACTTTGACGGTTCAGCGACCTATACCGGTGGTGACATTACTATCAATGGTGAAAAACAAACTAAGATTGAAAACTCAATGCCTGGTGGGGGTGGCCCTCAAGGTGGTGGTCCCCAAGGTGGTGGGCAACCAGGTGGCTTTAGCGGAGGTCACTAAAGAATCATAGGATGAAACAGAAAGGAAGTGCCTATGTATATTATTATTCCAGCTTATGAACCAGACACTCGCCTGATTCAGGTGGTTCAAGATATTACCATAAAACTCCCTAAAGCCCGTATTATTGTTGTCAATGATGGGAGTGGACCACGCTATAACGACTATTACGACGAAACAGCCCTTTTTGGAGCTACGGTCCTTAAACACCCGATTAATAAAGGAAAAGGAGCCGCTCTAAAGACTGCTTTCGCTTATATCCAAGAAGAAGTGGTCAGCCAACATCTGTCTGCTCAACCTATAGTAACAGTTGACAGCGATGGTCAGCATCTGATTAAGGATATTGTCCGTGTAGCCAAGGCGACCGAGGAAAATCCAAGTCATCTTATCTTGGGTGCGCGTGCCTTTGTTGGTAAAGTGCCAGCACGAAGTCGCTTTGGAAATAAAGTGACTGCGGGGCTTTTCCGTCTAGTAACAGGTCAGAAGGTAACGGATACCCAGACGGGGCTTAGAGGCATGTCAACGGACCTGATTCCATGGTTGCTTAATCTAGATGGCAATCGTTTTGAGTACGAGTTTAACATGTTGCTTGAAGCCAAAAAGTCAGGTCACCAAATCTCTGAAGTCCCAATCGAGACCGTTTATCTGGAGGAGAATAAAAGCTCGCACTTTCGGCCCATTCGTGATTCCATCCGTATTTACAGCCCTTTTTTAAAGTTCTCTGGCACGGCTGTCTTGGCCTCAGTCATTGATGCAACCGCCTTATTTGTGCTCTTTGCCTTAACGAAAAATCTCCTCCTTTCGGTCGTGCTAGCTCGAGTGATTTCGGCTTCCAGCCAGTGTCTACTAAACGCTAATGTGGTCTTCAATCCGACAAGCTCCCTCTTTAGATCAAGTGTTCGCTACTTTATGTTGGTCTTGGTTCTCTTAGCTTGTAACTATTTCTTACTTAGCAGCTTAGTGGCTATTGGTTTGGGACTGGTTCTGGCAAAATTGGTCACAGAAACCTTGCTCTTTTTAGTCAGTTACAGGGTTCAACATAACGTGGTTTTTGCTTAATAGCTGGCTTGAAAATTGCCAACTGATTGCATAGAGATAGCTTAATCAGTGACTTCTAAAAACTTTCCTAAAAAATAGAAAAAGACTACCGTTTTCTAGATTCGGTATTTTTTAATATTTGTCAAAATATTTTTCAATTTACATTATGATTAAAAAGTTAAAAGGTCTGATAAAGTTTCCAAATACTTGAAAAAAATATGCTATAATGAAATTGTTTGAATTATGTAGATTTCATTCAAACTAGGAAAATGAAAAGAGGACCTAAAATGGGAAAAAAGGTACATTATAAGCTTCACAAAGTTAAGAAGCAGTGGGTGACGATTGCCGTCACTTCGGCAGCACTTGCCACTATCGTAGGTGGTGCTACAGTTGCCAATCAAAAGGTTTCAGCCGATGAAACAACTCAACCAGTTGCCTCTACGACAGCTGAAAGCGATGTTGTCGTTGAAACGCATGAAGTAGCTGCTCCTGCAGCGACTGCTACGACAGATGCGACAGCAACAACAACTGACAAGGCTGCTGATACTGCAACGGTCGAAACTCCTGCGGCAGTAACCACTGCAGCAGATACAAGTGCTAATACGGTGGCACCAGCAACAAGTGATCGTGCAGCAGTAGCAAATGGTGCGACAACAGAAGCACCAGCTGCAACTGCGACTGCGACAGATACAACGCTTACAGTAGCTGAAAAACCAAAATCTGGCGTTACTGAAAAAGAAGAAACAGCAGCACTCTCTTTGGACAACATCAAACAAGTTGATGGTAAATACTATTATGTCAAAGAAGATGGTTCATACAAAACAAACTTTGCTGTTTCAGTTAATGGCCAGTTGCTTTACTTTGGTAAAGATGGTGCTTTGACAAGCACATCAACACACTCGTTCACACCAGGTACAACTAATCTAGTTGATGCTTTCTCTTCACATAACCGTGCTTACGATTCTAAGAAAGAAAGCTTTGAGTTGGTAGATGGTTATTTGACACCTAATAGCTGGTACCGTCCAGTCACTATTTTGGAAAATGGTGAAAAATGGCGTGTATCAACTGAGAAAGACTTCCGTCCACTTTTGATGGCATGGTGGCCTGATGTAGATACACAAGTTGCCTACCTCAATACTTTCTCTAAACACTTTAACCTTAACGCAACTTATTCAACCAGCCAAAGTCAATCTGAATTGAATGCAGCTGCTAAGACAATTCAAATTAAGATTGAACAAGAAATTTCAGCTAAAAAATCAACTGAATGGCTTCGTCAAGCAATTGAGTCTTTTGTAAAAGAACAAGACCAGTGGAATACTACAACTGAAAACTATACCCTTGCTGACCACCTTCAAGGGGGAGCTCTTCTTTATGTCAATAATGACAAGACACCTTGGGCAAATTCTGATTACCGTTTGCTTAACCGTACACCAAGTAACCAAGATGGTTCTCTAAATGGTACAGGAAGATACTTGGGTGGTTATGAATTCCTACTTGCCAATGACGTTGATAACTCAAATCCAGTTGTGCAAGCTGAGCAGTTGAACCAAATTCACTATCTTGTGAACTGGGGATCAATTGTTATGGGTGATAAGGATGCTAACTTTGATGGTATCCGTGTTGATGCAGTTGACAATGTCGATGCTGACCTTCTCCAAGTTTATACAAACTACTTCCGAGCAGCCTTTGGTGTGGATAAATCTGAAGCCAATGCACTCGCTCACATTTCTATCCTTGAAGCTTGGGATTTAAATGATAATGCTTATAATCAAAAACATGATGGTGCAGCCCTTGCCATGGATAATAACCTTCGTTATGCAATTATGGGTGCACTTTATGGATCGGGCTCTTCATTGAAAGATTTGATTACTAGCAGTTTGACAGACCGTACAAATAATAGTAAGTATGGAGATACACAAGCTAACTATATCTTTGCGCGTGCTCATGATAACCTTGTTCAAGATATCATTCGTGATATTGTTCAAAAAGAGATCAATCCAAAATCAGATGGTTATACCATGACTGATGCTGAATTGAAACGTGCCTTTGAAATCTATAATGAAGATATGAAGAAGGCAGAAAAACGTTATACTATTAACAATATTCCAGCTGCCTATGCTTTGATTCTTCAAAATATGGAGCAGGTAACTCGTGTTTATTATGGAGATCTTTATACGGATAACGGCCAATATATGGCTACCAAGTCTCCTTACTACGATGCTATCACAACGCTCTTGAAGAACCGTATGAAATATGTTTCAGGTGGACAATCGATGAAAGTCGACACGTTCAATGGAAAAGAAATCTTGTCATCTGTTCGTTACGGTAAAGATATTATGACTGCTGACCAAACTACGGGTGTAGCAGAAACAAGTAAACATTCTGGTATGTTGACCCTTATTGCCAATAATCAGGATTTCTCATTGGGTGATGGTACTTTGAAAGTTAACATGGGTAAACTTCATGCTAACCAAGCTTACCGACCATTACTTCTTGGTACTGATAAGGGAATTGTCACTTACGAGAATGATGCGGCAGCAGCTGGAAAAATTAAATACACTGATGCTGAAGGGAACTTGACTTTTAGTGGAGATGAAATTAAGGGGTATCGTACTGTTGATATGAGAGGTTATCTTGGTGTATGGGTACCAGTAGGTGCACCTGATAACCAAGATATCCGTGTTAAAGGTTCAGATAAGAAACTTGACAAGACATTTTCTGCTACTGAAGCATTGGACTCACAAGTTATCTATGAAGGTTTCTCAAACTTCCAAGATTTTGTTGAAAAAGATAGCCAATATACTAATAAATTGATTGCAGAAAATGCAGAACTCTTCAAGTCATGGGGAATCACATCATTCGAGATGGCTCCTCAATTTGTATCGGCTGATGACCGTACCTTCCTTGATTCTGTTATCCAAAATGGTTATGCCTTTACTGACCGATATGACCTTGCCATGAGCAAGAATAACAAATACGGTTCTAAAGAAGATCTTCGTGATGCCCTTAAGGCGCTTCACAAGCAAGGTATTCAAGCAATTGCTGACTGGGTTCCAGATCAACTTTACCAATTGCCAGGACAAGAAGTTGTAACAGCAACACGTGCTAATAGTTATGGTACTCCAAAGGCCAATGCCTATATCAATAACACTTTATATGTTGCAAATTCTAAATCATCAGGTAAGGACTTCCAAGCTCAATATGGTGGTGAGTTCCTTGATGAGCTCCAAAAGAAATATCCACAGTTGTTTGAAGATGTGATGATATCAACTGGTAAGAAGATTGATCCATCTGTTAAAATCAAGCAATGGTCTGCTAAGTACATGAATGGTACTAATATCCTTGGTCGTGGTAGTCGTTATGTTCTCAGTAACGATGCTACTGGTCGCTACTATCAAGTTACTGAGAATGGCATCTTCTTGCCAAAACCTTTGACAGATCAAGGTGGTAAGACAGGTTTCTACTATGATGGTAAGGGTATGGCCTACTTTGATAATAGTGGTTTCCAAGCTAAGAATGCTTTCATTAAATATGCTGGAAATTACTATTACTTCGATAAAGAAGGTTATATGTTAACTGGTCGTCAAGATATCGATGGTAAGACTTATTTCTTCTTGCCAAACGGTATCCAGCTTCGTGATTCTATTTATCAACAGGATGGTAAATATTATTACTTTGGTAGCTTTGGTGAGCAGTACAAAGATGGTTACTTTGTATTCGATGTACCGAAAGAAGGTACTTCAGAAACAGAAGCTAAATTCCGTTATTTCTCACCAACTGGAGAAATGGCTGTTGGCTTGACTCATGCTGGTGGAGGATTGCAATACTTTGATGAAAATGGCTTCCAAGCTAAAGGTACTAAGTATGTTACTCCAGACGGAAAACTCTACTTCTTCGATAAAAATTCAGGTAATGCCTACACAAATCGTTGGGCTGAAATCGATGGTATCTGGTATGAATTCAATGATCAAGGCTATGCACAAGCTAAGAAGGGTGAATTCTACACAACAGATGGCTCAACATGGTTCTACCGTGATGCAGCTGGTAAAAATGTGACAGGTGCTCTTACTTTGGATGGTCACGAATACTACTTCCGTGCAAATGGTGCCCAAGTTAAAGGTGAATTTGTTACTGAAAATGGCAAGATTAGCTACTACACTGTAGATAATGGTTACAAGGTTAAAGACAAGTTCTTCGAAGTAAACGGCAAATGGTACCATGCTGATAAGGATGGTAACCTCGCCACAGGTCGTCAAACAATTGACCACCTTAACTATTACTTCAATGCTGATGGAAGCCAAGTCAAATCTGATTTCTTCACTCTTGATGGTGGTAAGACATGGTACTATGCCAAAGATAATGGTGAAATCGTGACAGGTGCCTATAGCATTGGCGGTAAAAACTATTACTTCAAAGAAGATGGTAGCCAAGTTAAAGGTGACTTTGTTAAGAATGCTGATGGTTCACTTTCTTACTATGATAAAGATTCAGGGGAGCGTCTCAATAACCGTTTCTTGACAACTGGTAACAATGTTTGGTACTACTTCAAAGATGGTAAGGCTGTAACAGGACGCCAAAATATCGATGGTAAAGAATATTACTTTGATCATTTGGGACGTCAAGTTAAAGGTAGCCCAATCAGTACACCAAAAGGAGTGGAATACTACGAATCAGTTCTTGGAGAACGTGTGACAAACACATGGATCACTTTCCAAGACGGTAAGACTGTCTTCTTCGATGAAAATGGTTATGCTGATTTTGATAAATAATCAATCAATCTAATCTTAATCTGAGAGATTAAGTGAAAAACGATATGATTTGACATGAATTTATAGGTGAAATTTCTTGAAAACGAGAATCGTTTAAAGAAATTTTGCCTTTTTTTGCTCCTTAAAGAAAAAAATCTGACAAATATCAATTTTGAGTCAGAATCGTTGTAAAAGCCATTGTATCAAGGGGTTTGACGATTTTTATAGAAAATAGTTTCACTTATCAAATGATATGAAAATGAGAATTGAAAACATATGAAATAGGTGTGTTACAAAACTTTTCTAATATTACTGTTATGTTACATATATTTTATAAAAAAACAATTAATTCGAGAAATAGTTAGAAAATAATGATATAATGTAATTGTTTGAAATCGGATAGATTTCAGTCTGATTTTGACAAATAAAATCACGGGGAAAATTATAATGGAAAATAAGGTACACTATAAGCTTCATAAAGTTAAGAAGCAATGGGTCACAATTGCAGTTGCCTCTGCAGCACTTGCTACTGTCGTAGGAGGATTGTCTGCAACAACATCTTCAGTTTCAGCGGATGAAACTCAAGATAAGATAGTAACTCAACCAAATTTAGATACAACAGCCGATTTAGTTACTTCTACAGAAGCAACCAAAGAAGTCGATAAACGTACAAATACAAAAGAAGCAGATGTTTTAACGCCTGCTAAAGAAACAAATGCCGTCGAAACAGCAACTACAACGAACACACAAGCAACAGCTGAAGCAGCTACAACAGCAACAACTTCTGATGTAGCGGTGGCAGCTGTTCCAAATAAAGAAGCAGTTGTGACAACAGATGCACCAGCTGTTACAACTGAAAAAGCAGAAGAACAACCAGCAACAGTGAAGGCTGAAGTTGTAAACACAGAAGTTAAAGCGCCAGAAGCTGCTTTGAAAGATTCAGAAGTAGAAGCTGCGCTTTCCTTGAAAAACATCAAAAACATTGATGGTAAATATTACTATGTTAATGAAGATGGTTCACACAAAGAAAACTTTGCCATTACTGTAAATGGTCAATTGCTTTACTTCGGTAAAGATGGTGCCCTTACAAGCTCATCAACATACTCTTTCACACCAGGAACAACAAATATTGTTGATGGTTTCTCAATAAATAACCGTGCCTACGATTCATCTGAAGCTAGCTTTGAATTGATTGATGGTTATTTGACTGCAGATAGCTGGTACCGTCCAGCTTCTATCATCAAAGATGGTGTAACTTGGCAAGCATCAACTGCAGAAGATTTCCGTCCACTTTTGATGGCTTGGTGGCCAAATGTAGATACACAAGTTAACTACTTGAACTACATGTCTAAAGTATTTAACTTGGATGCTAAATACACTAGCACAGATAAGCAAGAAACTTTGAATGTTGCTGCTAAGGATATCCAAGTTAAGATTGAACAGAAGATTCAGGCTGAAAAATCAACACAATGGTTGCGTGAAACTATTTCTGCTTTTGTTAAGACACAACCACAATGGAACAAAGAAACTGAAAACTACTCTAAAGGTGGCGGCGAAGATCACCTTCAAGGTGGTGCCCTTCTCTATGTAAATGATTCACGTACACCATGGGCTAACTCTAACTATCGTCTTTTGAACCATACGGCTACTAATCAAAAGGGTACAATTGATAAGTCAGTTCTTGATGAGCAGTCAGATCCAAACCACATGGGCGGTTTCGACTTCTTGCTAGCTAATGACGTAGATTTGTCAAACCCAGTTGTTCAAGCGGAACAATTGAACCAAATCCACTACCTTATGAACTGGGGTTCAATCGTTATGGGTGACAAGGATGCTAACTTCGATGGTATCCGTGTCGACGCGGTAGATAATGTCGATGCAGACATGCTTCAACTCTACACAAACTACTTCCGTGAGTACTATGGTGTTAACAAATCTGAAGCAAACGCTCTTGCTCACATCTCAGTCCTTGAAGCATGGAGTCTTAATGACAACCACTACAATGACAAGACAGATGGCGCTGCGCTTGCTATGGAAAACAAACAACGTTTGGCTCTCCTCTTCTCATTGGCTAAACCAATCAAAGAACGTACACCGGCTGTAAGTCCTTTGTATAACAATACTTTTAACACGACACAACGTGATGAAAAGACTGATTGGATTAACAAAGATGGAAGCAAGGCCTATAACGAAGACGGAACAGTTAAACAGTCTACAATCGGTAAATACAACGAGAAATACGGAGATGCGTCAGGAAACTACGTCTTTATCCGTGCCCATGATAACAACGTTCAAGATATTATTGCTGAAATCATCAAGAAAGAAATCAATCCAAAATCAGATGGTTTCACAATCACTGATGCTGAAATGAAGAAAGCCTTTGAGATTTATAACAAAGACATGCTCAGCAGCGACAAAAAATATACCTTGAACAACATCCCAGCAGCATACGCTGTTATGTTGCAAAACATGGAAACAATCACTCGTGTCTACTATGGAGACCTTTATACAGATAATGGTAATTACATGGAAACTAAGTCTCCATATTACGATACCATTGTTAACTTGATGAAGAATCGTATCAAGTATGTATCTGGTGGACAAGCTCAACGTTCATACTGGTTGCCAACTGATGGTAAGATGGACAATTCAGATGTTGAACTCTACCGTACAAATGAAGTCTATGCTTCAGTACGTTATGGTAAAGACATCATGACAGCTGATGATACAGCAGGTTCTAAATACAGCCGTACATCTGGTCAGGTAACACTTGTAGCTAACAATCCAAAATTGACTTTGGATCAATCAGCTAAATTAAAAGTTGAAATGGGTAAAATCCATGCCAACCAAAAATACCGTGCTTTGATTGTTGGTACAGCTGATGGTATCAAGAACTTTACATCTGATGCAGATGCAATCGCAGCAGGTTACGTGAAAGAAACAGACAGCAACGGTGTCTTGACTTTCGGTGCGAATGACATTAAGGGTTATGAAACATTTGATATGTCTGGTTTCGTAGCAGTTTGGGTTCCAGTTGGAGCTTCAGATGGTCAAGATATTCGAGTAGCGCCTTCAACAGAAGCTAAAAAAGAAGGAGAGTTGACTCTTAAAGCGACTGAAGCTTATGATTCACAATTGATCTACGAAGGATTCTCTAACTTCCAAACTATTCCAGATGGTTCAGATCCTTCAGTTTATACTAACCGTAAGATTGCTGAAAATGTTGATTTGTTCAAGTCATGGGGCGTAACATCATTTGAAATGGCACCTCAATTTGTATCTGCTGACGATGGTACTTTCCTTGACTCAGTTATCCAAAATGGTTATGCCTTTGCGGACCGTTATGACCTTGCTATGAGTAAGAACAATAAATACGGTTCTAAAGAAGACCTTCGTGATGCTCTTAAGGCACTTCACAAAGCTGGTATCCAAGCAATCGCTGACTGGGTTCCAGACCAAATTTACCAATTGCCAGGTAAGGAAGTCGTAACAGCGACTCGTACTGATGGTGCTGGACGTAAGATTGCGGATGCCATCATTGATCACTCGCTTTATGTAGCTAATACTAAGTCATCAGGTAAAGATTACCAAGCTAAATACGGTGGTGAATTCTTGGCTGAGCTTAAAGCTAAATACCCTGAAATGTTCAAGGTAAACATGATCTCAACTGGTAAACCAATTGATGATTCTGTTAAATTGAAACAATGGAAGGCTGAATACTTCAACGGAACAAACGTTCTTGAACGTGGTGTTGGCTATGTACTTAGCGATGAAGCAACTGGTAAATACTTCACAGTCACTAAAGATGGTAACTTCATTCCTCTTCAATTGACAGGCAATGAAAAGGTTGTTACTGGATTCTCAAATGACGGTAAAGGAATTACTTACTTCGGTACAAGTGGTACTCAAGCTAAGTCTGCCTTTGTAACCTTCAATGGTAATACTTATTACTTTGATGCGCGTGGTCACATGGTTACCAATGGTGAATATTCACCAAATGGTAAAGACGTTTATCGTTTCTTGCCAAATGGTATCATGTTGAGCAATGCCTTCTACGTTGATGCTAATGGTAATACATACCTTTATAACTCTAAAGGTCAAATGTACAAGGGTGGTTACACTAAATTTGACGTTACTGAAACTGATAAAGACGGTAAAGAGTCTAAGGTTGTGAAATTTCGTTACTTCACTAATGAAGGTGTCATGGCCAAAGGTGTTACGGTTATTGATGGCTTCACACAATACTTTGGAGAAGACGGTTTCCAAGCTAAAGATAAGTTAGTAACCTTTAAAGGTAAAACTTATTACTTTGACGCACACACTGGTAATGCTATCAAGAATACTTGGAGAAATATCGATGGTAAGTGGTACCACTTTGATGCAAACGGTGTTGCTGCTACAGGTGCCCAAGTGATTAACGGCCAAAAACTTTACTTTAATGAAGATGGAAGTCAAGTTAAAGGCGGCGTTGTTAAGAATGCAGATGGTACTTATAGCAAGTACAAAGAAGGTTCTGGAGAGCTAGTGACTAACGAATTCTTCACAACTGATGGCAATGTTTGGTACTATGCAGGTGCAAACGGTAAGACTGTTACTGGTGCCCAAGTTATCAATGGACAACACCTCTACTTTAATGCAGACGGAAGCCAAGTTAAGGGTGGTGTTGTTAAGAATGCAGATGGTACTTATAGCAAGTACGATGCTGCAACAGGTGAACGCTTGGCTAATGAATTCTTCACAACAGGCGACAACAATTGGTACTACATTGGTGCTAATGGTAAGACAGTAACTGGTGAAGTTAAAATTGGTGACGATACTTATTACTTTGCTAAAGATGGTAAACAAGTAAAAGGGCAAACAGTAAGTGCTGGCAATGGTCGAATCAGCTATTACTATGGTGATAGTGGTAAGAGAGCTGTCAGCACATGGGTAGAAATCCAGCCAGGAGTTTACG
The DNA here is from genome assembly GCF_001812625.1 of Streptococcus sp. HMSC064H09. Classification (NCBI taxonomy): domain Bacteria; kingdom Bacillati; phylum Bacillota; class Bacilli; order Lactobacillales; family Streptococcaceae; genus Streptococcus; species Streptococcus sp. HMSC064H09. The sequence goes on from NZ_KV809550.1 coordinate 179,201, forward strand.
TTTACTTTGATAAGAATGGTCTTGCTTACCCACCTAGAGTGCTAAACTAATAGACATGAAAAGGAGAACTTCGGTTCTCTTTTTTATATTTTCTGAGAAAAAGTTCTTTTTGAAAAATACCCTTTCAAGTCGCTTACATGACGGATTTTTAATTTAATATTAAGATGGTAAAAAAGTCATTAAAATAAGTTGTATTAAGTTCTTTTGATAGTGAAAAATGATATAATAAGTAAGTCTTTAAGGTGTAGATTTTAAGACAAAAAATATATTGGGGAAAAATTGAATATGGAAAATAAAGTACGCTATAAACTGCATAAAGTGAAGAAGCAGTGGGTTACTTTAGCTGTCGCTTCAGCAGCTTTGGCTACCATTGTAGGTGGTAGTGTTGCCACATCTTCACTCGCCTCTGCAGAAGAAATAAATAATACTAATGGATCACCTTCAACAACTACAGTCGGGGAGAATACAAATCCTGTGGTTGAAAAAGAGGTAGGCACAACAACTGAGGGAGCAAATACTTCAAATGCCACAACAACAGACCGAGCAACAGTTACTGCTGACAAACCAGCTGAAACGACAGTTCAACCACATTCAGGAGCAACTAGTGATAGAGCTGCAGCAGTAGAGGTTGAAGCCAAACCTGAAACGACTGCTAAGCCAGAAGTAGCCGCTAAACCAGAAACTGCTACAACATCGGAAGTAGCTGCAAATGCTGGTGTAGCCGCTCCAACGGCTGACAAGTCTAAAGAGCTTTCTGAAGCTGAAATTAAAGCTGCAGTCTCGCTCGATAATATTAAAAAAGAAAAAGATGGTAAATATTACTATCTTTTAGAAGATGGATCACATAAGAAAAACTTTGCCATTACTGTAAATGGTCAGGTCCTTTATTTTGATGAAAATGGTGTCCTTTCAAGCACATCAACTTATTCATTCACACAAGAAACAACAAATCTTGTCACTGATTTTACTAAAAACAATGCTGCTTACGATTCAACAAAAGCAAACTTTGAACTTGTTGATGGTTATTTGACAGCTGATAGTTGGTACCGTCCAAAAGAAATCCTTGAAGCAGGAACAACTTGGAAAGCGTCAACTGAAAAAGATTTTCGTCCACTTTTGATGTCTTGGTGGCCTGATAAGGATACTCAAGTAGCTTACTTGAACTACATGACTAAGGCTCTTAGCAATGGTGAAGAAACAAAAGATGTCTTTACGATTGAAAATTCTCAAACTAGCTTGAATGCCGCTGCTCAAATCATTCAACGTAAGATTGAGGTTAAGATTGCTGCTAATAAGTCAACAGACTGGTTGCGTCAGTCAATCGAGGCCTTTGTTAAAGACCAAGATAAATGGAACATTAACTCTGAATCACCAGGTAAAGAACACTTCCAAAAAGGGGCTCTCCTCTTTGTTAATAGTGATTTAACGAAGTGGGCTAACTCAGACTACCGTAAACTTGATCAAACAGCGACAAGCCGTTTGCCAAAAGACAAGATTAAGAGTGGTAGCGATGCTGGTTATGAGTTCTTGCTTTCAAGCGATATCGATAACTCAAATCCAATTGTACAAGCTGAAATGCTTAACCAATTGTATTACTTCATGAACTGGGGACAAATCGTCTTTGGTGATAAGGATAAAGATGCCCACTTTGATGGTATCCGTGTCGATGCCGTGGATAATGTTAGCATCGATATGCTTCAATTGGTGTCTTCATACATGAAGGCTGCTTACAAGGTTAATGAGTCTGAAGCGCGTGCCCTTGCTAATATCTCAATTCTTGAAGCTTGGTCACAAAATGACCCATATTATGTTGACGAACACAATACAGCTGCCCTTTCTATGGATAATGGTCTCCGTTTGTCTATTGTTCATGGATTGACTCGTCCGGTAACGAATAAGGGTACAGGTGCACGTAATGCATCAATGAAGGACCTTATTAACGGTGGTTATTTTGGTCTTTCAAACCGTGCGGAAGTTACCTCATATGATCAACTTGGTTTTGCAACCTACCTCTTTGTTCGTGCACACGACTCAGAAGTTCAAACGGTTATCGCAGACATTATCAGTAAGAAAATTGATCCTACAACAGATGGTTTCACATTCACATTAGACCAATTGAAACAGGCTTTCGACATTTATAATGCGGATATGTTGAAAGTTGATAAGGAATATACACACTCAAATATCCCTGCTGCCTATGCTTTGATGCTTCAAACAATGGGTGCAGCAACTCGTGTATATTACGGAGACTTGTATACTGATAACGGTCAATACATGGCTAAGAAATCACCATACTTTGACCAAATCACGACACTTCTTAAAGCTCGTTCTAAATATGTAGCCGGTGGACAAACATCTTATATCCATAACCTTGCTGGTGATGGCGTGTCATCTGCTAAAGACAACAAAGAAGTTCTTGTCTCTGTCCGTTACGGTCAAGATTTGATGTCTAAGACAGATACAGAAGGTGGAAAATACGGCCGCAATTCTGGTATGTTGACCCTTATTGCTAATAACCCAGATTTGAAATTAGCAGATGGTGAAACGATTACTGTAAATATGGGTGCAGCCCACAAGAACCAAGCCTACCGTCCACTCTTGCTTGGTACGGATAAAGGTATCGTGTCATCATTGAATGATTCAGATACTAAGATTGTTAAATATACAGATGCACAAGGAAATCTTGTCTTCACAGCTGATGAAATCAAAGGCTTTAAGACTGTTGATATGAGTGGTTACCTTTCAGTTTGGGTACCAGTAGGTGCGACTGAAGATCAAAACGTTCTTGCTAAACCATCAACAAAAGCCTACAAAGAAGGGGATAAGGTTTATAGCTCTTCTGCAGCCCTTGAAGCACAAGTGATTTACGAAGGTTTCTCAAACTTCCAAGACTTTGTTAAAGAAGACAGTCAATATACTAATAAATTGATTGCAGCTAATGCAGACCTCTTCAAGTCATGGGGCATTACGTCATTTGAAATTGCACCTCAATATGTCTCATCTAAAGATGGCACTTTCCTTGATTCTATTATTGAAAATGGTTATGCCTTCACAGACCGTTATGACTTTGCCATGAGCAAAAACAATAAATACGGTTCAAAAGAAGACCTTCGTGATGCCCTCAAGGCTCTTCACAAACAAGGTATTCAAGTCATTGCTGACTGGGTTCCAGACCAATTGTATACTCTCCCAGGTAAAGAAGTAGTGACAGCTACTCGTACAGATACACATGGTAAGGTGCTTGATGATACTAGCTTGGTTAATAAACTCTATGTGACAAATACTAAGTCATCAGGAAATGATTTCCAAGCACAGTATGGTGGTGCCTTCCTCGACAAACTTCAAAAACTTTATCCAGAAATCTTCAAAGAAGTTATGGAAGCGTCAGGTAAGACAATTGATCCATCTGTGAAGATTAAACAATGGGAAGCTAAGTACTTTAACGGTACAAATATCCAAAAACATGGTTCTGACTACGTTCTCAGCGATGGTAAATTGTACTTCACCGTTAACGATAAAGGTACCTTCCTTCCAGCAGCCTTGACTGGTGATACAAAAGCTAAAACTGGATTTGCTTATGATGGTACAGGGGTAACTTATTACACAACATCTGGTACTCAAGCTAAGAGTCAATTTGTGACATATAATGGCAAACAGTACTACTTTAACGATAAGGGTTACCTTGTAACTGGTGAACAAGCTATCGACGGTTCAAACTATTTCTTCTTGCCAAATGGTGTTATGTTTACTGATGGTGTTATTAAAAATGCCAAAGGTCAATCATTGGTTTATGGTAAGTCAGGTAAATTGACGACTCAAACTGGTTGGAAAGAAGTTACCGTTAAAGATGACAGTGGTAAGGAAGAGAAATTCTACCAATACTTCTTCAAGGGTGGCATCATGGCTACTGGTTTGACTGAAGTAGAAGGTAAGGAAAAATACTTCTATGACAATGGTTACCAAGCTAAAGGTATCTTCATTCCTACAAAAGATGGACATTTGATGTTCTTCTGTGGCGATTCAGGTGAACGTAAGTACTCAGGCTTCTTTGAACAAGATGGTAACTGGTACTACGCTAATGATAAGGGCTATGTTGCCACTGGATTTACTAAGGTAGGCAAACAAAACCTTTACTTCAATGAAAAAGGTGTTCAAGTTAAGAACCGCTTCTTCCAAGTTGGTGATGCTACATACTATGCAAATAACGAAGGTGATGTTCTTCGTGGTGCGCAAACCATCAATGGTGACGAGCTCTACTTTGATGAGTCAGGTAAACAAGTTAAAGGTGAGTTCGTGAACAATCCTGATGGAACGACTTCATACTACGATGCCATTACAGGTGTGAAACTTGTGGATACATCACTAGTAGTTAATGGTCAAACCTTTAATATCGATGCTAAGGGTGTTGTGACTAAGGCACATACACCAGGCTTCTATACTACAGGGGACAACAACTGGTTCTATGCAGATTCACATGGACGTAATGTCACAGGTGCTCAGATTATCAATGGTCAACATCTCTACTTTGATGCAAATGGTCGTCAAGTTAAGGGTGGCTTCGTAACGAACACTGACGGTAGTCGTTCATTCTACCATTGGAATACTGGTGATAAATTGGTATCAACCTTCTTCACTACCGGTCATGATAGATGGTATTATGCTGATGATAAGGGAAATGTCGTTACAGGAGCTCAAGTGATTAACGGTCAAAAACTCTTCTTTGCTACTGATGGTAAACAGGTTAAAGGTGACTTTGCAACAAATGCGAATGGCAGCCGTTCATACTACCATGGAGCTACTGGTAATAAGTTAGTCTCAACCTTCTTCACTACTGGAGACAACAACTGGTACTATGCTGATGCCAAAGGTGAACTTGTTGTTGGCGAACAGACAATCAACGGCCAAAACCTTTACTTTGACCAAACTGGTAAGCAAGTGAAAGGTGCAACAGCTGCGAATCCTGATGGCTCAATCTCTTACTATGATGTTCATACAGGGGAAAAGGCTATTAATCGTTGGGTTAAAATTCCTTCAGGGCAATGGGTATACTTCAATGCTCAAGGAAAAGGCTACGTGTCAAATTAAGATTAATGAATGAAAGAAGTCAATCACTTTTGTGGTTGCTTTTTTCGTAAAAAATTGTCTCTTTTTTATACATTCAGGTCATTTGTCTGGCCAAAAAAGTGGTATAATAACTCTTGCTAAATCTTTATTTTGGAGTACACATGGCTAAGTCAAAAAATACTATTGAAAGTCGGATAGATTACTCGATTCTCCTGCCAGTTCTCATATTACTACTGGTTGGCCTGGTTTCGATATTTATCGCGACAAATTTTGATTACCCAAAGAATCTTGTGCAAGTCATGTCCCAGCAAGTACTATGGATTTTTCTAGGTTCAGTACTTGCTTTTGTTGTCATGTTATTTAATACAGAGTTTCTTTGGAAGGCAACCCCCTGGCTCTATATTTTTGGCCTGGGGCTTATGGTTCTGCCTCTTGTTTTTTATTCACCTGCTTTGGTTGCCTCGACAGGGGCAAAAAACTGGGTCAGCATTGGATCAGTCACCCTTTTTCAACCATCAGAATTTATGAAGATATCCTACATCCTTTTTCTTTCGAGAATAGGTGTTTGGGCTAAACAAGGAAAGGAAGTAACTGAACTTCAAGATGACTGGTTGCTACTTTTCCAATATGTAGCGGTCACGCTTCCTGTCTTAGGTCTACTGGTTCTTCAAGGTGATATGGGGACAGCCTTAGTCTTCCTCGCTATTTTAGCAGGTATAATAGTTGTTTCGGGAATATCCTGGCGTATTATCTTGCCGGTAGTTCTAGCTTTTGCAGTGGGGTTAGGCTTGTTTGTAATGGTATTTACCACAGATTGGGGTAAGGAAGCTATGCTCAAGATGGGGGTACAAACCTACCAGATTAACCGTATCTCAGCTTGGTTGGATCCCTTCACTTATGCAGATGGTATCGCCTTTCAACAGACACAGGGGATGATTTCGATTGGTACTGGAGGAATCTATGGTAAAGGCTTTAATCATCTGGAGTTGAACGTACCGGTTCGTGAGAGTGACATGATTTTCACAGTTATTGCGGAAGACTTTGGTTTGGTAGGTGGTGGATTGGTTCTTCTAACCTATCTCTTCCTTATTTATCGCATGTTGCGGGTGACATTCAGGTCTAACAATCGTTTCTATACCTTTATTTCGACAGGTTTTATCATGATGATTGTCTTCCATATTTTTGAAAATATTGGGGCAGCAGTGGGAATTCTTCCTTTGACAGGTATTCCTTTACCTTTCATTTCCCAAGGGGGATCATCACTCATCTCTAACTTGATTGGTGTTGGTTTGGTGCTTTCGATGGCTTATCAAACCAATCTCAACGAGGAAAATAAAATTCTCTTAGCAATGTCTCGTCGGATGCGTACGTCTGGAACTAGTCAAGTGAAACCTGTTTCTAAGAGTAAGTCTAAGAAGAACAAGTCTTCGAAGAGTGTTACTAAGGCCACTCAAGAATTGGGCAAGGCTAAAGATAAGGTTGATAAGGCCACTGAGAAAATGCGTCAAACCATTTCTCAAAATACGCCAAGCATTCATCAAGGCAAGCGTCGTAAGGGTTCAAAAAAGAAACCGACACGTAAACATTAAGAAGAAGCAAGTTGGTTAATCCAACTTGTTTTTCTTTGAAAAAAATTAAGGTCTGTGACCTTTTCTTTGCCCCTGCCTATGGTATAATAGAAGTCGACTATTTCGAAAAGGGGTTTGCTATGATAGAGACAGCCAAACAGCAAGAACGTGCTATTTTAGTAGGTGTTGAATTGCAAGAGACAGAGCATTTTGACATGTCAATGGAGGAACTTGCCAGTCTTGCCAAAACTGCAGGGGCAGAGGTTGTAGCTAGCTATACCCAAAAACGTGAACGCTATGATAGTAAGTCTTTCGTGGGTTCAGGAAAATTAGAAGAAATCAAGGCCATGGTGGATGCGGATGAGATTAGCACTGTCATCGTCAATAACCGTTTAACGCCTCGTCAAAATACCAATCTTGAAGCTGCATTTGGCGTAAAAGTTATTGATCGCATGCAATTAATTCTGGATATCTTCGCCATGAGGGCTAGAAGCCATGAAGGTAAACTTCAGGTTCACCTAGCTCAGCTTAAGTACATGTTGCCTCGTTTGGCTGGTCAAGGGATTATGCTCAGCCGTCAAGCAGGGGGCATTGGTAGTCGTGGACCTGGTGAAAGTCAGTTGGAGCTCAATCGTCGTTCGATTCGTAACCAGATAGCCGATATTGAACGCCAGTTAAAGATTGTTGAGAAGAACCGAGAAACCATTCGCGAAAAGCGTGTTGATTCAAGTACCTTTAAAATTGGCTTGATAGGTTACACCAATGCTGGGAAGTCAACAATCATGAACCTTATGACGGATGATAAGCAGTATGAGGCCAATGAACTTTTCGCGACCTTGGATGCAACGACTAAGAAAATTTACTTAAAAGATCAGTTTCAAGTGACCTTGACAGATACGGTTGGTTTTATCCAGGATTTGCCAACAGAATTGGTTGCTGCCTTTAAGTCAACGCTTGAAGAAAGTCGTAATGTGGACCTCCTTTTGCATGTCATTGATGCGAGTGATCCTAATCACGAAGAGCATGAAAAGGTGGTCTTAGACATTCTCAAAGACTTAGACATGACTGATATTCCTCGCCTAGCAATCTACAATAAGATGGATGTAGCTGATAATCTAGTAGCAACAGTCTTTCCTAATGTTCGCCTCTCAGCACGTGACAAGGGAAGTCGTGAGGCCCTCAGAAGACTCTTGATTGATGAAATTCAACAGATTTTTGAACCCTTTAGTATTAAGGTACATCAGGATCAAGCTTATAAACTTTATCAGTTGAGTCAATTGGCCTTGCTAAATAGCTACACTTTTGAGACAGAAGTGGAAGAAATTACAGGCTATATTTCACCGAAAAATAAATGGAAATTGGAAGAATTTTATGACTGATTATATGGATTTAGCTTTAAAATATGGTGGTTTTACAAGTTTAGATAAGGTCTATCTGGAAAATACCTTATCAGACCTTTCGGACAGTCAAAAATTGGCCTTCATTACACCACCACCAAGCGTGATTAATGCTTATTTTGCAGAGATCTACCAGAAACAATCTCCTGAAGCAGCGACGGATTACTACTTGGAACTTTCAAAAGAGTTGAACCTCTTTAACCCTGCTCCATCTTTTGATGAGCACAAGCCTTTTATTCGTCTCAATCTTTCAGGAAAATCTTACGGTTTTTGCTTTGAAAATGCCGATGAAGTGGCCCTAGTCTTTGCAGAGCATTCAGAGGTTCCAACGGCTAGTATTTTGTTTGAGCTTGCTCAAGTTTTCCCACAGTATAAGGTTTATCTTGAAGGAACTCAAATTAAAATGGCCAAGGTTTACTTTGATGAAGAAGTGTTGGAAGAGTTGACACCAGAGACTCAGTTACTAAGTCGTGTAACTAAGCTGAAGGGAAACGTCATTAAGTTGGCTAGCTTTAATCAAGATGAATTAGTAGAACTTTTAGCTCAATATAAAGGGCAAACTGTTTATTATGGCTTTGCTCAGCGTGAATGCCTGGCTTATATTGTCCAGAAATAAAAAGAACGATAGATAGAAAGTATAGGAAGTCATGGAATTACAATTTTTAGGGACGGGTGCCGGGCAGCCCTCCAAGGCCCGTAATGTGTCGAGTCTGGTTTTGAAGTTACTCGATGAAATCAATGAAGTCTGGATGTTTGACTGTGGGGAAGGTACTCAACGTCAGATTTTAGAAACAACAATCAAACCTCGTAAAGTTAAGAAAATCTTTATCACACATATGCATGGGGACCATATCTTTGGTCTACCTGGTTTCTTGGCTAGCCGTTCCTTCCAATCTAGTGAAGAACAAACTGACCTTGAAGTTTATGGTCCAGTTGGTATTAAACAATACGTCATGACTAGCCTTCGTACCTCTGGGACACGCCTACCTTACCATGTGCATTTTAAGGAAATTGATGAGCATAAGCTAGGTTTGGTTATGGAAAATGACAAGTTCGCTGTTTATGCAGATAAGTTGGATCACACCATTTTTTGTATTGGTTATCGAGTGGTTCAAAAAGACCTCGAAGGAACCTTGGATGCTGAGGCTCTTAAAGCAGCAGGTGTGCCATTTGGACCACTTTTTGGTCAAATTAAGAATGGTCAAGATGTGGTTCTTGAAGATGGAACGAAAATCATTGCTAAGGACTTTATTTCCGCACCTAAGAAAGGTAAGGTTATCACTATCTTAGGTGATACCCGTAAGACAAATGCCAGTGTTCGTCTTGGATTGGGTGCAGATGTCTTGGTTCATGAGTCTACTTATGGTAAGGGCGATGAAAAAATTGCCAAGAGCCATGGGCATTCAACCAATATGCAAGCAGCACAGGTCGCTAAAGATGCTTCAGCTAAGCGCCTTCTTCTAAATCATGTATCAGCACGATTCTTGGGACGTGATATCGGTAAGATGGCAGCAGATGCTAAAACAATTTTCGAAAACACCCACATCGTTCGTGACTTGGAAGAGGTAGAAATCTAATGGCTAAACAACGTATTATTGCTATTACTGGTGCCTCAGGAGGCCTTGCTCAAGAAATTGTCAAGCAGCTCTCACCTAGTGATGGTATTATCCTCTTAGGACGAGATAAGGACAAACTTGAGAAATGTTATCGTCATGTGGAAAATAAAACCTGTCTTGCCATTGACCTAAGAGACGACAAGGCCATTAAAGAGATGGTCGATTATCTCTATCAACGATTTGGACGTATTGATGTCTTTATCAATAATGCTGGTTACGGTGAATTCAAGTCTTATGATAACTACACTAGCCAAGAAGTACGTGATATGTTTGATATCAATACCTTTGCAACGTTGACCTTTTCACGTTTGATGGCTGAGAAAATGGTGGAACAGGGCAATGGGCATATCGTTAATATTGCTAGTATGGCGGGAAAAATTGCGGCAGCCAACTCAAGTGTTTATGCAGCGACAAAGTTTGCGGTAATTGGCTTCTCAGATGCCCTGCGTCTAGAGCTTGCTGATAAAGGAGTCTATGTGACAACAGTCAATCCTGGTCCAATTGAGACAGGTTTCTTTGATCAAGCTGATCCCTCTGGAGTCTATCTTGAGAGTGTTAAAAAGTTTGTCCTCAGTCCTAAATACGTGGCTAAAAAGATTGTCCGTATTCTGGGCAAAAATAAACGTGAAGTTAATCTACCACGACTCTTATCAGTTGCCCACAAAGGCTACACGCTATTTCCACGAATCTCGGACAAACTAGCTACCAATGTGTTTAACTACAAATAGGAGGATACTAGATGGTCGCAAATATTCAAGCGTATTTAGAGAATCTCAAGCAACCCTGGGGTCAAATCTATTATGATATTCTTTTTGACCAATTACAGGACATCAAGGAGAAGCGAGTTCTTGATTTTGGCAGTGGCTTTGGCCCTGTGTCCAACCACCTAGCGTAAGAAAATAGAGTCCTAGCTGTGAAACCCAATGAGGAAATGGTGGCCTTGCGGTCCCAGAATCACCCCTATCAGCAACTAGTCGGAAGTTTGGAAAGGAGTTAAGATGTTAGAGTACAAACAAGAGATTCCAGAGATGACAGACCTACTCGCACTGTACAGTTCAGTCGGTTGGACCAATTATACCAACAACCCAGCTATGCTAGAAGAAGCTGTCAAAGCCAGTCTCTGGCAATTGGCAGTCTATGATGAGGAAGAGTTAGTAGCCTACATTCGCTTGGTAGGAGATGGCCACTCTGTCATTTTTGTACAGGACCTCTTGGTGCGACCAGATCACCAACGCCAAGGCATCGGAACGAAACTCTTAGAAGAGGCTTTAGGGACTTTCCCCAATGTCTATCAAAAGCTCCTTGCAACTGATCGTAGCGAGAAAAATCTAGCCTTTTACCAATCTCTGGGCTTTGTCGAACTTTCAGAGCAAGCTTGTACAGGGATGATTTATAAATATTGATGTAAAGGATTTCCAAATAGGGAATCTTTTTCTTGCTTTTCCTTATGTTGCTTGAAAGTGATAGTAGAATAGAGTTAGTTAACGTAAAGAGGAGAAGGGAATATCTGAGAGCAAACAAGTCAAATAAGGGAGCAATATCCAGACTATTATTTTGTCTAGAAAAGCAGATCTTGATTGGAAATGTACCACAAGTCTAAGCAACTTACGATGTTTGACATTCTCTTTTTAGGAAACTTAGCTTTCTATCCACTATGATAAATTTTTTCATGTTATAATAGATAGACTAGATGACAGGGAGAAAAGATAAAGACATGATTACATCAACGTATGATTGGAAAATAAACACAAAAGAGCCAGATGCTGGCTTTTTTAAACTTGCCAAAGAACATGGACTGGCAGAAACAGCAGCCAAGATTGCCTATGAACGTGGCATTACGACAGAAGATGCTCTTGAAGACTTTCTAAAGGCTGATTTATCACACCTTCATGACCCTTATCTTCTTCATGATATGGATAAGGCAGTGGCTAGAATTCGTCAGGCCATTGAAAATTATGAACAAATCTTAGTCTATGGAGACTATGATGCAGATGGTATGACATCAGCATCGATTGTCAAGGAAGCTCTTGAAATGATGGGAGCTGAGGCTCGAGTTTATTTGCCTAACCGTTTCACAGATGGTTATGGGCCAAATGAAAGTGTCTACAAGTACTTTATTGAGCAGGAAGGCATTTCACTCATTGTTACAGTGGATAATGGGGTAGCGGGGAATGAGGCTATCGCTTATGCGCAAGAGCAAGGTGTGGACGTTATCGTTACAGACCATCACAGTATGCCGGCCCAGCTTCCAGATGCCTATGCCATTGTCCATCCAGAGCATCCAGATGCCGATTACCCTTTTAAGTATTTGGCAGGTTGTGGTGTAGCCTTCAAATTGGCAACTGCCCTCCTTGAAACTATTCCTACTGAGATGTTGGACTTGGTAGCCATTGGTACCATTGCCGATATGGTTAGCCTAAGGGATGAAAATCGTATTATGGTCAAGGTTGGCCTGGAAATTCTAAAGACTACTGAGCGTATTGGACTGCAAGAGTTACTCCGTATTTCAGATGTAGACCCAACAACGATTTCTGAAGAAACGGTAGGATTTAAACTGGCCCCTCAACTCAATGCCTTGGGGCGCTTAGATGATCCAAATCCAGCCATTGAACTGCTGACCGGATTTGACGATGAAGAAGCCCAAGCCATTGCTCTGGAAATCAATGCTAAAAATGAAGAACGTAAGGAAGTTGTTCAAAACATCTTTGATGAAGCCATAACCATGGTAGACCGGGACAAACCTGTTCAGGTTCTGGCCAAGGAAGGCTGGCATCCTGGCGTTCTAGGTATTGTGGCGGGGCGTATCATGGAACAAATCAGTCAGACAGTAGTGGTTTTGAATATTGAAGATGGCTTGGCTAAGGGTTCCGCTCGTAGTTTGGAATCTATCAATATCTTCCATGCCCTTGATGACCACCGAGACATCTTTACTGCATTTGGAGGACATGCTGGAGCGGCGGGGATGACACTTCCTGAAGAAAATCTTGTACGACTATCAGAGATTTTGTGTCGTTATGTCTACGATAATGATATTGATACGAGTGCCAAAAATACGTTAAATTTAGACGAGGAGCTCCAACTCAGTGAGCTTAGCTTGGATACCATTAAGAGCCTAGAAAAACTAGCACCTTTTGGTATGGATAATAAAAAGCCAGTCTTTTGGCTACATGATATTACCGTTACTCAAGCTAGGACTATGGGACAAAACGGAGCCCATCTTAAGTTTAAGGTTAAGCAAGGAAAGGATAGTTTTGATGTTTTGGCCTTTAATAAAGGTCATTTGCTTCAAGAATTTCAACAGGCTCAGGGGTTGGAATTAGCAGTGACCCTGTCCGTTAATGTATGGAATGGTCAGACAACGCTCCAGCTCATGTTAGAAGATGCGCGTGTAGATGGTGTTCAATTATTTGATTTTCGCTCAAAAAATATGACACTGCCTGAAGGCCTACCAACGGTAGAAGAAGCAGCAGACACAGAGCCTGAGGTTGTCCTCAACACCCTACCGAATTCAGCGACGGAATTAAAAGAGTGGTTTGACGGTAAGGAATTCCAGGCTATTTATTTTAAGAATAGCATTAAGGAAGCCTATTATCTGACAGGTTATGGAACAAGAGAGCAATTTGCAAGGCTCTATAAAACCATTTACCAATTCCCAGAATTCGATGTTCGCTATAAATTGGATGAACTCAGTCATTACCTTAAAATCGACAAGATTCTCCTGATTAAGATGATTCAAATCTTTGAGGAATTGGATTTTGTGGCTATTGATAATGGTGTTATGACAGTCAATAAAGAAGCTGAGAAACGTGAGATTGAGGACAGTCAAATTTTCCAAGATCTGAAACGACTAGTTAAGTTCCAAGAACTCATGGCTCTGGGAACACCACAGGAAATTTATGATTGGCTGTATAAGTAGGGGAGTCTTAATCCAAAGGATTCGTCTCGAAATGAGGGTTAGCATTTTCTAAATTTACTATTTCATGCTATAATGGTATGTAAATATTTTTTTGGCGAAAAGCCTATAGGAAGAACAAATGAAATTAGAAGATTATATTGCATCTATTGAAAACTACCCGAAAGAAGGGGTTACTTTCCGTGATATTAGTCCTTTGATGGCTGATGGAAATGCTTATAGCTATGCTATCCGTGAAATCGTTCAGTATGCGACTGATAAGAAGATTGACATGATTGTTGGTCCTGAAGCACGTGGTTTCATCGTTGGTTGTCCAGTTGCTTTTGAACTTGGTATTGGTTTTGCTCCTGTTCGTAAACCTGGTAAATTGCCACGTGAAGTGATTTCAGCCAATTACGAAAAAGAGTATGGTGTTGATACACTTTGTATGCATGCCGATGCAATCAAGCCAGGCCAACGTGTACTTATCGTTGATGACCTCTTGGCAACTGGTGGTACCGTCAAAGCTACAATTGAAATGATTGAGCGCCTAGGTGGTGTCGTTGCTGGTTGTGCCTTCTTGATTGAGCTTGATGGTCTTAATGGACGTGAAGCTATTGAAGGTTACGATACTAAAGTATTGATGAACTTCCCAGGGTAAATCTACCTATGAATTAACAAAAGGCCTTAGGGCCTTTTTAACTCTTTTAAAACAAAGGTGGCCTCTAAATATAGTTTAAAGCTATAGCTAACTAGAGAAAATATATATTTGATAACAATACCTCCCCGGTTTATAATATGAAGATAGAATAAATAAGGATGGAGATATTGTTATGCCTATAAAACTTGATAATAAGTTACCAGCTCTTGATGTATTGCGTTCGGAAAATGTCTTCATCATGGATGAGAACAGAGCTAGTAGCCAAGATATTCGACCAATGGAGGTCTTAATCCTTAATCTTATGCCTACTAAAGAAGTTACGGAAACTCAATTGCTACGTCTTTTGGCCAATACGCCACTTCAAATTAACGTCGAGTTTCTTTATATGGCTAGTCATAAGTCAAAAAATACCCATGCCGAACATATGGAAACCTTTTATAAGACTTTTGATGAAATTAAGCATAAGTATTATGATGGTCTCATCGTAACAGGTGCTCCTGTTGAGCAAATGCCTTTTGAAGAAGTTGATTATTGGCAAGAATTGACACAGGTTTTTGACTGGTCTAAAAAGCATGTCTATTCAACCCTTCATCTGTGTTGGGGAGCTCAAGCAGGTCTCTATTATAAGCATGGAGTCGACAAGGTCCCATTGTCAGAGAAACTATCTGGTATCTATAAACAAACGGTTGACATGCCTGAAAACTTCCTTATGAATGGCTTTGATGATAGCTTTGTGTCACCACACTCTCGCTATACTGAGGTTACGCTCGAGGATATTAAAAACAAGACGGATTTAGATATTGTTGTGTCAGGACCAGAGGTTGGTTTATCTATTTTAGCAAGTAAGAATCTTCGTGAAGTATATAGTTTCGGTCATTTTGAATATGACCGTGATACTCTGGCAAGAGAATACCGAAGAGATTTGGATGCAGGGATCGATCCAGACGTACCAGCAAACTATTTCCCAGGAGATGATCCAAATCAGGAGCCTAAACTTCGTTGGAATCTCGCGGCATCTGCCTTCTTTAGCAATTGGATTAACTATGCGGTATATCAAGAAACACCTTATCGTTTAGAAGAGTTGGAAGACGATTTTTCATTCTACGGTTATTTGTAGTAGACAGTCTCAAAAGACTTATGTGAGCGCATAAAGACTTTTGGGGTGTCTAGCTACTCTGAAAGGTAAATATGAGTTTTTTTGAACAGTATCGATCAGGCAATCTGGTCCTTCCTAATGCTTTATTTTTCCACTTTAAGGATATTTTCCCATCTGCGGATGACTTTCTCGTTTGGCAGTTTCTCTATCTACAAACAACAACTCAGATTGGAGAAGTGGCTTCTAGTCAGATAGCGCAAGCAACTGGAAAGACACCAACTGAGGTTAATAAAAGTATTACGACATTGACTGAGGCTGGGCTCCTTGATTTCACGACTATTAAGGTTAATAATGAAATTGAGATGGTTGTAGATGCTTCACCTGCCTTGGCAGTTTTGGACAAGTTAGTGAGCAATGAAAAGACAACGACCGGGCCTGTAGTTGGTCAGCCAACAAATACACAACTCATCAAGCAGTTAACAGATGAGTTAGAACAAGCTTTGGGAATCTTGAATCCTATGGTTATCGAAGATTTAAACAAGGAAATCCAAGAAGAACATACTGATCCCGAACTTATCCGTGAGGCTTTGAAAGAAGCAGTATTTAACCGCAAGACAAATTGGAATTACATCAAAGGGGTTCTGCGTAACTGGAAATTGAGTGGTATTACGACGAAAATTCAAGTTGAAGAGCGTCGTTTGGAGCATCAAGGTAAGAAGCACCATCACCAAGTTTCGGATGACTTCAAAACAGGTATGGATGCAGCCCGTCAATTATGGGGTGGCCAATAATGTTAGGAAGAAAACGTGTTAATGAGGCTCTAGCTCTCATGGGGGAGATGTTTCCCAATGCTCATGGAGAGTTGGAGTGGGAAACTCCTTTCCAACTATTAGTTGCTGTTATTTTATCGGCCCAGACAACTGATAAGGCTGTTAATAAGATTACACCAGGCTTGTGGGCGCGTTATCCAGAAATTGAGGATTTGGCTTCTGCTAATCTCGATGATGTTGAGATGTGTTTGCGAACAATCGGTCTTTATAAGAATAAGGCAAAGAACATCATCAAGACTGCTAGAGCTGTTTTGATGAATTTTGATGGACAGGTTCCGAAAACGCATAAGGAATTGGAAAGTCTACCTGGTGTGGGACGAAAAACAGCTAACGTAGTATTGGCTGAAGTCTATGGTATTCCTTCTATTGCTGTAGATACGCATGTCTCACGTGTATCTAAAAGGCTAAATATCGTGCCAGAGGATGCTAGTGTAGAGGAAATCGAAGCGGAACTGATGAAGAAAATCCCAAAGAGGGATTGGATTATCAGTCATCACCGTATGATTTTCTTTGGACGTTATCATTGTTTGGCTAAGAATCCTAAGTGTCAGACATGTCCTCTTCAAAGTTATTGTAAGTACTATAAAGAAACAACTAAGAAATAAGCTGGAGAATGTGACTTTCTTCGGCTTTTTACAGCTGTAAGAATTTGTTACAAACTAGTAACTTGACAAAAGTCTCAGGCTTTAAGAAAATAGAAGAAACGATTTAGAAGCAGGAGCGATATAGTGAATGGCTGAATTCAGTAATGAAGAGTATCTGAGAGCCTTAGCTGATAATGGTGATAGAGAAGCAGCCAAAGAATATGAGCAAGCTTTGGATAATCGTATTTTTCAGTTGCAGATTTCATTGGCTCAAACGAGTGATCCGCAGGGTCGTAGGGAAGTGCAAAAACTCTTGGAACAAGAGGAAAAGAAAAAAAGGGACTACTTTCAAGAAAAAGAGGAAAAAGCTGTGAGCGAATTTAGACGTCGTAAAAATGAAACTACAAAGGGAAGAAAAGTTTCGAGTTTTGATAAACTCAAAGATCCTAAAAACATTAGATGGGTAATTGGAGTTGTTGCGGTACTTGCAGTGGTTATTCCTGTTGTTACCTTGATGTGGTATAGTAATAACCAAAAAGAGAGTGAAACAAATCCATGGAAAAACGGTCAGTTGGCAAAAAGTAAGGAAGCAGCTGCAGCAGCATCTGATAATCAATCCTCTCAAGTTGATACCTCATCTTTGTCTGATCAACAGTTAGAAGACTGGGTTGTTTCTACCTATGCTAAAGAACAAGGTTCAACTGGAGAAAATTATAAAAATCTAGGTTGGAATGTTTATTCATGGACGGATGATGATGATAACCTAGTTTATGCTCAACTTTATGATGCCTATGGTAATGATGTTCTTCTTTTCCGTGTAGATAAGAAGGGACAACTCGAAGCCTATGGTGGTATTGACGGTTCAAGCGATTCTTGGGACGTCGTTTCAAAAACTTATACAACCGATTAATGAAACTATATAAAACACCTGACTATGGTGGTTGAGACTGTCTTTTGACAGTCTTTTTTGGTATAATTTAAGGTAATCGTGTATACAATTAGAAAGCTGACTGAGAAGATTTGGGGATGATGGTTCTACAGAACTTTTTTAATGTCTTCAGGTTTTCGAGGATAGGTTAAATAAAGGAGAGTTGTCGTGTCAGACTATTTATCGGTCACATCCTTAACCAAATATTTGAAAATGAAATTTGACCGTGATCCTTATTTAGAGAGGGTATATTTGACGGGACAGGTTTCCAATTTTCGTCGCCGCCCGAGTCATCAATATTTTTCGCTTAAGGATGAAGGAGCTGTTATTCAGGCGACGATTTGGGCTGGAGTTTTCAAAAAACTTGGTTTTGAACTCGAAGAAGGTATGAAGATCAATGTCGTAGGTCGTGTCCAGATTTATGAGCCTAGTGGCTCTTATTCCATTATTATAGAGAAGGCTGAGCCGGATGGTATTGGAGCTTTGGCTATCCAGTTTGAACAGCTTCGTAAAAAATTGACTGCAGAAGGCTACTTTGATGATCGTCATAAGCAAGCGCTGCCTAATTTTGTTAAAAAAATAGGGGTTGTCACAAGTCCTAGTGGTGCGGTTATTCGAGATATTATTACGACCGTTAGCCGTCGTTTTCCAGGGGTAGAAATCTTACTTTTCCCTACCAAGGTTCAAGGTGAAGGAGCTGCGCAGGAAATTGCTGAAAATATTCAAAAAGCCAATCAAAGGGATGACTTAGATTTACTTATCGTAGGTCGTGGTGGAGGTTCTATTGAAGACCTCTGGGCTTTTAACGAGGAAATTGTTGTTCAGTCAATTTTTGAGAGTCGTCTACCTGTGATTTCAAGTGTTGGTCACGAAACAGATACGACTTTGGCTGACTTTGTTGCAGATCGTAGGGCTGCTACACCTACAGCAGCGGCAGAACTTGCTACTCCAGTATCAAAGGCCGATACCTTGGTTTGGATTCGTGAAAGACAAAATAGAGCTTATCAAGCCTGTTTGAGAAGTATACAGTACAATCAAGAACGTTTAGCTAAACTGTCACAATCTGTTGTCTTTAGGCAACCTGAGCGCCTATATGATGGTTATTTACAAAAGTTGGATCGACTAACAATAAGGCTTGAAACCTTCGTGAGTCAAGATTTCGAGCGAAAGCAAAAAAAAGCGGAACTTTTGAAACAACGGTTACAAGGCTTAAATCTTCTGACCAGTGTTCAGAACTATCAAGACCGTCGAGAGTCTTTGCAACGTTTATTGGTGACCACAACCAAGAACACCATTAATGGTAACCGTGTGAGATTAGAAAAGGCACAGGATGCTTTATTGTCTCTAGATACTAGCCGTATTGTTGCAAGGGGCTATGCCATTGTCAAAAAAGATGATAAACCTTTAACCAGTACCAAGAATATTACCGAAGGTGATCAATTAACCGTCCAAATGAGAGATGGTGAACTAGAAGTAGAGGTGAAAAATGTCAACTAAAAAAACATTTGAGGAAAATTTACAGGACTTAGAAGCCATTGTCACTAAGCTCGAAACAGGTGATGTTGCTCTTGAGGATGCTATTGCTGAGTTCCAAAAAGGTATGGCCTTGTCTAAGGATTTGCAGAAGACCTTGGAAGATGCTGAAAAAACACTAGTTAAGGTTATGCAAGCAGATGGTACAGAAACGGAAATGGATGCCTAATGAGCAAGCTAAATAAAATTGATGCGTCTATCCGTGATTACTACCAAAAAAAGAATCTTCCTGTATCAAGTGATTTAATCACTGCTATTCTTTATTCAGTTGATAGTGGCGGTAAGCGTATTCGTCCACTGATTTTCTTAGATTTACTTGAAGGATTTGGTTTAGAGCTAACTCCTAGTCATTTCGATGTTGCAGCGAGTCTTGAAATGATTCATACTGGAAGTCTGATTCACGATGATCTGCCGGCTATGGATGATGATGATTACCGTCGAGGACGTTTAACCAACCATAAGAAATTTGATGAAGCAACGGCGATATTGGCTGGCGATTCTCTCTTTTTGGATCCCTTTGATCTCCTGGCCCAAACAGAGCTATCAGCAGAAATTCGAGTTCAATTGATTCAAGCATTGTCTCATTCCTCAGGTACCTTCGGTATGGTTGGTGGCCAGATGTTGGATATGAAGGGTGAAGGTCAGAAACTTGATTTATCGCAACTAGCTAAAATTCATGAGCATAAGACAGGTATGCTTTTAACCTTTCCTTTTGTGGCGGCTGGTATTGTTGCTCAAAAAAATCTAGAGGTTTTGGAAAATCTGAAAGAAGCTGGTCGCCTGATTGGTCTTGCCTTTCAAGTCCGTGATGATATTTTGGATGTGACTGCTGATTTCGAAGAACTTGGAAAGACACCTGGAAAAGATGTAGTAGCTGGGAAATCAACCTATCCGGCTCTTCTTGGTCTGAAAAAATCACATGCTATCCTCGAAGAATCACTTAGTAAAGCTGAGGCTATTTTCCAAAATCTAGCTGAGACTCAAGGTTTCAAGAAAGACAGTATTATAGAAATCATAGAAAGGTTACGACTCCATGCCTAAGGAAAGAGTAGACGTCTTGGCTTATAAACAGGACCTTTTTGAAACACGAGAACAAGCAAAACGTGGCGTAATGGCAGGTTTAGTTGTTAATGTTATCAATGGTGAGCGTTACGATAAACCTGGTGAAAAAATAGACGACGGTACAGAGTTGAAGCTTAAAGGTGAAAAACTTAAGTATGTGAGTCGTGGAGGACTCAAACTTGAAAAAGCTTTGGAAGTTTTCAATCTGTCAGTAGAAGGTATGACGACCATTGATATCGGAGCCTCAACAGGTGGGTTTACTGATGTTATGCTTCAAAATGGGGCCAAACTGGTTTATGCTGTTGATGTCGGTACCAATCAGTTGGTTTGGAAATTGCGTCAAGATGAGCGTGTTCGTTCCATGGAGCAATGTAATTTTCGTTATGCTGAACCTGTCGATTTCACAGAAGGACTACCGTCTTTTGCATCAATCGATGTCAGCTTCATTTCTCTTAATCTGATTCTACCGGCTTTGGCTAAGATATTGGTTGATGGGGGGCAAGTTGTTGCTCTTGTGAAACCACAATTTGAGGCGGGCCGTGAACAAATTGGGAAAAACGGGATTGTCCGTGAGAGCAGTGTCCATGAAAAAGTGTTAGAAACAGTGATAGCTTTTGCGGTTGACTATGGCTTTTCAGTTAAAGGACTGGACTTTTCACCTATCCAAGGTGGTCATGGTAACATTGAGTTTCTCGCACACTTGGAGAAGACAAATTCTCCTCAAAATGATGCTCAAACCTCTATTAAGGACGTTGTAGCACAAGCACACAAGGAGTTTAAAAAGAATGAAGAAGAATGATCGTTTGGAGTTAATCCGAAAGATTGTCCAAGAAAATAAAATTACGACTCAGGGAGAATTGGTAAAATTACTCCAAAATGAGGGATTAAAGGCTACTCAAGCGACTGTATCGCGTGATATCAATGAAATTGGTATTACCAAAGTGCCAACTGAAGACGGTTCTTACATCTATGGGCTCTCAACTGTTCCTAGACGAGTAGGTGGAACCTCTGTTGCGACTCGTCGCTTATTGCGTGTTGATCGTCAACATGCCTTTATGAATATCGTTGTTCAACCCGGGACTAGCCGTCTCATCAAGAAGATTCTTTTGGATGAGTACAAGCATTTGATTTTTAGTGTCATTGCTGACGATGATACCCTCTTTTTAGTGGCTCAGTCAGAGTTGGCAGCTATTGAACTGCAGGGGCAAATCATTAAGTGGGTTGAAGAATAGGAGGGCCTATGCTTCTCGAAATTACGATAAAGAATTTCGCAATTATTGAAGAGATTTCTCTAAACTTTGAGAATGGTATGACCGTCCTTACTGGTGAAACAGGTGCAGGAAAGTCCATTATTATAGATGCTATGAATCTTATGTTGGGTGCTAGGGCTTCTAGTGAGGTCGTCCGTCATTCAGCATCTAAGGCTGAAATTCAGGGCTTCTTTTCAATCGAACAAAATCCTGCTTTGGTTAGTATCTTGGAAGATAATGGGATTCCTGTTGAGGATGAATTGATTATCCGTCGTGAAATCTTCCAAAATGGTAGAAGTGTTAGTCGCATCAATGGGCAGATGGTCAATTTAACGACGCTTAAGGCTGTTGGGCACTTCTTGGTAGATATCCATGGACAACATGACCAGGAAGAGCTTATGAAACCTGTTCTGCATATTACCATGCTTGATGCCTTTGGTGACAAGGAATTTTTCCAGACTAAGAAAGATTACCAGGAGTATTTTGACCGCTATCGTGAGTTAAGAAAAGCTGTTCTTGAAAAGCAGAAAAATGAGCAGGATCATAAGGCTCGAATTGAAATGTTAGCATTTCAGATTGCAGAAATTGAAGCAGTCTCTCTAAAATCAGGAGAAGATTTGGCTTTGATGCAGGAGCGAGACAAGCTTCTTAATCATAAGCAGATTGCTGATACCTTAACAAATGCCTATGTTATGCTGGATAATGAAGATTTTTCAAGCCTTTCAAATGTCCGTTCTGCCATGAATGACCTCCAGTCTCTTGAAGAGTATGACTCTGATTACAAAGAACTCTCTGGAAATCTATCAGAAGCCTATTATGTTCTGGAAGATGTCACTAAGCAACTAGGTGATTTTTTGGATAATCTGGACTTTGATGCTGGGCGTTTACAAGAGATTGAACACCGCTTAGATACCATTAATGCCACTACTCGTAAATATGGTGGGACTGTCGATGACGTCTTGGATTATCTGGAAAATTCAAGTAAAGAATACAATCTTCTGACAGGAAACTCTAGCTCGTCAGATGCTATGGAACAAGAGCTTAAGCAACTTGAAAAGGACCTGCTTGCGTCTGCGGAGACCCTACAAACAGCACGCCATCAAATTGCTACGGCTCTTGAAGCTGAGATTAAGAACGAGTTATGCGACCTCTATATGGATAAGGCTGATTTTAAAGTCACCTTTACTAAGGGGAAATTTAATCGAGATGGTAATGAGCAGGTTGAGTTTTACATCTCAACCAATCCAGGTGAAGGCTTTAAACCGCTTGTTAAGGTAGCTTCAGGTGGTGAATTATCTCGACTCATGTTAGCGATTAAGTCAGCCTTTGCCCGCAAAGAAGATAAAACAAGTATCGTCTTTG
Source organism: Streptococcus sp. HMSC064H09 (assembly GCF_001812625.1). Taxonomy (NCBI): domain Bacteria; kingdom Bacillati; phylum Bacillota; class Bacilli; order Lactobacillales; family Streptococcaceae; genus Streptococcus; species Streptococcus sp. HMSC064H09. Next base: position 202,044 of record NZ_KV809550.1, read on the forward strand.
ATGAGGTTGACACTGGCGTTTCAGGACGTGTTGCCCAGGCCATCGCTCAGAAGATTCATAAGATTGGGAGTCATGGTCAGGTCTTGGCCATCAGTCACCTTCCGCAAGTTATTGCTATTGCTGATTATCAGTTCTTTATTTCTAAGGAAAGCGATAACGAGACAACTGTCTCTCGTGTTCGTCTTTTGACACCTGAGGAAAGGGTGCAAGAAATCGCTAAGATGTTAGCAGGTGATAACGTGACGGAGGCTGCCTTGAGCCAAGCAAGAGCTTTGTTAAAGGTGGACGACTCTCTTTAGGAAAAGACTTGGGAAAAACTTTCCAGTCATGCTATAATAGAATAAAAATTTGTGTTAAGCGAGAAAAATATGAGTAAAATCAGAATTGTAACCGATTCGTCAATCACGATTGAACCAGAATTGGTTAAAAAATTTAATATCACTGTTGTCCCATTGTCGGTAATGGTGGACGGTGTCATCTATTCAGATAGTGACCTTCGAGAAGAAGGCCGTTTCTTGGAAATGATGAAGCATAGTAAAGAGTTACCAAAGACAAGCCAACCACCTGTAGGTTTGTTTGCTGAGACATATGAAAATCTTGTCAAAGAAGGTGCAGAACAAATTGTGGCAATCCACATTATGCACACACTCTCTGGGACATGTGAAGCCTCACGTCAAGGAGCTAGTCTTTCAGGAGCAGATGTAACTGTCATCGATTCAGGCTTTACGGATCAATGCCTCAAGTTTCAAGTTGTTGAGGCAGCTAAATTAGCCGAAGCAGGAGCTAGTCTTGATGAGATTGTAGCCCATGTTGAAGAAGTGAAAAATAAATCAGAACTTCATATTGGTGTTTCTACCCTTGAGAATCTGGTTAAAGGTGGTCGTATTGGACGTGTAACAGGTCTACTGTCTTCATTACTCAATATCCGTGTCATCATGGAGTTGAAAGACTATCAGTTGAATACGGTTGCTAAGGGGCGAGGAGCTAAGACTTTCACGAAATGGTTAGATTCTTATATTAATGGTATCAAGGATAAGGACCTCAAAGTGGCAGAGATTGGTATTTCTTATGCAGGGACACCTGATCTAGCACATGAACTGGCTGAAAAACTTGAGGTTTTGGGTGCTCCAATTTCAATCCTTGAGACTGGTTCCATCATTCAAACGCACACTGGTGAAGGCGCCTTTGCCGTAATGGTTCGTTATGAATAAGTGGAAAGAATCAGAATTAGTTAGAAGCCTCGTAGGCTTCTTCTTGCTTTTTCTCTTATTTGTCGGACTCTTCATTTTTATCGTTCCTAGTACGCATCAGTCATCAAAAATTGCAGAAAAGATTAAATCTATCAAAAATGAAAATGTGACCTATGTTGCTATTGGTGATTCCCTTACTCAAGGGGTAGGTGATAGTAGTAATCAAGGAGGATTCGTTCCTGTGCTATCACAGGCATTAGAGTCAGATTTTGACTGGCAAGTGACTTCTCGTAACTACGGTATTGCGGGGAATACGAGTAATCAAATTCTCAAAAGAATGCAAGAAAAGAAGGATATTCAAAGAGATCTCAAAAAGGCTAAAGTGATGACTCTGACAGTTGGTGGTAATGATGTGATCCATGTCATTAAGGACAATATCACGAATCTTAATGTAGCTACCTTCACTAAGCCTGCCCAGGCCTATCAAAAGAGATTAGGACAGATTATTGAGCTAGCTCGCAAGGAAAATAAAACATTACCAATTTATATTGTTGGTATTTACAATCCTTTTTATCTAAATTTTCCAGAGATGACAGAAATGCAAACTATTGTAGATAATTGGAACCAGTCTACTGAAGAGGTGTGCAAAGAGTACGATAATGTGTATTTTGTTCCTGTAAATGATTTGCTTTATAAGGGAATTGATGGTAAGGGCGGTGTTACAAGTTCTGATGATACCTATCAGTCTAGTAAATCTTCTCAAGATAGCCTGAACGATGCTCTTTTTGAGGATGATCATTTTCATCCAAATAATACAGGTTATCAAATTATGTCAGATGCCATTTTGAAACGTATTAACCAAACAAAGAAGGAGTGGTCAGGTGAGTAAGATATGGAAGTGGCTATTTTTAGGACTCTTGGCCTTAAATCTAGCCCTAGTAAGTGTTGTGACATATAGAATCATGACTCCAGTGGAGACGACAAGTTCTGTATCCCTACCCAAGGGAGCAACTAAAATTGGAAAATATAGTATGACTAAGGATGAGCTTGACGCTGCTCTTACAGGCTTTGCCCAGGATTATTCGACTGATAAGATGCGTTTCAAGGTCAAGGTTACCAATTCTAAAATCGTTTTTGAAAGTAGCTATAAGGTTTTAGGTCATCCTGTTCCTCTATATGTCTATTTTACGCCGGTTGTTAGTGAATCAGGAGCAATTGTACTGCATGTTTCTGAGCTTTCAGCTGGAACCTTGAAACTGCCTGTTTCGGATGCCCTTAAGATGATTAAACGTTCGACTAACCTTCCTGATTACATCGCAATCGATAGTAAGAAGGGAAAGGTCACCCTAAATATTCAGTCTATGAAGAATGAGAAGGGGATAATAGCACGTGCTCAAAGCCTAGATTTGGTTAATGACCGTATCGAATTTGACATCTATAAGACAATAAATTAAAAAGCCTTTACTTTTTGCAAAAAAGCGATTAAATTAGCGTTTATTACTTGACCTCATAGGTCTTTTAGGATAAGATAATACTTGTTCAAGCGCTAAAAAAACTATTCGCTTAGAAATAAATTGGAGGATTGTTACAATGGCTAACAAACAAGATTTGATCGCTAAAGTTGCAGAAGCAACTGAGCTTACTAAAAAAGATTCAGCAGCAGCTGTAGATGCAGTTTTCGCTTCTATCGAAGAATTTCTTGCTGCAGGTGAAAAAGTACAATTGATTGGTTTCGGTAACTTTGAAGTACGCGAACGCGCTGCTCGTCAAGGTCGTAACCCACAAACTGGTGAAGCTATCTCAATCGCAGCTTCTAAAGTTCCTGCATTTAAAGCTGGTAAAGCTCTTAAAGACGCAGTTAAATAATGTAAAAACCCCTAAGATTTTAGGGGTTTTGATTTATACGAAATAAGTTAAGGAAATCTATGAAAACCATAACAGTGGTATTGATTTTTCTTTTGGTTTTTACTGTTATTAAACTATCAGGTATTGTTGCTATTAGCAAACTGATGAAGCCAAGTGAAGAACAAATTGAAGAAGCGCGTCAGAAACGTCTTCAAGCTGAAAAAGAGGGCAAGGACCCTTTTGAAGACTGGGATGAACGCGATGATGATGGTCTTGTCTAATAAGAGAATCATCATCAAATAACAAAAAAGTTTGGAAAATCTTCCAAACTTTTTTTATAGACTAGTCGATGTAGTGAAGTTTTCCTCGGAAGTCTTCAAGAGTTTCGTAACCTTTTTCTTCCATGATTTCTTTAAGTTCTTTAGTAATACGGTCAAAAATAGCGACACCTTCTTTTTGAAGGGCAGTACCAACTTGTACCATACTTGCGCCACAAAGGATGTGTTCAAAAGCATCACGACCAGATTTTACACCACCAGTACCAATAATTTGGATTTCAGGTTTCAAACGTTGGTAGAAAGCATGAACGTTTGCCAAGGCAGTAGGTTTGATGTAGTCACCACCTATACCACCAAAACCATTCTTAGGTTTGATGACAACAGACTCATCTTCAATGTAAAGGCCATTACCAATTGAGTTCACACAGTTAACAAAGACAAGTGGGAATTGGTTGAAAACGGCAGCAGCTTGATCAAAGTGCACAATATCAAAGTATGGTGGTAATTTCACACCAAGTGGTTTCGTAAAGTAAGAAAAGACTTCAGTTAGGATCTCGGTTGTTGTTTCAAAATCGTAAGCGATTTGAGGTTTACCCGGAACGTTAGGACATGAAAGGTTGAGTTCAACCAGCCCTTCATAGTCACTTTCTTGAACTTTTTTAAGAATGGTGTGTGTTTCCTCAGGTGAAAGACCAACGAGAGAAAGAAAATGATTTTTTGTATTGGGTTGCTTTTGTAATTCAATGACATAGTCAAGGTAGTATTCGAAACCGTTATTTGGCAATCCCATTGAGTTGATTGACCCAAGAGGTACATTCACATAACGTGGTTCAGGATTGCCGGGACGGGCCTCAAGTGTTCCTGTTTTTGTGACAAATGAACCTGCAGCTGAAGCCTCAACCTCTGCCAATTCTTCCTTAGTCATACAATGAACACCAGCGGCATTCATAAGACAGTTATCAAACGTAAACTGACCAACTTTTGTAGCAGTAGAAACCATAAGATCCTCCTTAAAGATCACAAAGTAAAATGTTACTATTTCATCTCATTTTAGCATGAAAAGGGGCCTAAAACAAGGAAATATTGGACGGGCTAAAGCCTCTAAAACGAAATTCTGATATCGTCTCTTTTTGCCAAGACAAGAAGCAATAGAATTTTACAGAATTTTTTGGATTTTGCTAGCTTTTTCAAGGTTTTTTGGGTAGAATAGATACAGTAAATGGGTTTAACCCAAAATAAAAAGGAGACATAACTAATGGTAAAATTGGTTTTCGCTCGCCACGGTGAGTCTGAATGGAACAAAGCTAACCTTTTCACAGGTTGGGCTGACGTAGATCTTTCTGAAAAAGGTACTCAACAAGCTATCGACGCTGGTAAATTGATTAAAGAAGCTGGTATCGAATTTGACCAAGCATACACTTCAGTATTGAAACGTGCGATCAAAACAACTAACTTGGCTCTTGAAGCATCTGACCAACTTTGGGTTCCAGTTGAAAAATCATGGCGCTTGAACGAACGTCACTACGGTGGTTTGACTGGTAAAAACAAAGCAGAAGCTGCTGAGCAATTTGGTGATGAGCAAGTTCACATCTGGCGTCGTTCATACGATGTATTGCCTCCAAACATGGATCGTGATGATGAGCACTCAGCACACACTGACCGTCGTTACGCTTCACTTGATGACTCAGTAATTCCAGATGCTGAAAACTTGAAA
>NZ_KV809551.1:0-13582 GCF_001812625.1 Streptococcus sp. HMSC064H09
ATCATCTCTCACTTGTCTTGTCAATAACTTTTTTAAAGTTTTTTTCAAACTTTTTCAGTTACTGAACAATTTCCTTGAGACTTTCTTAGTCTATCAAGTTTGTGAACCAATGTCAATACTTATTTTCTATGCAATAAGTGAAAGCAAAAAGAAGATCTCTAGTATCTCCTTTTTTTCATTTTTTATAGAGCTGCTCGCATGCGTGCTTGTGAATTTTCGACATTTCGTATTGAGCGCGGTAAGAACGCACGGATGTCATCTTCTTTATAACCCACTTGCAATCTCTTATCATCAATTAAGATTGGACTTTTCAAGATTCTTGGGTTTTCTTGAATCAAATCAATCACTTCACTAACACTGAGCTCGTCGATATCACAATTTAGAGCTTTAGCATAGCGATTTTTTGATGAAACAATGCTCTCAACACCATTCTCTGTTTTTGATAGGATGTTTAAGATTTCTTCTTTTGTAAGTGGTTCTTTACCAAGATTTTGTTCTTTATAAGGAAGTTGATGGTTGTTCAACCATGTTTTTGCTTTTTTACAACTTGTACAACTTGAAATTGTATAAATCTTAATCATGTTAATTCTCTCTTTCTGTCACATGATACTATTATCTTATCATTATCCTTAGTTTAAGAAATCGGTCTAGCGACCTATTTTGATTCTAAGGGGACTTTTTCAATTATCATAGATCTTTTTTTACTTAGATTAAATCAAAGAGAAAAAGAGCCTTCGGCTCTTTTACACTTATTCTTCAATTTCAATGGTTGAATCAAGGTCCAAAACAAGTTCATCAGATGTTTCTTCAACTTGTGCTTCTTCAACACTATCCTCTTCATCTGGTTCAATCAAACCATAGTGTACACGTACTTTATGATCAATTTCTTCAAAAATATCTGGATGATCTGCCAAATATTTTTTAGCATTTTCAGATCCTTGACCAATCTTCTCTCCATTATATGAGAACCATGCTCCGGCTTTTTGAATAATTCCTAAATCACTAGCGATTTTTACAAGCTCACCTGTTTGTGAAATCCCTTCACCATACATAATTTCGACAAAGGCTTCTTTAAATGGTGGAGCAACCTTATTTTTGACAACCTTGATTTTAGTTTCCTTACCAACATTTTGGTCTTTTTTATCACCAGTCCCTTTGATTTGCGTATTTCCACGTACATCAAGACGTACTGATGCATAGAATTTCAGAGCACGTCCACCAGGGGTCGTTTCTGGATTACCAAACATAATACCAACTTTTTCACGCAATTGGTTAATGAAGATAGCAATTGTTTTTGTTTTATTAATAGATGCAGATAGCTTACGCATGGCTTGACTCATCATACGCGCTTGAAGTCCAACATGACTGTCACCAATATCTCCATCAATTTCTGCACGTGGTACCAAGGCCGCAACTGAGTCAACAACAACCAAATCAACTGCACCTGAGTCAATCAGCTTACCTGCAATTTCGAGACCTTGCTCACCTGAATCAGGTTGTGACAAAAGAAGCTCATCGATATTAACACCTAGGGCTGCCGCATAAGCAGGGTCAAGGGCATGCTCTGCATCGATAAAGGCAGCGATTCCGCCTTCTTTTTGTGTCTGAGCAACAGCATGGAGGGCTACAGTCGTTTTACCTGATGATTCTGGTCCGTAAATTTCGATAATACGACCTTTAGGATAACCACCTGCACCAAGAGCAATATCTAAAGCTAGCGAGCCCGAGCTCATAACCTGAACCTTCTGCTCTGCACGCTCACCAAGACGCATAACTGCACCCTTACCAAAATCTTTTTCAATATTCTTCAAAGCATCATCAAGTGCTTTACGACGCTCATCTCCAAATTTCTTTGTAATTTCTTCTGTTTTCTTTGTTTTCTTAGCCACTTATTTTCCTCTTCTTTCTATAGTTAAAGACAAACTTAAATCAAGTTGTCTCTTGTAATAAAGCTTGGCGAACTAGGTTAAAGGCATAGAGGGTACTAATATATCTAACATCAGAACGACTTCTTCCACCTATAACAACCTTGATTGACCTTACTTGATTCCTATCAGCAATACCAATAAATACTGTACCTGCTGGGTGTCCTTCTAATGAATCTGGTCCAGCTACACCGGTAAGTGCAATTCCGTAATCGCTATCTGTTTTAGCTCGGGCACCTTCAGCCATTTTTTCTGCAGTAAAATGACTGACAACACCATGTTTTTCTAGTTGCGACAAGGGAATATCCAACATTTTAGATTTTTCTTCAATGCTGTAAGTAACAAAGCCGCCTTTAAATACTTGTGAGGCTCCTGAAAAATCAGCAATACTAGCCTGAAATAAACCTGCTGTTAGGCTTTCAGCTGCAGTGATAGTCTTGCCTTGGTTCTTAAGCAAACGAAAAGCTTCAAAGGCTAAACTATTAGACTCTCCATACCCATAAATAAAATCAGATAAGGATTTGCCATCTAGAGTTTTAATAGAACGAATTTGTTTTTCTAAAACATCTAGTTTTTGATCCGCTTCTTCTCGTGAAGAAGCCTTTGTTGACAAGCGAAGTGTTACTTCCCCCACTTTAGCGTATGGAGCTATGGTTGGATCTGTTTGGTTAACAATAAAATCCTTCAGAATAGTCACCAATTGACTTTCTCCAACGCCAAAGAATCTTAGGACTCTCGAATAAAGACTTGCGTGATTCTCAGTAAGTGCTGGAACAAGTTCCTGATTCACCATAGGTTTGAGTTCACTTGGTGGACCAGGTAAGACTACATAGGTCACCCCTTGAGCAGTAATGACGCCTCCAACTGCAAGACCTGTAGGATTTTGCAAGGGGATAGCCCCCTCAACAATTTGCGCTTGACGTTCATTATTAGGCGTTCGTGTGTGTTTAGGACGAGTAGCAAAGAAACTGTCCAGCTTTTTACTTGCCTCCTCATCAAAAATAAGTTTTTTTCCTAAGAACTTAGCTAGGGTTTGCTTGGTTAAGTCATCCTCAGTAGGACCAAGTCCTCCACAAAGTATGACTAAATCACTACGTTTACTAGCTTGGTCTAGAACTGAGAGTAGGCGGTTTTCATTGTCTCCTACTGCTGTGTGAAAATACACATCGATTCCTAGTTCAGCTAGTTTCTCAGATAAAAATTGGGCATTGGTATTGGTGATTTGCCCGGTTAGGATTTCGGTTCCTACTGCAATCAATTCAGCTTTCATTGGTTCACCTATATTACTATTCGTAAAATAATCTCAAAAACATGTTCGTTTATAAACTAACATGTTTTTCTCGTCTTGTCAATCAAATCTACTCATTTATTTGAAGTCACAGGTATTTTCATGATCATTCACAAATCCTGCGGCTTGTAAAAATGAATATATAGTAGTCGGTCCTAAAAATTTGAACCCTCTCTTTTTTAGATTTTTGGCAATCTGTTGGGATAAATCAGTTGATGATGGGACGTCCTTATATGTGGGAACATTATTTACCAAGGGCTTTCCGTCAAAGAAATGCCAAAAATAATGGGACAAGGAGCCAAATTCATCTTGGAGTTTTAGTACTTGTTTGGCATTATTTACGGTTGCTTCTAGCTTAAGTTTGTGACGAATAATATCCGGATTTTGAAGCGCTTCTTCAAGTTCACTTAGGCTAAACTGGGCAACACGCTCAATATCATAGTCATGAAAAACACGATTAAAGGCCTGACGTTTATTTAAAACCGTTAACCAAGAAAGTCCTGACTGATAACTTTCTAAGCAAAGCAGCTCAAAAAGTTTTTGATCGTCACCAATAGGCTTTCCCCACTCCTTGTCATGATAATCACAATATAATTTATTGTTTGTTGGTACCCAACGACAACGATTGACCATTGCTTACCTCATTTCATCAACATCTTAAGAGCTGATTTAATGTATTGCTCTGCCGTTTCATTAGTACCTTCGAAGAAGGCTTTGATTTTCTTAAGTTCTGCAGCTTTATAACCAAGAGCAAGCAAGGCTTCCATAGCCTCATCCAACTGATGATTCCCTTCAGTTGGACTTGGTGTCGTCTTGGTCGTTTCTGTTGGTAACTCTGCAAATTTTCCTGCCAAGTCTAGAACCATTTGCTGAGCTGTCTTTTTACCAATCTTTGGAAACTTCATCAAGTACTTGATGTCACTATTATCAATGGCAGCAACCAATCCTTGATTATCATCTACAGCAACAATGGCTAGAGCAGTCGTCGGACCTATTCCAGAAACTGAAATAAGCTTAAGGAAGACCTCTTTTTCATCTTCAGTATGGAAACCCAAAAGAAGGTGGGCGTCATCCCTAATAACCTGATGAAGGTAGACTTGGATAGTCTGATTCATCTGGTCAGAAAAACTATATGGGTTCGCTACAGTGACAATATAACCTAGGCCGTTTGCTTCTATAACAATATACTTGGCAGTAATTTTCACTAGAGTTCCCTTGATGTAATCATACATAGCGTGTGATTTCCTTTCTCGTTCGTATCTTCAATGGATTGCTTTGTTATTTTATACTTATAAGATAATTGTCTTGAGTGTTTATTTTGTCACCTCAAGCACTGCTGTACTATTGTAACAAAAAATCCACTCGAAAGTGGATTATGTTTGCTCCATTTTAAGGATGACTACTCGTCTTTAAAGTATCTGTAATCATCTTCAAGCCTAATAGAATATATGTTACAACGCCTAAAGTAAAGGCAATGCTAGAAACATTTACTAGGGCATTCTCCAAACTTGGTCGACCTAACCAAGCCAAAATATAGAAAATCAAGCTAGTCGCTAAAAATGTTAAGCCAACAAGTAAAAAGTGTTTATTAGTTTTTGTTAGGTGTCTCATCACTCTACCTCCTAACTTAAAATCAGTCAACCATCCTACAATGATGTGCTAAAACATTAGAAGATTCCTTGTCTTCATCACTATTATAAATCTAACATTCCTATTCGTAAAGTAAGACGAAAAAAAGTTTTAATACTTCCCTAGGTCACGTAGACTGGTATGATTTTCTTGAATTCGACGGAACATTTTTTCCATATCAGACTTTGTAAAGTTGACAAGTACAGGACGTCCGTGAGGGCAATTGTAGGGGTTTTTACACTGGGCAAGCTGTACTAGAAGGTCACGCGCAGAGTAATCATCGAGGGCATGATTGGCCTTGATTGAACGTTTACAACTCATCATGATGGCTAACTCAGCACGGTAGGTTTTGACAGACACTTCATTCGTCAAAAGAAGTATGTCGCACATCTCATAGACTGCAGTTTCAATCTCTTCTTCCTTCATCCAGATAGGATGTTCACGAAGAATGAAGGTGTTATTCCCATAAGGCTCTAGATAGATACCAACCTGGTTAAGAAGGGGCATTTTTTCTTGTAAACTAATGTAATCTGAACCTGAAAATTCAAAGAGATAGGGAACCAAGAGCTGTTGTAAACTGCTGTCAACCTCACCGATCTTTTCACGATAGTACTCATACTTGACACGTTCTTGGGCAGCATGCTGGTCAATGATGTAAAGTCCGCCTTGTCCTTGCGCAAAGAGATAGGTTCCATGCATTTGACCAAAAAACTCCAATTCAGGGAAGGTTGATGTTTCCTCATTATCTAGAGTTTCAAGCATGCGCTTCATTTTCGACTTGTTTTTATAGTCGAGTTTTTCGTGTTTGTCATCACTTTCATCTACTGAACGTTGTGCCTGTTTAACAGAAGGTTGCGGTTTGTTTTCTACCGATGAAACTGGGGACTCTGATACGAGTGGTTTGATATCTTCTTGGACTGTCTCTGGTTTGACAAAGAAATCATTACGACTGCTATCATAGTAAAGATTGGTCTGTTTGAGTGGTAAACTCGTTTGAACCGGCTTAGTTGCACCTCTAGTACTAGACTTGGCTAGATTTTCAAGGGCATCAGGAATCAAATCCTGCTCTCTAAGGCTTTGAGCAATGGCAGAGCTGATAAGAGCCATGAGCTCTTTTTCTTTAGAGATACGTACTTCCTGCTTTGTTGGGTGAACATTGACATCAGCCAAATAAGGATCAATCTGAATATCAATAACCGCAATTGGGAAGCGTCCCACCATGAGTTTAGAACCATAACCATCAAAAATAGCACGGTTAAGTAGAAAGTTTTTTATATAACGTCCGTTAATGAGAATCGTGATGTAGTTACGATTCGCACGAGTTAATTCAGGAAGGCTGACATAGCCAGAAACTTCAAAATCAAGGTCAGAATTTGAAATTTCCACCATTTTTTTAGCCGTTGTCAAACCATAAATCCCGGCAATAGCTTGACGGAGGTCTCCAGTACCTGAGGTCTGTGTCAACTGACGACCGTCATTAAGCAAGGTGAAGGCAACCTCAGGATGAGCTAGACTCAGACGATTGACAACATCGACAATATGAGCCAACTCAGCCTGTAAACTCTTCATATACTTGAGACGAGCTGGGGTGTTATAAAATAAATTTTCAACGGTAATCTTTGTTCCAACTGGTGTTGAAATAGGATCCTGACTCTCAATTTCCCCACCTTTGGCAACCAGTTTAGTCCCATAGGCTTCTCCATCAGCCGCCGTCACAATGGTAAGATGACTGATAGAAGCTATTGATGGCAGGGCCTCACCTCGAAAACCAAGAGTTCGAATACGAAAGAGGTCTCCTTGATTTTTGATTTTACTTGTTGCATGACGGCGCAAACTCATGGCTACGTCAGCTTGAGCCATTCCTTCACCATTGTCTGTGATTTGAATTTTTGAGAGGCCTGATTCTTCAATTTCAATGGTAATCTGGGTGCTACCTGCATCAATAGCATTTTCCACCAGCTCTTTAACTACACTAGCTGGTCGCTCTACGACCTCTCCAGCAGCAATCTGATTGGCTAGAACTTCAGGCAATTCGATGATTTTTGGCATAATTATTTTTTCTCCCTTCTAAAAGGTTGATACATTCACTGGTGCTGACTGTTACTGATGCTTACTATATAACCATAACTCACACACAACTGTTAGCCAAGATAAGGCTGTGGCTATAACAATCATATCCCCATGACAAAGGTTGAACCAAATGAGCCCAGAAAAAATCAAGAGGTAGATGATTTGGAAAATCCATTGGTAGGTTTTAGGCGAGCTTGTAGAATCCATAAACTGCTTAACAAAGAAATAAAACAGGAGCAGGTTCAGTGTTAGTGCCTTTTCAAAAGGTGTAAAAAAACTCAAAATCAGACTGCAGGCAAGAAAAATTCCTGCTAACCATTTCATTATAGATTTCATGTGATTACCTCGTCAGTACGTTTTCATTAAGTATAGGGGTTTTCTAAAATATTTTCAACCACTTAAACACCATATAGGACCACATAGACAAGTGCTATTGCTGTGGGCTAGCAAATAGTGTTTAATAAAGGTGTGAAAGGGAGGAGGCCTCCTCAATTACCAATAAGAAAGGATAGTTATGAAAATAAAAGTTCAGATTGACTCGGTATTTCAAGAAGAAATGTTGCAGATTCAGGCACCTAGTCGGACGCCCAAGATTCAGCAAGTGGTCGAGTTTGTCGAATCTTTGGATGATAACCAACGACTCAAAGGAAAAAAAGATGGCGAAACTTATCTCATCGAGCCTAATGCTATTTCCAGAATTTACATCGAAAATCGCCAAGTTTTAGCTGAAACTATTCTAGGAGAGTACCACTTAGGCTTACGTCTCTATCAAGTTTTAGAAAAACTGCCATCTTACTTTATCAAAATCTCACAATCAGAGATTGTCAACCTCAAAGAAATTGAACGCTTCAACATTACCCCTAACGGCCTCGTTGAAATTCACCTTAAAAACAAGGAAACCACCTACTCATCACGCCGTTACCTCAAAGCAATAAAGGAGAAATTACAATGAAAAAGCAACTTTTTAAATCAGGCACAAAGGGCATCCTTATCGGACTTGCCGTATCCATGATTATGTCTCTTATCTGGGCACCAAGCTACATGCCTCTAAATCCTCACTCAGCCATTGGACAATGGATGACGTCACATCAGGTTCACGGATCTATGGTATTGGCCTACTGCCTCATCACTTGGTTTGCTATCGGTATCCTCTTTGAAGTCGCTAGTTATATTTTCCGTAAGGCTGAATGGAGTTTGCTTCGTGCAACCCTCACTCACTACGCCTTGACCTGTCTAGGTTTCATTCCACTAGCTACCCTCAGCGGATGGTTCCCTCTACGTTTAACTTTCTACTTGGAGCTAGTCATTGAATTCAGCCTTATCTATCTCCTCGTTTGGGTCTTCTCTTATTGGAAAATGAAAAAGGATATTGAACAACTCAACCAAGAATTGAAACACCTATAAAAGACAAGAAGCCTGTCAATCGACAAGCTTCTTTTATAGTTTCTGTTTTAAATCTGCTACAGCCATCATGACCTGCATCGGTGTCATATTGTAAATATCCAAATCACGTAACTCTTGAAGAACCGGATTTTCAGTAAAATCATCAAAGAGAGAGATTTGCTCGTTGACATGTGTTTCAGTGGCTGGCTTCTCTTGAGGCGATACCTTTTCCTGAGGTTGGATGGTAACTGTCTCACCCTCTAATTGTGTCAAGATGGTGTCAGCACGTTCCAGTAAATCTGCTGGTAAACCTGCAATCTTAGCTACATGAATACCATAAGATTTGTCAGCTGGGCCATCGACAATCTTGTGAAGGAAAGTCACCTCTCCGTCCTTTTCAAGTGTCGCCACATGAACGTTGACAAGGTGTGTCAAAGTATTTGACAGGGCTGTCAACTCATGATAATGGGTAGCAAACATGGTTTTAGCCCCCACCTTGTCATGAATAAACTCAATGATAGACTGGGCCAAAGCCATACCATCATAGGTGGCTGTCCCACGTCCCAACTCATCAAAAATAATCAAGGAATTAGGTGTCGCCCGCTTAATGGCCTGATTAGCCTCCATCATCTCAACCATGAAGGTCGACTGACCTGAAATCAAGTCATCTGCAGCACCAATACGTGTATAGATGGCGTCAAAAACTGGCAAATCAATACTATCTGCTGGTACGTAAGACCCCATCTGAGCCATAACGACTGACAAGGCCAACTGACGCATATAAGTAGATTTACCACTCATATTTGGCCCAGTAATGAGCTGAACATTGGTCTGACTGTCAAAGGTAATCGTGTTTGGAATGTATTCCTGAACACCCATAACCTTCTCAACCACTGCATGACGACCTTGATCAATAACGATACGATGTTCATCATTGAACACAGGACGAACATAATGATTAGTCTCTGCTGTAACTGCTAAACTCTGAAGCACATCGACTGTCGCAATAGCCTTAGCCAAAGATTGCAAACGATCAATATAGCGTTCCACCTGCTCACGGACACGCATGAAAATATCATACTCTAGCGTTGATGACTTTTCACGTGCCTCAAGCATTTCACCTTCAATCTTAGCCAACTCAGCAGTTCCAAAACGCTCTGAATTTTTCAGGGTTGCCTTGCGGAAGAAATGGTCAGGAACCAAGCTAAGATTAGAGTTGGTCACATGGAAGTAGTAACCATCTTTACGGTTATAATCAATTTTTAGTGTTGTAATACCAGACGCTTCACGTTCCTTGGCTTCGATATCCGCAATCCATGACGTCCCCTCGCTCATCACCTTGCGATACTTGTCCAAGGTCTCATCAAAACCAGCACGGATAATGCCACCTTCTGTAATGGTTGCAGGAGCATCGGGATCAATAGCCGACCGAATCAGACTCTCTAATTCTGGCAGAGCATCTAGCTCTTGTAAAAGACGTGACAAGGCCTCGTCATCAAAAGACTCCAAAATCGCCTTAATAACTGGAACCTGAGCTAGGGTATGACCTAGCTGAATCAAATCTTTAGGATTAGCCTTTCCAAAGGAAACACGGCTGGCCAGGCGCTCAATATCGTAAACCCCTTTAAGACTCTCAGTCAGATCACTACGCTCGAAGAAATTGTCCAAGAAAACTTGGATAATATTCTGACGCTCCACGATTGCAGCCTGATTCACTAAAGGTCTATCAATCCAAGTACGTAAGAGACGCATTCCCATAGCTGTCTTGGTTTCATCCAAGAGCCAGAAAAGAGAACCGTGTTTCTTGCCTGTTCTAGCATTTTCCAGCAAATCCAAACTTGACTTGGTCGCATAAGACATCTGCAAGTAATCCTTAATCTCATAGTGCTGAGCCTTTTGTAAATGGCTGAGCTCACGCATCTGAGTACGGTGCACATACTGGAGTAGTTTACCCGCTACACTGCTTTCCAAGTCTGTCAAGCTGGTGTCAATCAAGTGGACATCATCGTAAACCTCTGTTTCCTTGGAGAGAAGCAGGTTGAGCTGCTTCACCAAAAGTTGTTCATCAGCTTCGGGTAAATCATAACCAACCACTACTTCACGTGCCTTAAGGTTCTGAATTTCACTATAAACTGAACTGAAATCGTCCAACTCTGTCGCAAAAAATTCACCCGTTGACACATCCATATAGGCCAGGCCGAATCGACTTCCAGCCTTGTCAATAGCTACCAAGAAATTATTGGCATTATCAGGTTTAGAACTGTCAACCACTGTTCCTGGGGTGATAACCTGAACAACCTCACGCTTAACCACACCAACAGCCTGTTTAGGATCCTCCATCTGCTCAGCAATGGCTACCTTGTACCCCATCTCAACCAAGACATCAATATAGGCTTGAGCTGAATGATAAGGAACACCAGCCATAGGAATGGGATTATCGGCGTTCTTATTACGACTGGTTAGGCTAATTTCCAAAATCTGGGCAGCCTTAACGGCATCCTCGTAAAAAAGTTCATAAAAATCCCCCATACGGAAGAGCAAAAAAGCATCTGGATAATTTTCCTTGATATCCAAATACTGCTGCATTCCTGGAGATATTTTTTCCTTAGCCATGTCTTAACTCCTCGTTAATCCTTTCTTCGATAGACTTGGTCACATATTGGATCAAGTCACTGGCATCTTGCATTTTTTGACGGTAGTCCTGAACAATAGGCAAATTTTCCAACTCATGCTGAATCAAATCTGCTTGTTCACCTGCCTCCTCATAGGCACGTTGTTTCTCAATTTTTTGAAAAAGCACTGCTTCTTGTTGATAAGCCTTCATCTGTCCAGCTAGATGACTGATTTGAGGGACCTGTCCAATAGCTTTCTCAGCCTCTTGAAAAGCAAGAACCGCCTCATGGTGTTTGAGGAGGTCAATTAACTCTTCTTTGGCTTTTTGGAGATCCTGATGAGGAGTATTCATCAGTGAAACTCGCTTTCCAGTTTTTCAGCAACCACAGCATCCTTACAGATTACCAAGAGGGTATCTGCACCAGCAACGGTTCCTAAAATTTCAGGGTTGCCATCACTGTCAATTAGATTGGCCAAAACATCAGCTTCACCCAACTCCGTGTGAAGGACCAGCATAAACTGGGCACGGGAAACTGATTTGACATAGTCCTTAACCGTAGGATCCAAACTTGGAAGCACATGTTCAGACAAACTGTAGTAAAGTCTGCCTTCTTCATCACGAAGCTTCAAGAGGCCAATCTCACGCAAGTCACGTGATAAGGTAGCCTGAGTAACCGTGATACCTTCCGCCTCTAAGCGTTGCTTAATTTCCTCTTGTGTCCCAATCTTATCTCTTGAAATCATCTGTTTGATAACAGCTTGACGATCTCTCTTCATTATCTTTCCTCTTTTTATGTATATTCTTTGCATATTATAACAGAATTTTTGTATTTTTTCATGAAATTCTTCCTAATAGATGCTTTCTTGTCCCTACCCTATTAACTAAAATAATGGTAAAATAGGAATGAATGACAAGATTTGAAATGGAGTACCTATGAATACTAAAGAACTCATTGCAGCAGAAATTACCAAAGTTGTTCCTGAATTGGAACAAGAAAACATTCAAAATCTGCTTGAAACCCCTAAAAACGCTGACATGGGGGACCTCGCCTTTCCTGCCTTCTCATTGGCTAAAGTCTTGCGCAAGGCTCCTCAAATGATTGCAGCAGACATCGCTGAAAAAATCGATGCCTCAAACTTTGAAAAAGTTGAAGCTGTTGGTCCTTACATCAACTTCTTCCTTGATAAATCAAAAATCTCAGCGGACGTTCTTGGACAAGTCATCGCTCAAGGCAGCCACTACGCTGACCAAAACATCGGTCACGGACGTAACATCGCCTTTGATATGTCTAGTCCTAACATCGCTAAACCTTTCTCTATCGGTCACTTGCGTTCAACAGTTATCGCTGATGCTCTTGCCAACATCGTAGCTAAACAAGGCTACAAACCAGTCCGTATCAACCACTTGGGTGACTGGGGTAAACAGTTTGGTATGCTGATTGTTGCCTATAAGAAATGGGGTAGCGAGGAAGCTGTCAAAGCTAACCCTATCAACGAACTCCTTCAACTTTATGTGCGTATCAATGCCGAAGCTGAAGAAGACCCATCTGTAGACGAAGAAGCTCGTGAATGGTTCCGTAAATTGGAAGCTGGTGACGAGGAAGCAACTGCCCTCTGGCAATGGTTCCGTGACGAGAGCTTGGTGGAATTCAACCGTCTTTACGATGAACTCGGTGTTTCTTTTGATAGCTACAATGGTGAAGCCTTCTACAATGATAAGATGGATGAAGTCGTTGACATCTTGACTGAAAAAGGACTTCTCCAAGAATCTCAAGGTGCCCAAGTGGTTAACCTTGAAAAATACGGTATCGAACACCCAGCCCTCATCAAAAAATCAGATGGTGCGACACTTTACATCACACGTGACTTGGCTGCTGCCCTCTACCGTAAACGTACTTACGACTTTGCCAAAGCCATCTATGTGGTTGGTAATGAACAATCTGCTCACTTCAAACAGTTGAAAGCTGTTCTTAAAGAAATGGGCTACGACTGGTCTGACGACATGACTCACGTTGCCTTTGGTCTTGTAACTAAGAACGGTAAGAAATTGTCAACTCGTAAAGGTAACGTTATCTTGCTTGAGCCAACTATTGCTGAAGCTGTTAACCGTGCCCAAGCTCAAATCGAAGCTAAGAATCCAAACTTGCCTAATAAGGAAGCTGTTGCTCATGCTGTCGGTGTCGGAGCTATCAAATTCTACGACCTTAAAACAGATCGTATGAATGGTTACGACTTCGACCTTGATGCCATGGTATCCTTCGAGGGAGAAACTGGACCTTACGTTCAATATGCACACGCTCGTATCCAATCTATCTTGCGCAAGGCTAACTTCACGCCATCTGCAGATGCTACATACAGCCTAAACGACGTTGAAAGCTGGGAAATCATCAAACTCATCCAAGACTTCCCACGTATCATCAACCGTGCATCAGACAACTTTGAACCATCTATCGTTGCTAAATTTGCTATCAGCTTAGCTCAAGCCTTTAACAAATACTATGCACACACACGTATCTTGGACGAAAGCCCAGAACGTGATAGCCGTTTGGCTCTTTGCTACGCAACAGCAACAGTCCTCAAAGAAGCCCTTCGCCTTCTCGGTGTTGAAGCTCCAGACGAGATGTAAGCCATATTCAAAACGTGTACTGACCCCAAAAAGTTAGACATTTAATTT
>NZ_KV809552.1:0-39562 GCF_001812625.1 Streptococcus sp. HMSC064H09
TTTTTTCTGTCTAACTTTTGGGGTGCAGTTCAAAATCTATAAGGGGAGTTTATTCGTTTTTATTTTTCTTTTTTGTTATGGTTCAAAATGGCATTGAGGACAATGGCAAGCAAGCTTGCGACCACGATACCGTTTGAGAAGAACATTTGGAAAGCATTTGGTAGGCTGTTGAAGAGGTTGCTGCCGTTAAGACCAACCCCTGCAGCGATTGATACCGCAGCAATCAAGAAGTTGTGTTCGTTGTTGGCGAAATCAACACGTGCCAAGATTTGCATACCTTGGATAGAAACAAAACCGAACATGACAAGCATAGCGCCACCAAGGACTGGGCTTGGGATGATTTGCGCTAAGGCACCAAACTTAGGAAGGAGTCCAAGAAGAACAAGGAAACCAGCTGCATAGTAGATTGGCAAGCGAGTCTTGATACCTGACAATTTCACAAGACCAACGTTTTGTGAAAAACCAGTGTATGGGAAGGTGTTGAAGAGTCCACCAAGGAGAACAGCCAAACCTTCAGCGCGGTAACCGTTACGAAGGCGAGTGCTATCGAGTGGTTCTTTGGTAATATCAGAGAGGGCCAAGTAAACCCCAGTTGATTCAACCATAGACACTGTAGCGATAATACACATCATGATGATTGATGACAACTCAAACTTAGGCATTCCGAAGTAGAATGGTGTTGGCACGTGGACAATAGGTGCCGCAGCCACTGGTGAGAAGTCAACCAAGCCCATGCTTGCTGCGATAGCAGTACCGACAATCAAACCAATCAAGATTGAGATGGATTTGATAAATCCTTTAGTGAAAATATTAATCAAAAGGATGATGAGAACGGTGATAGCTGCAAGGAAGAGGCTTTGACCAGTTGGTTTATCAACGTTGTTCCCCATATTTCCGATAGCCACAGGGATGAGGGTCAAACCAATAGTAGTGATGACAGATCCCGTAACGATAGAAGGGAAGAGATTGGCCACTTTTGAAAAGACGCCAGAAACGAGGATAACATAAATCCCTGAAACGATAAGGGCACCAAACATAGCACCGCTACCGTGTTTCTCACCAATCATAATAAGTGGTGCTACTGACTGGAAGGCAACCCCAAGAACAACTGGAAGACCGATACCGAAGTATTTATTAAGTTGAAGTTGGAGGAAGGTTGCTACACCACACATGAAAATGTCGGTTGAAATCAAGTAGGTTAATTCATGAGCTGAATACCCTAAGGCTCCAGCAATCATGATTGGAACCAGGATTGATCCCGAGTACATGGCAAGTAGGTGTTGCAGTCCTAGGACCGCCGCCTGCGAATGTTTCTCTTTGTTTTGCATTAGATGTCTGCCTCCTTAAATACGACCTGACCATTTTCAAAACGATCCAAACGAGCAAGTGAAACAACTGGGTAGCCAGCTTCTTCCAGAAGGGCACGACCATCTTGGAAAGATTTCTCAATAACGATACCGACCGCTTCGACGTGTGCGCCAGCTTCTTCGATGATTTGAATCAAGCCTTTGGCAGCTTGGCCGTTAGCTAGGAAGTCATCAACGATGAGAACCTTATCTTCAGGAGTGAGGAACTTGCTTGCGATAGAGACAGTGCTAGTCACCTGCTTAGTGAAGGAGTAAACCTCAGCAGTGAGGATCCCTTCATTCATGGTGATATTTTTAGCCTTCTTAGCAAAGATCATAGGGACATCCAAAGCTTCAGCAGCATAGAGGGCTGGAGCAATACCAGATGCCTCGATAGTCACCACCTTGGTGATGCCTGCATCCTTGAACTTTTCAGCAAAGACCTTTCCAATCTCACGCATGAGATCAAAGTCCACTTGGTGAGTAAGGAAAGAGTCAACTTTGAGGATGTTCTCCCCAAGGACATTCCCATCTTTGAGAATGCGGTCTTCCAGTAATTTCATATTACCTCCTATAAAAAAATAAAACTTAAGTGTATTTTGATTTTCTCAGATTCCATTGAGACTCTGACAAAGATCAAAACAATCGAATAACAGAAAAAGGCCTGCAAAGCAAGCCTTTAAAATCATAAAAAGACGGTAAAATCTTTTGATGACTTTATGACTTACTTATTGTTAGGTGTTACGGCACCTTGTAGAAACGTCACGCCAATTCGTGACATAAATAAGTAATCTTCTCATTGTTCGATGAAGCTGTCGTTGGTTGATGATAAACCAACATCAACTCTATTATAATACTATATTTTCTTTGAAGACTCAAAGGATTTTTCCTATGAAAACGCACTATTTTAAAAGTTGGAAAATTTAATCTAACATTATTGTAAGATTTGCTGAGAATGGTCGTTTCTTGGGGTATTTATTGTTATAATAGTGGGAAATGAAAGAGGTTGAGTTATGCATAAGATTTTATTAGTGGAGGACGACGAGGTTATCCGTCAACAAGTCAAAAAAATGCTAGAACAGTGGGGTTACGAAGTTGTTCTTGTTGAAGATTTCATGGAAGTATTATCTTTTTTTGTAAAAGTAGAGCCCCACTTGGTTCTTATGGACATTGGTTTACCTCTATTTAATGGTTATCATTGGTGTCAGGAAATTCGTAAGGTCTCCAAGGTGCCTATTATGTTCTTGTCTTCCAGGGATCAGGCCATGGATATCGTTATGGCAATCAATATGGGTGGGGACGATTTTGTGACTAAACCCTTTGACCAAAATGTTCTCTTGGCAAAAATTCAAGGGCTTTTGCGCCGATCTTATGAGTTTGGAAAGGATCAGAGTCTTTTGGAATATATGGGTGTGATTATGAACCTTAAGGCCATGGATCTGGTTTATCAGGGAGAAGTCGTTTCTTTGACCAAGAACGAGTTTCAGATTTTACAAGTTCTCTTCGACCATGCTGGAAATATCGTTAGTCGGGAAGACCTTATGAAGGAGCTTTGGAACAGTGACTTCTTTATTGATGATAATACCCTGTCTGTCAATGTGGCACGTTTACGTAAGAAGTTAGAGGCAGTTGGTTTGAAGGATTTTATTGAAACCAAGAAAGGTGTCGGTTACGGGTTGCGTCATGATGGATAAGCGTCAATTTATCAAATATCAGATTAGGTCTCGTCTACCTTTCTATCTTTTGTTTATTTTTAATGGAATCATCTTGGTTTTGTTTGCCTTTTTATTTGAAGAGGCAGCAGATATTCTTCATTATGCCTTGACCATACTGACATTTGTGGCTATCATCATAGTTATTTGGGACTTGGTTAGCTCTTATCAGTCTTATAACTTAGCCTATCTCTATGAGAAAATGACACCATCAAGTCCTTTAGAGTTTTATCTAGCTCAGGCCTTGGAAAATGCTAAGGAGAGTCAAATGGTTCAGACTGAGGAGGAGCGCAAGCGCTATACAGATTTGATGGACTACTATACTCTTTGGGTGCATCAAATCAAGACGCCAATAGCAGCCAGTCAATTATTGTTAGGGGATGTTACAGATAGTAAAACGAGGGCTCTCTTGGAGCAAGAGGTCTTCAAGATTGATGCCTACACCAATCTGGTCTTGCAGTATTTACGTTTGGAAAACTTTCATGATGATTTGCAGTTGAGGCAGGTTGCATTAGACCCTTTGGTTAAAGAAGTTGTTAAAAAGCATAGCATTTTCTTTATTCAAAAAGGGTTGACTATTAACCTAGATGACCTGGATGTTAAGATTATTTCAGATGAAAAATGGCTCTTAGTCATCATTGAGCAGGTCTTGTCAAACAGTTTGAAGTACACAAAGACTGGCGGTATTGACATTTACTTTAAAGATAATAGACTTTATCTTAAAGATTCTGGGATTGGTATTAAAAATAGTGATATTCTACGTGTCTTTGAGCGTGGCTTTTCAGGTTACAATGGTCGCTTGACTCAGCAGTCGTCTGGACTGGGACTCTATCTTTCTAAGAAAATTGCTGATCAGCTTGGACATGATATTAGTATTAGCTCCCAAGTAGGTCAAGGAACCACAGTTTCCATTCATTTTCAAAAGCAGAAGTTGGCTATTGATTAATAGCTTACAAAAGTGTAAGAAATAAGGCTAGAAATGAAAGCAAGGGTTATGGTTGAGACCTTGCTTTTTCTATAAAATGGTATCAGAAGTTAAGTAAGAGGTTCCTAAAATCTCTTCCAAATCTATTAAATAAAGGAGCTTATTATGACATTACTAGATGTTCAACATGTTAAAAAAGTTTATAAAACACGTTTCAAAGGAAATCAAGTTGAAGCCCTTAAAGATATCCATTTTACGGTTGAAAAGGGTGAGTATGTTGCAATCATGGGTGAGTCTGGCTCAGGAAAATCAACCCTGCTCAACATTCTTGCCATGCTTGATAAACCAACAGCAGGGCGTGTCTATCTGAATGGTATGGACACAGCAACCATCAAAAACAAGGATGCTTCTAGCTTCCGTCGTGAAAGATTAGGGTTTGTTTTCCAGGATTTCAATCTTTTAGATACCCTATCAGTTAAAGATAATATCCTGCTACCTTTGGTTCTTTCTCGTCGCCCACTTAAGCAAATGATGACACAAGTAGAGGCAATCAGTCGTCAACTGGGAATTCATTCCTTACTGGAGAAGTACCCTTATGAAATTTCAGGTGGCCAAAAGCAAAGGGTTGCGGTTGCGCGTGCAATCATCACAAAACCAGAAATACTCTTAGCAGATGAGCCAACAGGTGCCTTGGATTCCAAATCTTCAGCGGCGCTATTAGATGTCTTTGATGCTATTAATGCCAGCGGTCAGACCATTCTCATGGTAACTCACTCGACAGCGGCCGCCAGTCGAGCGCAGCGTGTTTTGTTTATCAAGGATGGTATTCTTTATAATCAAATCTTCAAAGGGGATAAGTCTGAACATCAAATGTTCCAGGAAATTTCCGATACACTAACTGCAATGGCAAGTGAGGTGAACTAATATGTTTCGTCTAACCAATAGACTGGCTTTGTCCAATCTCATAAAAAATCGTAAGCTTTATTATCCTTTTGCTTTAGCAACTATTCTGGCTATTGCCATTACCTATATCTTTACATCTTTAACGCTTAATCCTCATCTGGATGACTTGACTGGGGCAGATGCTATCAAGATGGTTTTGGGGATGGGACTTGGAATTGTTGCCCTATCCTCTGGAATTATTGTTCTTTATGCCAATAGCTTTGTTATGAAAAATCGTTCAAGGGAGCTTGGTCTCTATAGTGTGCTAGGCTTAGAGAAGCGTCACCTCTTTAGTATGATTCTAAAAGAAACAGTGATTATGAGTTTTGTGACTTTGCTACTAGGTATAGGTGTGGGGGCACTTTTTGATAAACTCATTTATGCTTTTCTTCAAAGGCTTATCGGTGAAAGTACTGGTTTAGTCTCGACCTTTCAAGTAATGACAATTCCTATTGTTCTTGTCATCTTTGCTTGTATTTTTGGTTTGTTGGTTTTGGTAAATGGTTTCCGATTGCTACGGCTTAATCCTTTACAATTAACTAAAGATGGCCTTAAGGGTGAAAAAAAGGGACGTTTTCTAGTTATTCAAACCCTTTTGGGACTTGGTGCTATGGGGTATGGTTACTATCTTGCTCTCTCTGTTCAGAATCCAGTAACGGCTATTATGAGTTTTTTCCTAGCTGTTCTACTGGTCATTCTAGGGACTTACCTTCTCTTTAATGCCGGGACAACAGTTGTTCTGCAACTCTTGAAAAAGAAGAAGAGCTACTATTACAAGCCCAATAATATGATTTCCATTTCCAACCTTGTCTTTCGGATGAAAAAAAATGCAGTTGGGCTAGCGACCATTGCCATCCTCTCAAGTATGGTTTTGGTGACACTTGTAGGTGCTGCAAGTATTTATGCTGGAAAAAAAGACTATCTGGCGAGTTCTGCTCCGCATGATTACTCAGTTACAGGGACGAATGTAGATTTAACAAGTACACGGAGAGCTATAGATGATTTCTTAGTACAGACGGGAAATCAGGTAAATAGAAAAGTGGAAGCAAGTTACCTCTACTTTGGTATCAAAGAACAAGAAAAAAACAAGCTAACCATCTTTTCTGAGAATGAAAGAAAAGTTCTACCAAAGTCAATTTTTCTTGTCTTCTCACAATCTACTTATAAACAATTAACAGGTAAAGACCTCAATCTGACTTCGAATCAAGTTGGCTTATTTACTAAAAATAAAACATTAAAAGATCAAAAGAGTTTGTCTGTCAACAGTCAAACCTACCAGATCCATGATAGCCTTAATGACTTTCTTAAAGGTAAAGTACCCAACCTCTTCACAATCATAGTTTCTGATTATAGCTACCTTGTTGTTCCTGATATGGATGATTTTCAAGAAAGTATCAAAGGAACAGCAACCACCCAAGCTACCTATGTTGGTGTTAATGTCAAAGACCCTTCACATGATGCCAAGAAAAATTCAGATTTGTTAGACAAAATCACGGATAAAGAAACACAACAGTTAGCTGGACAAACTACTGGCCTCCCTAAGTCTTACTTCACTGCAAATAGTCGATATGATGCAGAAGGCATGGTAAATGGCTTTGTTGGTGGAACCTTCTTTATCGGCATCTTCCTATCCATCATCTTCATGCTTGGCACAGTTCTCGTGATTTACTATAAACAGATTTCCGAGGGTTATGAGGATCGTGAGCGCTTTGTTATTCTTCAAAAGATTGGCTTGGACGACCTCCAAGTCAAGCAAACCATTGGAAAGCAAGTCCTTACTGTCTTCTTCCTCCCCTTGATTTTTGCCTTTATTCACTTGGCCTTTGCCTATCATATGATCAGTTTGATTGTGCGTATCATTGGAGTTCTTAATCCAAGTCTTATGTTAGTGGTTACTATCATTGTTTGTGGCGTATTCTTCCTAGCCTATGTCTTGGTTTTTGCCCTTACTTCACGTTCATATCGTAGAATCGTATCAATGTAACTGACCTAGAGTCTAGCTTCAAACTAGGCTCTATTTTTTTATGTTATAATAGTTGAGAGAATTATAAATCATCGGAGAAAACACATGTCACAGACCATTGATGTCAAACGTTACGAGGAATTGGCACGTCAAAAGCAGGGGGAGCACCGTAAATTTCTAGCACAACTCAAGAAGAAGGCCCCTAAAAATTTAGATAAGATTGTTCAGCAGGTACACAATGAAGTTTTTCAGGAGATTGATTGTGTCCAGTGTGCCAATTGTTGTAAGACGCTAGGCCCAGACTTTACAGAGCAGGACATTACTCGTATTGCCAAGCATTTTCGCATGAAGTTACCTGCATTCGAGGAGATGTACTTGCAAGTAGATGAGGATGGTGACAAGGTCTTCAAGTCTATGCCTTGTCCATTTTTGGGACCTGATAATCTCTGTGACATCTATGATGTCCGCCCCAAGGCTTGTGCAGCCTTTCCTCACACGGATCGTAAGAAAATCTATCAGATTAATCATCTGACTATCAAAAATACGCTTTTCTGTCCAGCAGCCTACCTTTTTGTGGAAAAACTCAAGGACAGGATTTAGAAAGGACTTGTTATGAAACGCTTTAATGCAGGTGTTATCACCCTACTTATCATTGCTACCTATTTTATCGCGACAGCCTTTATTCCAGATCTTTATTTGGCCTTTAATTATAAGTTGATTTTGGCCTTGCTTTTTGTGCTTTTGAGCTGGCAATCTAAGGGGAGATTTCTCTTTTTCTTGGGGATGGCTTTTCTGTCGACCTATATCCATGACCTCTTTAGATTGGACTATTCGGAATGGACTCTCTTTGTAGGAATTCTTATCTTGGGAATTGCGGTGGACCGTTTGAGCAAGCCAAGTTATAAGAAGAACTTCTCTTACAAGGTGTCTAAAGAACATGAGCGAGAGATTTTCGCTAAGAGCTTATTTTCAGAGTCTGTTCAGGTGGTGACTTCTCAAAATCTCGAAACGGTCTATGCCAATGCCGATTTTGGACGTTTAACTTTAGATTTGCGTCAGGCTCAGTTTATGACGGACCGACCTCAGATTGTGGTTCAGGCAAATTTTTCTCAGGTCATCATTCGAGTACCTAAGGATTGGCAAGTAGATACACACGGGCTTCATACAAGCTTAGCAGGAGTGAAAGGCTACGATAGTCTAGGAGATCGAGAGTTATCAAGAACGACAGTTTCTCTAACAGGCTCTGTAACCTTTGGACAAGTAACTGTCAAACATTGAAAATGATGAAAGGGCGAAAGCTCTTTTTTTTTGCAAATCCTTTTAATATAACATTGAATACGTTTACAAATAGTGCTATACTGATAGTGAAAATAATTGGAAAATTGCAATCATTTCTTTAGAAAGGAGTCTCCTTATGAAACGGTTTAATGCTCGGGCCTTCTTGTTGCTTTTACTAGCAGCTTGTTTTATCGCCAGTGCCTTTATTCCAGATTTTTGGATCATGGTCAATTATAATCTGGTTTTCTTCGTAGCTTTCTTTTGTTTTGGTATCTTGAATAGGCGACCACTCCTCATTTTTCTTGGTTTGGCCTTCTTATCACCCTATGTTCATGACTTGTTAAACCTCGATTTTGCACAGTGGAATCTCTTTAGCGGTATTTTTCTCATTGGCTTGGCTTTAGAGCTTTTTTATGGCAATAGTCAAAAGAAGGGTCTCACTAAAGACTATAAGGTTAATAAGAACGACCAAGAAGGACCTCATATTTCTGTTAAGACCTATATGGCTGAGGATAGGTATCGTATCTATTCTCAAGAAGTTGAAACAGTTGATATGAATCTAGCTTTTGGTGAGCTTTGGTTGGATTTGAGTCAGGCCAAATTTGCATCAAGTCAGGTAGCAGTTCATCTTGATGCTAAGTTTGGTGAAGTTCATATTCGACTTCCTCATGCTTGTGTCATGGACACCACTGGAATCTCACATCCCCTATCATCTGTAAAGGTGGATCGATTTGAATCTGATATCGAGCAAGTTGAAACGAGACTTCATCTGAGCGGAAGTCTCTTCTGTACGGAGTTGGAAGTGGAGTATTAAGGGAGTCCAATGATATCAGCTCTATTGTCAATTAGCATGGTTCCTATACAAAAGAAAGGAAATCAAACGTATGAGTGAAATGGTTATTCAAGTCACATCCCTTGGAAACGCATCAAGGGAAAGACCATTTTAGAGGATATTAGTTTTGAGATAAACCAGGGCGATTGTGTAGCCTTGATTGGACCTAATGGGGCGGGTAAGACTGTCTTGATGTCCTGTATTCTTGGTGATAAAAAACCGAGCAGTGGTCAGGTCCTCATTGAAGGAAAGGCAAGTAAGGCCAAAAATCAAATCGCTGTTCTCCTTCAAGAAAATACCATTCCCAATAGTTTGAAAGTCAGTGAGTTGATTGCCTTCTTTCAAGCAATTTCTGATAACCCCTTGACCAATCAAGAAGTTCAAGAACTCCTGCAATTTAAGGAAGACCAGTACCAGCAGTTTGCGGACAAACTCTCAGGTGGGCAAAGACGTCTTCTGGCTTTTGTCCTTTGTTTGATTGATAAACCTAAAATCCTCTTCTTGGATGAACCGACAGCGGGTATGGATACCTCTACTCGTCAGCGTTTCTGGGAGATTGTCAATGACTTGAAAAAAGCTGGGACAACCATCCTCTATTCTTCCCACTATATTGAAGAAGTAGAGCATACAGCTGACCGTATCTTAGTTCTCCATCAGGGAAAACTCATCAGAGATACCACGCCATACGCTATGCGACACGAAGAGAAGGAGAAGCAGGTCACTCTGCCAAGTAGCTTTGTGAACATTGTTCACGGACTATCAGACATCTATGAAATTACTGAAAAGAGGGATGTCATTAGCTTCATGACCAAAGATATCGAAAAGGTATGGCAAAGTCTTGAGAAAGCAGGCTGTGGAATTTCTGATATTGAAATTCAAAATAAAACACTCTTGGATAGCCTATTTGATTCAACAAGGGAGGACAAGGCATGAAAGCATTACTAAAAATTGAGTGGATTAAAACGTGGCGAAGTTGGCCAGTCTTTATCATGGGAATCGGGATACCTGTCGGATTTTTCCTCCTTTTTTCTAGTATCTTCTCAGCACCTACTCCAGAAGCTCAAAAAGAGTTTTTGCTGTCTTATATGCTGACCATGACTGGCTTCTCCATGTCTAGTTTTGGTTTGTTTACCTTTCCCTATATGTTGCAAGAGGACCGAATTGAACACTGGTTGACCTATATCGAGCACTCAAAGGTTAGTATTGCAGCTTATTATCTTTCTAAAATCTTTCGTGTGCTTCTAAACTTTATGGTTGCCATCATTGTGACCTTTTGTGTAGGTGCCTTTTTCCGAGATGTAGAGATGCCATTCTTTAGATGGGTAGGGTCAGGTGCTCTCTTACTTTTGTCCGGTCTACTCTTTCTAGCTTTTGGTTTACTTATCGCTCAGATTAAATCTCAACAATTCATGTCTCTTGTGGCAAATATTATTTACCTTGTCTTGCCTATAGTGAGTGGTTCATGGGTTCCTATTTCCATGTTCCCTAAGTGGGTTCAGAGCATCTCTGAGTGGACGCCTGTCTATCATGTCAATGAGTTAGTTGTTAATTTTGCAAAGGACGGGAAATTTTCATGGAAGTCACTTTTGTTTATTTTGGCTTATACTGTTGTAGCAACAGGGCTTGCCCTCTTTATCAAGTCTCATAGAGAAAGTGATCGAGGTTAAAGGAGAAATAATGGATATTTGGCAGAAAATGTATGAAAAGGCTCAAGGCTTGTATCAGCCACAGGAAGTCTCAGACTTTGTCTATGCTAGACACGTTGTGGCTGCTGTTGAGTCTGAAGATGGGCAAATTTTCACAGGCTTTTGTATGGAAGGAACTTGTGGTGTTTTCCACCTATGTGCTGAAAGGGCTGCCCTTTTCAATATGTATCAAGAAACTGGTCAAACTAAGGTTAAGCGAATTATCGCCTTTCGTGACCAGCCACCTCATGGTGGACCGTCTGGTATGCCTTGTGGGGTTTGTCGAGAATTTCTAATGGAACTCCATCCTGACAATCGTAACTTGGAGTTTATGGTTGACTACGACACACGTCAAACCATTACTTTGGGCGAATTATTGCCACTATGGTGGGGAGAAGAACGGGCTCAACAATTTGAAGAAAAGTCGCAAGACAAGGCTTAAAGTTAATAGAAATCACAAAATCCTCGCATGTTAAGTGTGAGGATTTATTTTTTGAAATTAATTTCAGAAAATTCGAAATTTATCTTGAAATTCAAAATGAAAGTGCTATACTATGTCGTGAAAATAGAAAGAAGGTTTCATTATGGAGTCACTTGTATCTTTTAGTAAATGGCTCAGCAAATGGTTTACTGTAGCTGTTATCCTCTGGGCGGCCTTTAACTACGCCCTTCCTGCAACTAGTAGTTGGGTCATTCCCAATACGGCTTATCTGCTTGGTTTGATTCTCTTTGGTATGGGGCTTACCTTGACAACTGAAGATTTTAAACGTATTGCTAAGCGTCCAATTCCAGTTGTTCTTGGGACTGTTGCCCACTATGTCATCATGCCTGGTTTGGCTTGGTTACTTTGTATGATTTTCCATCTGAAAGGTGCGACAGCAGCAGGGGTTATCCTTGTTGGCTCTTGTCCAAGTGGGACTTCATCGAGTGTTATGGCCTTCCTTTCAGGTGGGGATGTTGCCTTGGATGTCTCTATTGAAACCCTCTCAACTCTCTTGGCACCACTCATGATTCCAACCCTCTTGTCATTCTTGGCTGGTCAGTACGTGAGTGTCCCTGCCCAAAGCCTCTTCCTTAGTACCTTGCGTATCGTGGTTGTCCCTATTATCTTGGGTGTGCTCGTTCACTCAATCTTTGGTAAGAAAATCGATGCCATCATCAAGATTATGCCTTTGATTTCTCAAGCTGCCATCCTCTTGATCGTTGGAGCAGTTGTTTCTGCCAACCATGCCAATATTTTCACAGCAGCGACAGCCCTTGTCATTCCAGCCGTTATGCTCCACAATCTTTGTGGTTATGCCCTTGGTTTTGGATTTTCAAAAATCCTTGGTTTGGAAGAACCACAACAAAAAGCCATTACCTTCGAAGTGGGGATGCAAGACTCAAGTCTTGGAGCAACCCTTGCCATGAAATATTTCGTGCCACAAGCTGCTATCCCATCAACTATCTTTAGTATTTGGCACAATATCTCAGGTTCCATCCTCTCATCATGGTGGAAGAACCATTCAAAAAATAATTAATAAGATAATGAAAAGCTGACCTTGAGTCGGCTTTTATTTTTTGAAAAAGAATATTTTGTGAGACTTTCTCTAGGTGATGACGGACATCAGCAAACATCAAAGAAGTTCCATGCCTAAGTTTCGAGTCTAAGGTCTCGAAACTTCTGAACCCCTGAAGTTTAAGTTCTTCAGGGGGGTATCACAGCGGAAAGTCTCAGTTATACTCACTTCGTTCTCAAAGAGAATCATCTGTCATTCTTTGCTGACTTTCTTAGTTCATGGCGCATTTGAAATAGTTTACTTACTTTCTTGAAAAGGACATTTTTGACTATGTTATAATGGAAAGACAAAAGCAGTTTAGGAGAATGTTATGGCAACAATTGGTATTGATTTGGGGACGACTAATAGTCTAGCGGTTACCTATCGTGAAGGTGAGGTTGAGCTTATTCCAAATGGTTTTGGAGAATATTTGACGCCTAGCGTGGTCCATGTGTCTGACGATGTCTTGACGGTTGGAAAAATTGCGAAGGAACGCTTAGTGACTGATCCTGAGAATACGGCTCAACTCTTTAAACGTTCAATGGGAACCAATGAAATCTTTTACCTTGATGGAGAAGCTTTCTCGGCAACTGATTTGTCAACTTTGGTGGTTAAACAATTAGTAGCTGATGCGGAGAGTTACTTAGGTGAAAAAGTAGATGAGGTGCTCATTAGTGTGCCGGCTTATTTTAATGAAAAGCAACGTTCAGCGACCAAGGCTATTGGACAACGATTGGGCATTAAGGTGGAACGATTGATTAACGAGCCTTCTGCGGCAGCCATTGCTTGTCACAAGATTGGCAAAGACGAATCTTTCATCGTCTTCGACTTTGGAGGAGGAACGCTTGATGTTTCTGTGGTTGATTGTTTTGATAATGTGATTTCAATCGTTTCCATTGCAGGTGATAATTTCTTGGGTGGTAGCGACTTTGATAAGGCTATCGCTGAAGATTTTTGTCAGTCTCAAGGGATTGATTTGGAGAAGCTAGATACCAAGCAAAAGTCTAGTCTCCTCTTGTCTGCAGAACGTTGCAAACTCAAGCTACAAAAGGAAAAACTGGCTGCAGTATCCTTGACCTACGATGACCAATATTACATGAAACAATACACTCAAGCTGAGCTTAAGTCCATTATTCAACCTGTTCTTGACCGTGTTAAGAAAGTCATTGGTAGAGCGGTGAGTGATAGCGGCTACAGGGCTCATGAGCTAGATGCCTTTATCTTGGTCGGTGGGTCTAGCATGATGCCTTTGGTTCAATCCTATATCATGAATCTTCTCAATCTTCCTATTAAGCGTTTGAAGGATATGGATGAGTTGGTTGCGCGTGGTTTGGGGACTTATTTAGCTGTCAAAGAGCGTCAGGAAAAGGTCAAAGATTTGGTGATTACTGATATTTGTCCTTTCTCATTGGGAATCAGTGCCTATGACTCTGACTTTGATAAAAATATCTTTTCAAAGGTTATTAATAAGTTGTCTGTCCTTCCGATCTCAGCCAGCAAATATTATTATGCCAGCCGGGGACAGAAACAATGTCGCTTTATGATTTATCAGGGAGAATCGCTCGATCCTGAGGCAAATCTTTTTTTGGATGAGTTTATTATCGATGTTCCTGGGACTGCGACTAAGACAGAGTTTTTTGAGACCACCTTTACTTACGATATTAATTCCATGCTCTATATAGAGGTTAAACTGGGGTCAACAGGCGAGACTAAAACGTATCGTATCGGTAGTCAAAGTAAAATCGAAGAGGTTGACAAGAGTGAGCATCTGGAGAATATCAAGCTTGTCTCTGATCAATTGTCCTTTGAGGCCGACTTTAAAACGCAGACTGAGCGGGCCTATCGTTTAATTATGGAAATGCCTTATAAGATGCAATTACATTTTTTGTGGCAAATGGAAGATTTTGAAAAAGGCTATCAGCTGGCTATTAACAATATCAAGAAGCGAAAAGAAATCGTGAAACGCTATCAAGCTTATCTTGATAGCATTGAAAATATCATGTCACTAGATGATTTGGATATTTTCCGTCAAGAAAAAGACGACCATGAGGAGAATGGTGAGCCCTTTGATAGGTCTGATGACCCTAATTTCTGGAGATAGGAGGTGACGCATGAATTTTTGGTCGATTTTGGGCATTCAACCAACCAATAATCTTAAAGACATCAAGAGAGCCTATGCCAAACAGAGTAAGGTCTATCACCCTGAGGATGACCCTGAAAATTTCCAACGCCTGCAAAAGGCTTATCAAGAGGCCCTTGCCTGGCAAAAATCGCATTCTGAAAATGAGGATATGGATGCCGTCATAGGCCATAAACAGGCCGATGGCAGCGTGGTCGGTCTGGTATCTGCCTCTCAGCTAGAAGCTTCCTTTAAACAAGCTGCAGATGCTAGTAAGTCTAGTCAAAATCAAGAAAGTTTTGAAGAACTTGAGCTTACGGCTTCTGCGACGGAAGAAGTCGAAGATAAGCAAGTGACAGAACATGACTTTCAGCAGGTGATCTCTGAGGAAGAACAGGAACAGTTGGATGAGTTAGCCTTATCTGATATTCATGAAACGTTCAATCATAGTGAGCCTTATTCAAGGACTAGCGAGGACTCTGTTCTTAGAGAAGATTTAGCTATTAAGGATCAGGATAGTTTTCTTCAAGTTGTTGAGGAGTATTTTCTTTGCAATCCTCTGACTATTTCTAAACTCAAAGGTTATATCAATCAGTGCTCTGGTTTGGGCTGGTTGGATGATCAGGATTTTGCCTATCGTTTGACTAAGACTATAGGAGCTATACTCGAAAGAGGCGGTCTGAAATATGAGACCTTGGAAGGGCTTGAAACGTTAGCCAAGGAGTTTGATTTCACATTGTTGGAGGCCTACCTTTGTGACCTCTTGGATAAGAAATATAAGCAAGATGTTTGGCAGGGACGTCCGCTACGTGAGGTGACGGAAGTGACCGAGCCCACCCGAACAGGGCAAAAGATTATTGTTGTCTATTTTCTCATTATGGTATGTGGTATCTTTTTCCTCGCCAATGGCTTTTTCACCCGAGAAATGCTGAAATCGCAACCTAAGAAGATACAAGTCATTACAGGGCTTACAGGAAATGAACTGGTCTCACAGGGAACGGTAGATAAGGCAGCTTCAGCCATATCTGATTTGGCTAAAAAATCAGATAAGCCTATTTCTGATACCAAGAAAGTGGTCTATGACCAAGCTAGTTCCACCTTTGTGATCGAAGACAGCTCGACAGGGCAGCGCCAAGAACTACCGGGGGTGACAGAGGTTTATGTCCTGCCAGTTTATGAAAATGGACAAGAAGACAAGGGTTTGGCTACAAGTAACGACGGTAGCAATTGGGAACTCAGAGATAGTGACGGCCAGGTCCGTGGTCCAATTACTTTAACAGTTGCCATGTCATCAGATATTGCTATCAAGAGTGAAAATGGAAGCTACACTACGGTAGAGAAGGAGTAGGACATGAAAGATTTTATTTTAAGAAATAGTGAAAGAGTCTTCGCTCTCCTCCTTACAGGTATTTTCCTAGCTCTCTTGTATTTTGGAAATCAGAAAGGCTTACATCTCTGGTTTGAAAGTGGGCGTGAAAGTGGTAGTCTAGGCTTGGTGACGGGAATCTTTATCGTTTTTTTGCTTGGGCTTATCGCTATTATCTGGATTTTAACAGATAGATTTCTCCTCTTTGTCTTAACCAAAATGGGTTATTATAGCGAGGATTGGTCTAAGGTTGTTGGCGTCATCATTGGAAAGAGAATTGCTAAAGCACCAAGAACAAGGGCTAATCATTTCCTAGTGGTTAAGGTTGGTGACACTAAACGTAACTTTTTCGTCAGCCAATCTAACTTTAATATTCTTGAAAAAGGTGATAGCCTTTGGCTACGGAAAGTCAGAGTGCATTACAAAGGACGTGTTGTCCGCACTTATTACGAACTCGCTGATCGATATTAGACAGTAAGAAGCTGACCCTTGGGTTGGCTTTTTATACTGACTAAAATTTACAAAAAAAACTTAGGAGAGGACCTAAGTTTTTGTTAATAAGATTATTTATCTATGTTTAAGAGTCTTTCAATCTCTTGATAAAGTATTTCTGTAGGTTGATAGGCTTTGCTTATCTGAGTTAGAGAATGTAATTTAGACCAATCTTTTTGAGAAATTAATGCTTGGAATAAATCTAAGACTTCAGACTCTGTTTTTTTTCGAGAGACAAGTCCTACCTGGGCTAACTCAGCTCGTAAGGCGTTGTCAAACTGATCAAAATCTTGAGGAAGAATAAGGCTAGGAATGCCTTGTTCGATGCATCCCATTAGAATACCGGAACCAGCGTGATGTATCACAAAGTCCATTTTATCTAGAATGTCTGTGTAGGGCAGATAATCAAAAAGTAAAAGATTGTTATTTAGATGATGTGGCGGATTTTGCAAACCACTTGGGTTACCTAGTGTGACATAAAAATGATAGTCAGGATATTCTTGACTTAGTATTTGGGCCAATTTCACCATTCTTTCTTTTTCCCATTTTAAATGGGTGCCGCAAGTCACTAACACGCGTTTTTTAGAGGTCGTGAAATACTGTTCTTGTTCCTTGGGGAGTTTGTCAAAAGAAAGACAGCGATAACCAACCCACTTAAGATGGGGTGGAAAATCATCTCTAAACTCCAACTCTTTTATTCCCAGAGCCAGAATTGAATAAGGAGAATAGATGGTTTCTGTACCATCCTCTCTATAAAGTTTGAAATCTTGTGAATTTTTAAGATTTCTTTTAACAAGTGCAAAGCCAATTCTTTTTGCCATGCGGATAATCTGTCGACCCAGTGCATCTCTACATTTGTAGAGGATTCCCTGATGGGGTTTCCACCCTCCTAAATAAGCAGGAGTGGTCGTGCGACTCTCAATAGCTACTGGACTTGGAATGGTCGTAATCCAGGGGATTCCCAAACGATCTGCTAACATACCAGCAGGAGCTGCTACAAAATCTGCAATAACCAAGTCAGGGCTCCCCTCAGAGTCCCAAATTCGATTTATTTCGTCGAAAACTTCAGGGACCAGTCTGCTATTGGCCATTAATTGTTGATACATGATAAATAGATTTGCTTGCTTTGATGTATTGGCTATATCTTCCATCACCGTCGGACGATCAGGAAACAAGGCAAGGCAGTCAAAACCAATCTGCTCAACCAATGCCTTTTTCTGAAAACCTGTAATAACACGGATCTGAAAACGCGGATCCTCCAGCAAGGGTTTCACCAGGGTCAAGGTTGGAAATAAATGGCCACTAAAGGGAACGCTAATCACATCAATTTTTATCACTTTTTCTAATCCAGTCATAGATGATTCCTTTCACATCTTCTCTGTATTCATAGTTATAATGATCCGTATCCACTTGAATATCCGCTGAATGGCGATCCAGAATACGTGAATAAGGATCTTTCTTTCCTTTGATGACCAGTAGCTCTAGTTCTTTTTGATTTAAGAGAAGATGGGAAACTGGGCCAAGCGCTATCACGCGCAATCTTGGAAGGGTGACCTGATTCCCTAAACTTCTGAGCCACTGGGTCAGCATATTGACACCTGAACTCTTACAAACAAGAACTACTTCCTGAGCTTCCAACAAGGGAGACAAGTGCTCCTGTAACAACTTTTGGAAACGAAGGTTCAAAATCGTATGCCAATAGTAGATGATATTGGATGCAGAAGCTGACAAGAGGGATACTTGTGGAGACTTTATATGTTCAAAATCTTGATTGAAGGGAAAATTACTGGCTACCACTGAATAGCCAGATGGACAAATTGCATGGAGGAGGTCTAGTTGCCCAGCTGTCAGCCCGGCACAAGTAATATCACTGCTCCCACTAAGAAAGAGAACCAAGCAATCAGAGTCTAGCATGGTCTGATCAGGAGACAAAGCAGACAAACGGTCTAGATAGGACTTCATCTTACTCATAACGAATCTTTCCATCCGTCACTCGAATCTTCCGCCCCCGCCAATTAATCACAGGAGGTGTCATTAGAACATAGACAAACAGCCAAGGAAGCAGGAGATCATTCAGCACTTCGTAGGTGACTTCATCCAAGTGTAAGCGATTGGTTAGAATGCTTTGTCGATAGAGGAGCATCCAAACTGCCTTGAATACCAGTAAGCTTAAGGATAGAAGAAGATAAGGCCAACCTAAAATAAGACTTAAGATCAAACCTGGGAGAGGCAGAAAACTAGGTAAACCTATGAGGCTAAACAGCTTCCAGTCCAGGTGTTCTTTGAGATAGATGGAGCTAAAGAGAAGCCACCGCTTCATCTGGAGCAAATATTGCTTGGCATCCTTGATAGTCGTTCGAACATTACAGGTAACCCGCGTTTGGATAATGGATACTCCTTTACTCCTTAAAAAATCGGCCACAGCTAAATCATCACACAGATAGTCCTTAATCGCTGTGAAGAGCCCCTGATCTTTTGCAAGTTCTACCGGTAGGATATAAAACATCCCATTAATGGAGTGATTCGCTTCAACTTCTGCCATGGTAAAATAGGTAATAAAGGAATTGCCATTAACGAATGCTGCGACCAGCTTGGACCAGAAATTACTTCTTTCTTGGTTATAGGGAATACCTGTCAGAATGACCTCTTGACCTAGATAGGTAGTCAGCTCACCCATTTTAGAAAAATCAATCACACTATCATCGTCCAAAACAATCAGATAAGGCCGGGTCAGCTCCTCTACAACCTGCTCAATCTTGTAACTCTTGGGATTAATTCCCTGAGGGACGTCTTCAATGAGAAAGATTCGGATACGTTGGGCAAATGACTCATCTTGGCAAATTTTGTTCGCTACATGCTGAGCTTCTGTGTCAGACTGGTCAATTAACCAGTAAAACTCAACTACTTTTGTTTGCTGGAGATTGGCCCGCAAATCACTCTCTAAACGAGGATCCCCAGAGAGGATGGGTTGGACCACTGTAAAAAGCTCTTCTGGGAAGTCCGCAATATGAGACTGGCCTTTTTTATAATAAATGAAGGACAACAACCAACGGATGAGAAATAAGAGAAGATAAGCAACGCCTAAAAATATAAATATAAATTTCATCTATTAATAAGTCCCTTTCGTAAATACCTTGCAAGGAGACGAATAATCCATCTTTGGGGAAGCAGACGACCTAGCAAAACGAGCAAGCGATAGCGAAGGCCGATAACAGCATAGGAAGTACCCCTTTCTATGAATCGAATCAACTGCTGAGCGACTTTCTCAGGCTTCATCTGCAAACGACTACCTCCTAGAGCATCAACTAGTTTTTGAGAGAAAATGGGCGTTTGGACTGGTCCAAGAAGGTAAAGTGCAATTCGGACCTGAGAATCTGCATTTTTTAGTTCCTCATGGAGGGCTAGAACGTAAGTTTGCAGAGCAGCCTTACTGGCACTGTATGCGGCCAAATAGGGATGAGGAAAAAGAGCTGCCAGTGAAGAAAGTTGGACTAGCCGGATTTTCCGATTTTTCTGCACTAGCAATTTCATTAGCTGGACTGGAGCATGGTAGTTTACCTGCCAGAGCTCTTGTTCCTTTTCTGTGGCTAAATCACTTCCTATGGAGAAGCTAGCTAGTCCTGCACAATTGACCAGAAGGTCAGCATCTAATGCCTTTCCAAAATTCTCCAGTGCTTCCTTATCACACAGATTTAAAACCTTAATTGAAAGTTGTGCCTTGCTTCCAGCTAATTCATTTTGCAGTTGGACTAATTTGTCTGGATTTCGGCCTACTAGAACCAGAAAATCAAGATGTTTTGCCAGTTCAGTTGCTAGGTGACGTCCAATTCCTCCTGTAGCTCCCAAAATAATTGCCTTACTAAATGAGTCTGTTGTTTGCATAACTCTAGTTTATCAGATTTTACTGAGACAGAAAACCACCTCTCAATTCCTTTGGAAAGAATATTTGTTATGATGGAGGTAAGTTAGGGGATTCTTGCTAAAAAATATTGAAAAGTTTTATGTTAAAGTATTTGTGGCAAGCTTTGATTGATTAATGGATGAAAAATCTTACTGAAGAAGTGTATCTATTCAGAGAAAATGAGTATAGATAGTATTTGGTTTTGAGTAGTTCTTTCAAAAAAAATTTGCTATGCTAGTGTTATGGGAAAACTAAAAATTGATGTGGTTATCGTTCCATTAAGTGGGCACCTTTATCCAACCATGAATCTGCTAATGCCTTTATTAAAAAATCCTCGCTATGATATTCGTTTATTCACAGGACAACAGAAACGTGCAGTAGCTGAGGCAGCAGGCTTTAAGGTTGTTACTATTCTTGAAGGTCATGAGGCAGACTTTGAAAGGGTGGCTATTAATAAGGAGCAATTGGGACTTTTTTCTGCTTATCGTCAGCTATCAGCTGGTCTTGATATTATTAATCTTGTTTCCGATCAATTACTAGCGGAATGGGAAGTAAACCGACCTGATTTAGTTATTGCCGATTATGTCAGCTTGTCGGGTGGACTTGTTGCAGAGCAAATGGGGATTCCGTGGATAACGACAATGGCTACACAATTTGCTATTGAAACGACGGATGGTCCTCCTTGTTTCTTCGGAGGAATGGGAAGTCCGAAGAATCGCAATCAATTGATTCAACAATGGCTAGGCAGAAAAATGACACGTTTTTTGAAGTACTCCGCCGCTTTTTTATTACGAAATCGATTAAAACGCTATGGTTTTAAGATGTACGACCAAAATGGACAAGAGAGCATCTATTCACCGTATTCTATTTTAGGAATAGGTATGAAAGAATTGGAAATCAAAAAAGGATTCCCAGAACATTATCTCTGGGTGGGTCCAACTGGAGGTTCAGTTGAGCGATGTGAGGATTATCCTCTTGATTTGTCGCCTTTTGCAAATCGTAAAATTGTCTTTGTGACTTGTGGTACCCAATTGGACTGGGCAAAGAATAATTTGATATACCAAACGAAGCTGTTAGCTAAGTCTCATCCTGAGTGTCAGTTTTTTGTAACTTTAGGTCTTGGTGGACAAGAATTCCAATGCCAAAAATTAATGGATAATGTTTCAGTGGTTTCTTATCTTCCCTACAATGAATACATTCCCCAGATGGATTATGTTATTCACCATGG
This sequence comes from Streptococcus sp. HMSC064H09, assembly GCF_001812625.1. Classification (NCBI taxonomy): domain Bacteria; kingdom Bacillati; phylum Bacillota; class Bacilli; order Lactobacillales; family Streptococcaceae; genus Streptococcus; species Streptococcus sp. HMSC064H09. The sequence continues at coordinate 21,328 of NZ_KV809552.1, forward strand.
TGGTTCAGGTATTTTTTTCCAATGTATTATAAATAACAAGCCAGCCCTAATACTGCCACACGATTATGACCAGTATGACTATGCTATTCGTGGACTTGAGGCAGGTGTAGCTTTGACTGTTAAAAGAGAGGATGATAAGGCAATTGGGCAAGCTTTTGAGGCGTTGTTGGCTAAGAAAGATTGGTCAGAGCTAAAGGCTTTAAGTCATGCTGCCAAGTCATATCATCCTACAGAAGTAGTGGAGGGTGAAATTGCTCGCCTACTGGCAGACAAGGAGAAAAAACGATGAAGAAAGTTTTAGTAACGGGGGCTACAGGTTTCTTAGGCAAATATGTCGTGGAAGAATTGGTTGATCACGGTTATCAAGTCCGAGCTTTCGGTCGTAATCATACAATTGGCCAATCTCTGGTAAATGCCTCTGTGACCTTTGTTCAAGGAAATTTGACAAACCAAGAGGATTTGACCAAAGCTTGTCAGGAAATGGATATGGTCATTCATGCCGGTGCTTTGTCAACTGTCTGGGGTCCTTGGGAAGATTTTTACCAAACGAATGTCTTAGGAACTAAATATGTCCTTGAGGCTTGTCGTGAGGCTAATATCAAGCGCTTAGTATATGTGTCGTCTCCAAGTATTTATGCAGCGCCTAGAGACCAGCTTGGTATCAAAGAAAGCGATGCCCCTCAGGAAAATAGGCTTAACAATTACATTCGAAGTAAATTGGCATCAGAAAAACTATTTAAAGATTATCCTGATGTGTCTAGTGTTATATTGCGACCTCGTGGACTTTTTGGGATTGGAGACACCAGCATTTTGCCACGTGTTCTTAATCTTAGCCAGAAGATCGGTATTCCTTTGATTGGTGATGGTCGTCAACTGATGGATATGACCTGTGTGGAAAATGTTGCTTTGGCTATTCGTCTGGCTTTGGAAACTCCTCAAGCAGCTGGAGAAGTTTATAATATTACCAATGGAGAACCCAGAGTATTTAGAGACTTGATTGAGGAAACCTTGAGAGGTTTGGGCTATCCCATCCGTTATCGCAAAATCCCAGCTCCACTTGTGTCTGCTATTTCAAGTAGTTTGGAGTTTATTTATAAGAATCTAAAGCTCAAAGGAGAGCCAGCCCTAACACGCTATACCTATTATTTGCTACGCTATAGTCAGACTTTGGATATTAGCAAGGCAGAGCGTGACTTGGGATATCGGCCTAAAATAACGATTTCAGAAGGGATTGAACAATATGTCCAAGATTATCGAAAGCATTGATTATTTTCCTGCGGGATATTGTACTAGCTATACTGGTCTTTTGTTCAAAAAAGTCAAGAATAAAAAGATGACCTTTCCAGCCGGTGTCTTTCTAATCAAACACAGAGATAAAGGCTATCTGCTTTATGATACAGGTTATCACTACGATATTAAGACCCAGCTTCGCTATGGCTTGTATCGTTTAGGAACGCCGGTGCAGATGACAGAAAAGGATCAAATTTCAAACTTGTTGAAGGCGAAGGGGATTAGGCCCGATGACATTACTTATGTTATGCTTTCCCACCTGCATCCTGATCATTTGGGAGGAGCTGGCTTCTTTCCTAATGCGAGCTTCCTTCTGACTCAGGAGGTTTATGAGGTTTATCAGAAGCCTAAGTTGAAGGATTTGATTTTTAAGGAATTTTTGCCAGCGTCTTTTGAGAAACAGGTAAAAGTAATCAAGGCTGATCAGCAAAACTCAACTTTTCCTTATCGTCCGACCTGTGATTTATTTGGAGATGGAAGTATCTTGGTAGCCTCTGTTGATGGTCATGCCAAGGGTCAGGCTTGTCTCTATATTCCAGATTATAATCTTTTTATCGCAGCGGACTTGTGCTGGGGTGTCGATTTGCTACCTTATACGAAACAAATGCACCTCATTCCGTCCTTGGTTCAGGATAATATGGCGGATTATATTAAGGGGACTGAGTTACTAGAGGATATCCTAAAAGATGGGACGGAAGTACTAGTTAGCCATGACCCTGTAGAAAGGATAGAGCGTATCTTGTATGAAAAAAATAACCTTTCTTAAAACCTTTATCCAAACCAGATGGCTTCGCAACTTCAAAACGAGAGCAGCTTTAGAAGCTTATCAGAAAAAGCAATTATCTAACTATATGGATTTTCTAAAACGGGAGTCTCCTTATTTCAAAAATGGTGTTCCTACTGACTTCGACCATATGGATAAGACCTTTATGATGACGCATTTTAACGAGTTAAACACTCAAGGCATCGATCGCGATGAGGCTTTAGCCTTGGCTATTGAGAGTGAAAAGACTCGTGACTTCACCGAACTTAAAGGTGAAGTGGCTGTTGGTTTATCATCAGGAACATCGGGACATCGTGGCCTCTTCATCACGACCGAGAAAGAGCGAAGCATGTGGGCGGCAGCTATTTTAGCTAAGATGTTGCCCAAGGGGCATCTTTTTGGCCACCGAATTGCCTTTTTCCTTAGAGCAGATAATGAACTCTACCAGACTATCAATACGTCATTGATACGATTAGAATACTTCGATATTTTCAAAAATACCGATGAACATATTGAACGTCTTAATCATTATCAACCGACCATTGTTGTGGCACCAGCTTCCATGCTGATAGAGTTGAGCAAGCGTCTTAAGGCAGGAGACTTGTCTATCTTACCGCAAAAAATTGTCTCTGTAGCAGAAATTTTAGAGGATAGTGATAGAATTCGCATCTCGAGTGCTTTTAAGCTACCCATTATTGACCAGGTTTATCAAGCGACGGAAGGTTTTCTAGCCTGCACCTGTTCTGCAGGACATCTTCACCTCAATGAGGATATCATTTTTGTAGAGAAAGAGTATCTGGATGAGCATCGATTTTATCCAGTGATAACGGATTTCAAGCGAAGCAGTCAACCTGTTTATCGTTACAAACTTAATGATATCTTGGTTGAAAATCCTGCACCTTGTCCATGTGGTTCTCATTATACAAGGATTGACAAGGTCGAAGGTCGCTCCGATGATATCTTCTACTTTGAAGGTCAGGATGGAGGACAGGTGACAATCTATCCTGATTTTATCAGGCGTTGTATTCTCTTTGTGGAAAATGTTGGAGACTATCAAGTCAAGCAACATTCAGAGAAGATTGTTGAAGTCTGTCTAAGCCAACGAGACGAGCAAGTAGAAGAAGCTATCACAGCTCAGTTTCAACTCTTGGCGCAGCAAAAGCAGTTTAAGGTTCCGGAAATCCATTTTTCCGATTATCATTGGGATACCAGTCGAAAACTCAAACGTATTCAGCGTTTATGAAAGGATGAATGACAATGACAGAAGTAAAAAGACATGTTGAAATCGTAGGTTATGGAGTTTGTCTTCCAAAACAAACCGTACAATTCAAAAATCAAACACGTTATCGTGTTGTAGAAGATGAAGAAACACAGTTGGATTTGGCCGAAGTGGCTATCCAACGAGCTCTTGAAAATGCCAATTTGAAAATTGATGACATTGATTGTCTTGTCTCAGCCAGTGCAGTTGGTATGCAGCCTATTCCTTGTACTGCAGCCTTGATTCATGAGCGCGTGGCAAAAGGACTTGCTATCCCAGCCATGGATATCAATACGACTTGTACAAGTTTTATCTCAGCTTTATCAACAATGTCCTACTTGATTGAAGCTGGTGAATACCATCGTGTCTTGATTGTATCTAGTGAGGTCGGAAGTCTGGGTCTCAATCCGAAACAAAAAGAAAGTTTTGAACTCTTTAGTGACGGAGCAGCAGCCTTTATTTTTCAAGCAAGTTCTCAAGACAAAGGGGTTATTGCAAGTCTACAACATACTTGGTCAGAAGGTGCCCATGATACTGAAATCCGTGGAGGTTTGACTTCTTACCATCCTAAAAAATATTCAGAAAAGACAAAAACGGACTTTATGTTTGATATGAAGGGCAAGAAAATTCTCCTTTTATCAGCGCATAAGCTTCCTGATATGTTCCAAGAATTCCAAGAGAAAACTCACTTGGCTCTTGCGGATGTGGACTACATCATTCCCCATCAAGCTAGTCGCGCCTTATCTTTGGTAATGGATAAACTTGGTATTACTGAAGATCAATATCTTAACATAGTTACTGACTATGGTAATATGGTTTCTGTATCTGTTCCATTTGGTTTAGCTTACTCATTAGATCATGGCTTAGTTAAAGAAGGAGATGTCGTCTACCTTTTGGGAACAGCAGCAGGTATGACGGTTAACATGTTGGCCTTGAAATTATAATTTCTTGGCTAGAAACGAATAGTGTCAAAATGACGGATGAACCTTCTTTTGCTTTTAACTTAAGATAGAGTTGACTGAAAGGTCAGCTCTTTTTTTGCCTTTATGTCACATGACAAATGTCATATCATGTCATGACATCTGGTGCTAAAAAGAGAGTGACCAAAAAGATATACTTTAGTCATAACTTAGAAATAATAAAAAACGAAAGAGGTCATCTCATGAAAATCAAAACATCTTACCTTATCTACGCAGTTATCGGAACTATCTTTGCTGGACTTAGCATGTTTACTGACATCTTTGAAAAAGGCAATTTTGAAGCTATCTTCTCAAATCTTGGCATGATTATTGGCTTGTCTATCTCAGCCTACATTCTCATCACTATGGCTAAAAGTTTTATCGACCTTGTCATAAATGATTTAAAAAACTAGGAGGCCCAGAATGAAACTATTGAAAATACTAAGCATTATGCTCCTAGCAACAACTTGGACCATCCTCTTTGCTTATGTCCTACTTCATGGCAGCAGTGATAGTCTCTACAGTGTTATGGGTGTCTCAGTTGCAGCCTGTTATGTTTTTCTAGCCTTCTACCAAAAGAAAGGAAATCACACACATGAGTGAAGCGGTTCTTCAAGTCACAAATCTTGTTAAAAAAATCAAAGGGAAAACGATTTTAGACCATGTTAGCTTTGAGGTGGGACAAGGCGATTGTCTTGCTTTAATTGGTCCCAATGGTGCTGGTAAAACGACCTTGATGTCCTGTATTCTTGGTGATAAGAAAGCCAGTAGCGGTCAAGTCTTTATCAAGGGTAAAAAGGGAAAAGCGCAAGATCAAATTGCGGTCCTTCTCCAAGAAAATACCATTCCCTCGCAATTGAAAGTCAAGGAACTGATTGCTTTTTTCCAAGATATTTCTGAGAATGGATTATCTAAAGTAGAGATTCAAGCACTCTTACAATTCAAAGACGATCAGTATCAGCAGTTTGCGAACAAACTCTCAGGGGGACAAAAACGTCTTCTTGCCTTTGTCCTCTGTCTAATTGGCAAGCCTGATATTCTCTTTTTAGATGAGCCGACAGCAGGGATGGACACTACGACACGCCAACGTTTCTGGGAAATCATCAATGATCTGAAAAAGTCAGGTGTGACTATTCTTTATTCGTCCCACTATATCGAAGAAGTCGAGCACACAGCTGATCGCATTTTGGTCCTTCATCAGGGGAAACTCATTAGGGATACTACGCCACATGCCATGCGTAGCGAAGAAAAGGAAAAACAAGTCACCTTACCAAGTCGCTTTGCGCCAAGTCTTGACAAACTGGCAGCCATTTATGATGTGACTGAAAAACGTGATGTTGTAACCTTTATGACTAAAGATGTTGAAAGTGTATGGAGTAGTTTACAAGCTCATGGCTGTCGCATTTCTGACATTGAAATTCAAAACAAAACACTTTTAGATAGCTTATTTGATAGCACAAGGGAGGACAAGTCATGAAAGCACTACTTAAAATCGAATGGATAAAAACATGGCGCAGTTGGCCCGTCTTTATCATGTCTATCGGAATGCCCGTCGGATTTTTCCTCTTGTATTCAGGAATGGAAATGAGTCCTGACCCAGAGTCACAAAAAGCCTTTATATTGTCCTATATGTTGACCATGACAGGATTCTCTATGTCCAGCTTTGGTTTCTTTACCTTTCCCTACATGCTTAGAGAGGATCAAACGGAGCACTGGTTAACCTACATCGAACATTCAAAAATCAGTATTCAGGCCTACTACCTCTCTAAAATCTTCCGAGTTCTTATGAACTTTATGGTTGCTATCATCGTAACTTTTTGTGTAGGAGCTTTTGTGCGTGATGTTAAGATGCCATTCTCACATTGGCTCGGTTCAGGTGCTCTTTTACTCTTGTCAAGTCTAGTTTTCCTCTCCTTTGGCTTACTCCTAGCCCAAATTAAGTCCCAACAAATCATGGCTATCGTCGGAAATATCGTCTTTCTTGGACTTGCTATTATCGGTGGTTCTTGGATGCCAGTTACCATGTTTCCAATATGGGTTCAGCACATTTCTGAGTGGACACCCATCTATCATATTAATCAGTTGGTAGTCAATTTCGCAAAAAAAGGGGAATTTTCATGGAAATCACTCATTTTTATCTTGGTCTATGCTACAATAGCTACAGGCTTAGCCCTTTTTATCAAATCTTACAGAGAAAGTGACCATGTTTAGAACATACCAGAAAAATGATTTTGCTTATTTTGTTAGTCTGATTTTCCTAGTCTTCCCGATCTTAGGAGTTTTTGGTGGGTATTTTCCAGTTTGGACTTTAGTTTTGACGGGTCTGTTTACCATCGCTTATCTCCTTATGGTGTATTTGAAACAAGCCTATAGCAAGTGGATTCCCTTTCTGTGGTTTTACACTCTAGCTTACATTATCTTTATGTCCATGACCTTCCAGGGTGGCATGATGTGGTTTGTTTTTTTCAACGTCAATCTTCTCGTTTGGCGCTTTGAGGATAGCATATCATCTTATCGATTCTTTTCCTTTCTAGTGACCCTCTTGATTTTGACGTCATCATCCTTCCTATTGACAGACGATTTGAGTACCCACCTCATGTCTATGGCTATTACCTTATTTTCTTTGGGAATGTACTATTTTCAAAACCGTATACGTCAGGAGAGAAAGATGGAAGAGGCCCTTGCGGAGCAGAATCGGACCATTAATATCCTGTCAGCTGAAAATGAGCGCAATCGTATCGGTCGTGATTTGCACGATACCTTAGGACATACCTTTGCCATGATGAGTCTTAAAACCGAGTTGGCTCTGAAACAGATGGACAAGGAGCAGTATGAAGCTGCTAGAAAGAATCTGGAAGAATTGAACCAGATTAGCCGAGACTCCATGTACGAGGTGCGTGAGATTGTCAATAAGCTCAAATACCGAACGGTGGCAGAGGAGTTACTGGAACTCGAGCGACTCTTTGACCTATCAGATATCGTCTTGACCGTGGATAGTAGCCTTGACTTAGACAGCCTGTCACCTGTTAGCCAGTCGACCTTGTCCATGGTGCTTCGTGAACTGGCCAATAATGTCATCAAACATAGCCAGGCTGATAGCTGTCAGATTCGTCTAAGACGTGATCATGGTATTGTCCTTGAGTTTGAGGATGATGGTTGTGGCTTTGAGGAAGTCACTGGACAAGAACTACACAGTATCAGAGAGCGCCTGAGTTTGGTAGATGGAGACTTGGAAATTGTGTCTCAATCGCATCCAACAATCATTCGTGTGCATTTGAAAGAGGGAGGAAAAGCATGAAATTATTAGTTGCCGAAGACCAGTCAATGTTGAGGGATGCCCTCTGCCAACTCCTCATGCTGGAGGACGATGTTGAAGAGGTCCATGCGGCCAGTGATGGCCAAGAAGCCATTGCCCTCTTGGAAAAAGAAGAGGTCGACGTAGCCATTTTAGACATTGAAATGCCAATCAAGACAGGACTTGATGTCCTGGAGTGGATCCGTGCCAATCAAAGTGAAACGAAGGTTGTTATTGTGACCACCTTCAAACGAAAAGGCTATTTTAAACGAGCCCTTGCAGCCCAGGTGGATGCCTACGTGCTCAAAGAACGTTCCATCAGTGACCTCATGGCGACCATCCATACCGTCCTAGCAGGACAAAAGGAGTACTCGCCAGAGCTAGTTGAAGGTGTTGCCTTTGACAATAATCCACTCAGCCAACGCGAACAAGAAGTCTTGGCCATGGTGGCTCAAGGTTCAACCAACCAAGAAATCGCAGAAAGTCTCTTTCTCTCAAACGGAACCGTCCGAAATTACATGACAGCTATCCTGACCAAACTTGATGCAGGCAACCGAACAGAAGCCGTCCGCATTGCCAAAGAAAAAGACTGGTTGGGATGAGGAGAAGTTTATAAAAGAAATTTTATTAATTAAAGGTCACCATATGGTGGCTTTTTTCATGCCGTCACGATATAGAAAGTATTTTGCATTTTTTCCAATATTTTGCTTTATAATAGTGCTATAATTGTAGATGATAATTTTGTCAATTCTAATAACAACGTTTGGAAGAAAAGGAGATATCAAATGGTAGTTTCTGAAAAACGAATTGAAGACTTAAAAGGGTTAAAATTTAATGTTCCTTCATATCAAAGGGGATATCGCTGGACTGAACATGAGGTTACAACTCTTTTAGAAGACCTCTATACACATAGTAAACAAAACAGAGATTATAAGTACTGTTTGCAGCCCTTGATTGTTAAGAAAGTTTCAGATAATACTTATGATGTCGTTGATGGTCAACAGAGGCTAACAACAATCTTTATTTTTTTGAAATTTATGTCTGCTGAATTTAGTAGTGGTCGTAGAAGAAGTAATCAATATGATTACTTTGAGTTGGTTTATGAAACAAGAGAACAGAGTGCTAAGTATTTAAAAGAATTAAACTTTGATACTTATCAAAAAATCGAAGATTATGATATTGACGCAGATCATATCAGTAAAGCTTTTGCTGCTATCGATAAATGGGTGGAACGAGAAGATATTAATTCGGATAATGCTCTACACGATATTTATCAAGTCTTAACAGAGGCTGTTTTCTTTATTTGGTATGAAATTGATGAGACAGAAGACCCTATAAAACTATTTACTAAAGTTAACTTAGGTAAGATTCCTTTGACTAATGCTGAGCTCATTAAGGCTCTATTGTTAGATCAAACTAATTATGAATCTGAAAATGATAGTGAAAGGATACAAAGGGGGATAGATTGGGATAATATTGAACATCGACTTCAAGAGGAATCATTTTGGAAGTTTCTTACAAATAGTGAGAATTATGTCACTAGGATAGATCTTTTGTTTAACCTACTTGAACATGGTACTTTAGAAATACCCCAAAATGATATTTACTCAACTTTCTACTCAATCTACGCAAAATATCAAAATGCCGAAAATAAATCGATTTTTATAAGTGACTACTGGAATAATGTCGACTTATTATTTGAAGAATTAACTAACTGGTACACGGACTTAAATAGATATCATCTAATTGGTTATCTCTTATCGGTTGACGATAAGAAGATCGAAAAAGTCCGTGAAGCTACAAGAGAGAAGAAAAAGTCAGAAGCTTTTTCTAAATTAAAAGACCTTGCTTATAAAACTCTTCCGAGTGATATAGCATCTATAGAAGAACTTTCCTATGGCAATAAAAATAAAGAAATCAGATCTTTTCTTTTACTGTTTAATCTCGTTACTTTGATTAATAAGAGTGAAAAACAATATCGATTTCCTTTTGATATTTATAAGAAAGAGAAATGGGATATCGAGCATATTCATGCTACGGCCGATGAGACTGCTGAAGCTGATGATAGTCTAGCTAATTTAACCTTGCTAGACTCTAATACGAATCGCTCTTATGGAAATAGCCCATTTGACCAAAAGCGTAGAATTATCATTGAGGTTGATGCGGAAGGAAAATTTGTACCTGTTTGTACGCGCAATGTATTCTTGAAAGTCTACAGCAATGAGGTAGATGGATTTGACGACTGGACTGATAAGGATAAAGACGGTTATATTCAAGCGATAAAACAGGAATTCAACCAATTTTTTGGAGATGATGAGGAGTAGTCATGCAAGAGATTAACGCAAAATATAACTTAAAATCATTGTTAGAAAATTATCGAGTCGTAATTCCGTTGATTCAGAGAGACTATGCACAAGGTAGAAAGGATAAAAGAACCACCGAAGTTCGAAAAGTATTACTCCAAGATATTAATACTGCCTTACTTGACAAAAATGTCGAACCACTCGATTTGAATTTTATTTATGGAAAATCAATTAATGGGAAGTTTATTCCATTAGATGGACAACAACGTCTGACAACTTTATTCTTGGTTTATCTTTTTGCTTATAGAGATAATGATGAGTGTGACTTTCTAGGTAATTTTTCTTATGAAACTAGAGATTCTTCTAGAAAATTTTTCAAGAGTCTATTTGAGAACAGAAAGAATATCTTTATAGAAACAAAAAGTCCTTCTGAAATCATAACAGATGAGCCATGGTTTGCAGATTCATGGCAGTTAGATCCAACTGTACAAGGTGCTTTGAAAACACTAGATGACATTTCTGCTTCTTTTGATTATGGGTTCGATTATGTTTCAGTTTTATCAGATTCCAATAACCAAAAACTGGTGTTCAATTTCCTTGATATCGATAAACTTGGTTCAGAAGATGAGCTCTATATCAAACTGAATTCTAGGGGGCGTCCGTTAACTGACTTTGAAAATTTCAAAGCAAGATTTATTGATAGAATAAAGAAAATAGATGGACATTTAGAAAGGGAATTTTCTCAAAATATTGATACGAAATGGACTGATGTTATTTGGAATATTGATAAAAATGCCTTTGACACCAACTTTTTAAATTTATTTGAAATTGTGCTTATCAATAATTTAGATAGCCTTGATTATTCTAAACGCGACAATTGGACTCTTGAAATCGATTTTGAGACTGTAGAAATAAGTCATATAGAAATAATTGTATCTGTTCTTGATTTCCTCTCCAAGAATAAAATGACTGATGCTTCATCTATCTTAGAATGTTCAATAGTTAACAAAACTCTGAAGGATAGGGTTTACTTTCACGTTATTTCAACATTCATTGAACATCAGGGTGATACATTAGATACTAGCTATAAAAACTGGTACCGTATCTTTAGGAACTTGATTAATAACTCAGTTATAGATTCTCAAGATTCATATGAACGGGCAATCAAGGGGATTAATGAACAAATCGAACATACTTCAGACCTGCTAGAATATCTAGCCGAGGGAAATAGAATTAATGGTTTCAGTATTGACCAAGTTGACGAAGAGATTGAAAAAGCTAAATTGATAACAGCAGATGATTCCTATAGAGAGATTATTGAAGTTGCTGAAAATCATCGCTATTTTGATGGTCAGATTCGAAGTTGCTTCTACTTCGAAGCGAATGATTTGCCAAGCAGAAAGATTGATGTTATTTCAATCTATTGGAATAAAATATCAAAAATGTTTACTGAAACAAAGCCTGAAGAAGGTCTATTAATGCGGGCAGCTTTGCTAGCTCTAGGAGACTATACAATGACTACAGCTAATAATTATAAAACGCTGTATCGGGATAATTCAAATGAGTCTTCTGGGTTTGCACCAAGCCTTAAAAGTTTATTTTCATCTCGAAATGAGTATGTCAAAAGATTACTTGATGAAGTAGATATTACCAAGCCACTAGATGGTGAGTATCGTCGTATTATCCAAGACAATATTAGTCATCTGACTCCTCGGGAATGGCGTTATGCCTTCATTTCTTATTATGAAACCATGTTTAGTAAAATGGATCCTTCACAATATAGAATGAAATCTCCGTTCTGGCTTAATCGATCAGAAGAGATGTTGTTAATTCCAAATAAGAGCTCTAGTGCTAGAAACTATGATATTCATTTGATAGCCCTAGAAGAAAAACTAAAGGAATTAGGAATACAATCTTGTTATGAAAGTGAGAAAGGGATTGAAAGTACCAATAGGATACTTTATATAAATGAAGTATATGAAGTCAGATTTCGAGGAAATCATTTTAGCCTTAATTTAATAGGTGGCGAAGAAGCAGAGGAAGAACATTTTGATCCTAGGTTATCATTTTTGGAAATAGCACAATTATTGAAAAATAAAATACACTATTAATATCAAGAGGGCTAGTGAAATTCACACTGGCCTTTGTGTATTAAATCTCAATTTTTATTGTAAGCTAGTATAAAAAAGACTTGAGATAATTACGAATAGAATGAGGATAATGATATTATATTCTAGAAGTTATAATCAAGCATGAGGTCGATTAATGAAAGAAGAAAATAATTTGCAAGGGAAAACCAGTCGTCTCTTATATTTTATGTCTGAATTGGAAAAGGGGAATAAGGTTAATAAAACTGAGTACCTTAAACGTTTTAATATCGCCGAGCGAACCTTTAAAGATGATTTAAGGGAATTAAAGGAAAATCTAAAAATACTTAGAGATGACATGAAAATAAAGTATTCTCGACTTGCAGGAACCTATGAGGCAGAATATAACCATGGTTATGGTAACTTAAAGTACAACCAGGCTGTCATCTTGTCTAAGATTCTTTTAGAAAGTAGAGCACTACGTGTTGAGGAAGTTAGAGAAATCATTGATACCTTTGTAGAGAGAGCTGTTGATGATAGGGAACGTCAGCGTATTAGAAACTTTACGGAACGGGAACTAGAGGAGTATAAGGAATTATCGATTTACAGGGACAATAAGAGTAAATCAATCTTGCCTCATCTATCCGCTATTTTTGATGCTATTGAGAATCAGAAGCCTCTTTCTTTTAAGTATACGAAATACCAAGGTAAGGATGCCGATTATGATGTGTTACCGGTCTTGATTATGTTTAATGACCATTATTTTTATTGTATGGCATATAAAGTTGAAGAAAAGGATGGAAGATTAAAAATAGATACAAGGAGTCTGCGTAATTTTCGACTGGATCGTTTTAAAACTGTTCATCGTTCGAAGCATAATACAGAATTAATATTAAGTTCTGAGGAATTAACTCAAATTTTGTCAGATAGTGATGTTCGTTATCATACTTTCTTGATGTTTTCAGATACGGAAAAATTTCGGATTAGATTCAGATATGTTGGTCAGTTTTGGGAAGTACTTGAAGATGATATCCCTGCACTTAAAGTTATTGAGAAAGATACAAGGAGTACAGTTCCTAGGGTAATATATGAAATTGAAACCTATGGCAGAGATAGTTTTCAACGTTATATTGATCGATTTAATGGGGTGTTTACTATACTTGAACTAGAAAAAATAAATAAGTAAAATTGACACTTTTTTTAAATAGCATTTCGCAAAAAAACAGAAGTACGTTTTATACGTACTTTTTTTGTTATATTGTTTGAAAGTATAAAACAGATGGACAATGATATGTTTAAGGTACTTGTATTGTGTATTTCTGGTGGTAAAATATAGTTGTAAATAAATAATGCAAAACAAAAGTACAGCATTTATTACCAAAAGGAGGAAAGCAACATGTCTAAAATTAGAAAGATTATTTATAGAAACAAAATGAAACTAATGGAGAACAGACACTCAACAAAAGGTGTTTACTGTCATGGAGCTAAAAAAAATAAAATAGTTTATGAGACTAATGCCAAAGCGCTTCGTGCGGTCATGTTGTGTGAGGATCAAACCATTCGTACTTATTATTGTCATTATTGTGCAGGATTTCATACAACCTCAAGACCTGAACATGATGAATTAGATGATTTGTATTTGTTTGCGAAAGCATATGTTTGTTAATGGTTAACACTGATAATGAACATAGACAGGGAAAACACATCTTTTTAGTGTGAAGTGTTGAAATACATTCAATAGTTGAGAACTAAGAAAATTTATTTTATAGGGAGAGTAATTATCATGAATCTTGTTGTATTATTTGCTATATTTTCAGTATTAAACTATTTGGTCGCAGGAATCTTTCTTTATATGAAATTAAGAGAAAATCGACGGCTTAAAGAGTCTGAAAAAGAAATCGAAAAGTTAAAAGCTCGAAGAAAGATATACATGGCCATTCTGGAGGATGACGAAGATGCATTGTTAGCCATTATAAAGAATGACAAAGAGTTATTGTTAGATGTGATAAATGAATTTTATTAATTTTTCGATTTTTAGATGAAGACGTTCATCTTTTCCATAGCTTGGTAGTAAAGCTAAGTATTAAAACTTACAACTACTTGAAGCAATTGTGCAAAGGAATTTTTACCATGGTGTAAAGTTATGATTTATACTTACAGCACTCAAAAAAGGAATTATTTCCAATACGTTTTAGAGTTTCTATCTTTAAGTCACCCTATGGTGGCTTTTTTGTGGCTTATAATCTATCTAAACATTCACAAGCAAGCAAAGTCCAGACATGGTAGAATGGAGTGAGTCGTGCTTATTCCAGTGAGCAAAATACAAAGACTAATGTGGGAGAATCAAATGGGAAAAATCATCTTTGAGGAGGAAAATCATGTCTAAGTTGCAGATTCTATTTTGGGCTTGGTCCATAGGCTTCGTCGTTTTGTCATTTACAATATTTCTTTTTCGCTATTTGTATCTCAAAGAACTTAATCGTAAAAAGAGGTCTACAGAGAGCATAAAAGGTAGCGTAGTTGGCTATAGATACTATACTGATGCCATTGCTCCGATTGTAGAGTATGTCGTCAATGGTAAAGCTTTTAGAAGAAGTCTGGAGTATGAGTGGGTCACGACAGTTTCACTTCCTTGGAAGAGTTCCAAAGCCACCTCTAATCCAGACTTGTTGGCTAAAAGACTTGTTCTATACACCAATTCATCAGTGCCATATACCGCCAAGGATTTTTTTCCTTTGGGATCACCCCTGACAGTTTGGTACAATCCAAATAATCCCAAAGAATCCTATGTCGAACGTTTTTGTGGAGCTGTGAAAGTTTATAAATTGACTTATTGGCTATTGGTTTTGACGCTTGTTATCATCACGATTATTTGTTTGACTATGGCAATCCGATAAATGCTTTATATCATACATTCTGAGTCTGTCTTTTTAGACAGATTTTTTTGTTTTTTCAAGTATCAAAACTATTTTCTCTTTTACGAGAATAACACTTGGTTTCCTTTTTTAACTGCTTTATAATAGAGTAATACTGAGGCCTTCTGCTGTGATAAAGAAAGCAGATTTTAGGAGATGAGAAATTGGCTTTTTGTGTTTAAAGGACACGGTTTGTTGATTTTTTACTGTAGGAGATAGATATGGCAATGATAGAAGTGGAACATCTTCAGAAAAATTTTGTGAAGACAGTCAAGGAACCGGGGTTGAAGGGATCTTTGCGTTCCTTTATTCATCCTGAAAAGCAGACCTTTGAAGCGGTCAAGGATTTGACCTTTGAGGTGCCCAAGGGACAGATTCTAGGTTTTATCGGGGCAAATGGTGCTGGGAAGTCGACTACCATTAAAATGCTGACAGGAATTTTAAAACCGACATCTGGTTTTTGTCGGATTAATGGCAAGATTCCACAGGATAATCGCCAGGATTATGTCAAGGATATTGGAGTCGTTTTCGGACAACGCACCCAGCTATGGTGGGATTTGGCCCTGCAAGAGACCTACACGGTTTTGAAAGAGATCTATGATGTACCGGACTCGCTTTTCCATAAGCGCATGGACTTTTTGAATGAAGTTTTGGATTTGAAGGACTTTATCAAGGATCCTGTGCGGACTCTTTCACTAGGTCAACGGATGCGGGCGGACATTGCGGCTTCCTTACTTCACAATCCCAAGGTTCTCTTTTTAGATGAGCCGACTATTGGTTTGGATGTGTCGGTCAAGGATAACATTCGTCGGGCTATCACTCAGATCAATCAGGAGGAAGAGACCACTATTCTCTTGACCACTCACGACCTGAGTGATATTGAGCAACTCTGTGATCGGATTCTTATGATTGATAAGGGGCAAGAGATTTTTGATGGAACGGTGAGCCAGCTCAAGGAAACCTTTGGCAAGATGAAGACTCTCTCCTTCGATCTGATACCAGGTCAAAGTCATTTAGTCTCTCATTATGAAGGCTTGCCTGATATGACCATTGATAGGCAAGGAAATAGCCTGACTATTGAATTCGATAGTTCTCGCTACCAGTCAGCTGATATTATCAAGCAAACTCTGTCTGATTTTGAAGTCCGTGATTTGAAGATGGTGGATACGGATATTGAGGATATTATCCGTCGCTTCTACCGAAAGGAGCTCTAAGATGGTCAAATTGTGGAGACGGTATAAACCCTTTATCAATGCAGGGATTCAGGAGTTGATTACCTATCGTGTCAACTTTATTCTCTATCGGATTGGAGATGTCATGGGGGCTTTTGTGGCCTTTTATCTCTGGAAGGCAGTCTTTGATTCGTCACAGGAGCCTTTGATTCAGGGCTTCAGCATGGCAGACATCACCCTCTACATCATCATGAGTTTTGTGACCAATCTTTTGACCAGATCTGATAGCTCCTTTATGATTGGGGAAGAGGTCAAGGATGGTTCCATTATCATGCGTTTGTTGCGACCAGTGCATTTTGCGGCCTCTTATCTCTTTACCGAGCTTGGTTCCAAGTGGTTGATTTTTATCACTGTTGGACTGCCATTTTTAAGTGTCATAGTTATGATGAAAATCCTGTCTGGAAAAGGCATTGTAGAAGTGCTGGGATTGTTGGTTATATATCTCATTAGCTTAACGCTCGCCTATCTGATTAACTTTTTCTTTAATATCTGCTTTGGATTTTCAGCCTTTGTGTTTAAAAATCTTTGGGGTTCCAATCTACTCAAGACTTCAATAGTGGCTTTTATGTCTGGAAGTTTGATTCCCTTGGCTTTCTTTCCAAAGGTGGTTTCAGCTATTCTCTCCTTCTTGCCTTTTTCATCCTTGATTTATACTCCGGTTATGATCATTGTTGGGAAATACGATGCCAGTCAGATTCTTCAAGCGCTTTTGCTCCAGTTCTTCTGGCTTATAGTGATGGTGGGCTTGTCTCAGTTGATTTGGAAACGAGTCCAGTCATTTATCACTATTCAAGGAGGTTAGTATGAAAAAATTTCAACGCATGCATCTGATTTTCATCAGACAATACATCAAGCAAATCATGGAATACAAGGTGGATTTTGTAGTAGGTGTCTTGGGAGTTTTTCTGACTCAAGGGCTGAACCTCTTGTTTCTCAATGTTATCTTTCAACACATCCCATCCCTAGAAGGTTGGACCTTTCAAGTAATTGCCTTTATCTATGGATTTTCCTTGATTCCCAAGGGCTTGGACCATCTCTTTTTTGACAACCTCTGGGCTTTAGGTCAACGACTAGTTCGAAAAGGGGAGTTTGACAAGTATCTGACTCGTCCTATCAATCCTCTCTTTCATATCCTCGTTGAGACCTTTCAGATTGATGCCTTGGGCGAACTTTTGGTCGGTTGCATTCTATTGGGAACAACAGTGTCAAGCATTGCTTGGACGCTTCCCAAATTCCTACTTTTTCTAGTTTGTATTCCTTTTGCGACCTTGATTTACACTTCTTTAAAAATTGCGACAGCCAGCATCGCATTTTGGACCAAGCAGTCAGGCGCCATGATTTACATTTTCTATATGTTCAACGATTTTGCCAAATATCCTATTTCTATTTACAATTCGCTCCTTCGTTGGTTGATCAGTTTTATCGTGCCTTTCGCCTTTACGGCTTATTATCCAGCTAGCTATTTCTTGCAGGGTAAGAATGAGCTCTTTAACATCGGTGGTTTGATTCTGATTTCCCTTGTCTTCTTTTTCATTTCCCTCAAACTCTGGGATAGGGGTTTGGATGCCTACGAAAGTGCTGGCTCGTAAGGGGGAAAGATGGATTGACTATCACAGACTCTACACTGGCTGAGAAAATAAAAAGGTCTGTCTAGATCTTTATGATTTAATTATTACGCACCAAAGCAATGATTATTTCGAAGGTTTAAGCAATGACTTTAAGTACCAGCAGTCTACTACCAAGTCTTGAATGCTACTCTTAAAGGAGATACACATAGAGCAAGTTAGTCATAGAAGATAAATCGCTCTATATCGTTCGAAAGGCTAAACAATACTTGAAGGATGAAGAAAATCATCTGAAAATTTCTCAATCGAAATAGAGATTAATTGGAAGTGCCTGAAAAAACTGTACTGATTCCTAAAAGTTAGATTTTTTCTGTCTAACTTTAGGGCTATCGTTCTTATATCTTATTTTAGGTAGTTTTTTACTATTATTCCTAAGTTTTTTGATGTGGTACTTATTTATTCTGTTAGAATTATCGGGGCAATTTAAGAAAAGCAAATATTTGAAAATCTTGGAGAAGAAAGAACCCCCTGCTAAGTGTACTGACCCCAAAAAGTTAGACATTTAATT
>NZ_KV809553.1:0-4238 GCF_001812625.1 Streptococcus sp. HMSC064H09
AGACCTTTGAGAACTGAATAAGAAACCAAGTGCAGGGTTATGATAGAAGAAATTATAACCTGTCAATTTACAAGAATAAATCGTCAGACGACGGTAATGAGTTAACGCTCGAACAATTATTAAAGATTTTAATGAGAGTTTGATCCTGGCTCAGGACGAACGCTGGCGGCGTGCCTAATACATGCAAGTAGAACGCTGAAGAGAGGAGCTTGCTCTTCTTGGATGAGTTGCGAACGGGTGAGTAACGCGTAGGTAACCTGCCTTGTAGCGGGGGATAACTATTGGAAACGATAGCTAATACCGCATAACAATGGATGACACATGTCATTTATTTGAAAGGGGCAATTGCTCCACTACAAGATGGACCTGCGTTGTATTAGCTAGTAGGTGAGGTAACGGCTCACCTAGGCGACGATACATAGCCGACCTGAGAGGGTGATCGGCCACACTGGGACTGAGACACGGCCCAGACTCCTACGGGAGGCAGCAGTAGGGAATCTTCGGCAATGGGGGCAACCCTGACCGAGCAACGCCGCGTGAGTGAAGAAGGTTTTCGGATCGTAAAGCTCTGTTGTAAGTCAAGAACGAGTGTGAGAGTGGAAAGTTCACACTGTGACGGTAGCTTACCAGAAAGGGACGGCTAACTACGTGCCAGCAGCCGCGGTAATACGTAGGTCCCGAGCGTTGTCCGGATTTATTGGGCGTAAAGCGAGCGCAGGCGGTTTGATAAGTCTGAAGTTAAAGGCTGTGGCTCAACCATAGTTCGCTTTGGAAACTGTCAAACTTGAGTGCAGAAGGGGAGAGTGGAATTCCATGTGTAGCGGTGAAATGCGTAGATATATGGAGGAACACCGGTGGCGAAAGCGGCTCTCTGGTCTGTAACTGACGCTGAGGCTCGAAAGCGTGGGGAGCGAACAGGATTAGATACCCTGGTAGTCCACGCCGTAAACGATGAGTGCTAGGTGTTGGATCCTTTCCGGGATTCAGTGCCGCAGCTAACGCATTAAGCACTCCGCCTGGGGAGTACGACCGCAAGGTTGAAACTCAAAGGAATTGACGGGGGCCCGCACAAGCGGTGGAGCATGTGGTTTAATTCGAAGCAACGCGAAGAACCTTACCAGGTCTTGACATCCCGATGCTATTTCTAGAGATAGAAAGTTACTTCGGTACATCGGTGACAGGTGGTGCATGGTTGTCGTCAGCTCGTGTCGTGAGATGTTGGGTTAAGTCCCGCAACGAGCGCAACCCCTATTGTTAGTTGCCATCATTCAGTTGGGCACTCTAGCGAGACTGCCGGTAATAAACCGGAGGAAGGTGGGGATGACGTCAAATCATCATGCCCCTTATGACCTGGGCTACACACGTGCTACAATGGTTGGTACAACGAGTTGCGAGTCGGTGACGGCAAGCTAATCTCTTAAAGCCAATCTCAGTTCGGATTGTAGGCTGCAACTCGCCTACATGAAGTCGGAATCGCTAGTAATCGCGGATCAGCACGCCGCGGTGAATACGTTCCCGGGCCTTGTACACACCGCCCGTCACACCACGAGAGTTTGTAACACCCGAAGTCGGTGAGGTAACCTTTTGGAGCCAGCCGCCTAAGGTGGGATAGATGATTGGGGTGAAGTCGTAACAAGGTAGCCGTATCGGAAGGTGCGGCTGGATCACCTCCTTTCTAAGGAAAAACGGAATGTACTTGAGTTTCTTATTTAGTTTTGAGAGGTCTTGTGGGGCCTTAGCTCAGCTGGGAGAGCGCCTGCTTTGCACGCAGGAGGTCAGCGGTTCGATCCCGCTAGGCTCCATTGAATCGAAAGATTCAAGTATTGTCCATTGAAAATTGAATATCTATATCAAATTCCATATGTAAATAATTACATATAGATAGTAACAAGAAAATAAACCGAAACGCTGTGAATATTTAATGAGTTAGGTCGAAAGACCAAAATAAGGTTAAGTTAATAAGGGCGCACGGTGGATGCCTTGGCACTAGAAGCCGATGAAGGACGTGACTAACGACGAAATGCTTTGGGGAGCTGTAAGTGAGCAATGATCCAGAGATGTCCGAATGGGGGAACCCGGCAGGTAATGCCTGTCACTCATTACTGTTAAGGTAATGTAGAGGAAGACGCAGTGAACTGAAACATCTAAGTAGCTGCAGGAAGAGAAAGCAAAAGCGATTGCCTTAGTAGCGGCGAGCGAAACGGCAAGAGGGCAAACCGAAGAGTTTACTCTTCGGGGTTGTAGGACTGCAACGTGGACTTAAAGACTATAGAAGAACTACCTGGGAAGGTAGGCCAAAGAGAGTAATAGCCTCGTATTCGAAATAGTCTTTATACCTAGCAGTATCCTGAGTACGGCGAGACACGAGAAATCTCGTCGGAATCTGGGAGGACCATCTCCCAACCCTAAATACTCTCTAGTGACCGATAGTGAACCAGTACCGTGAGGGAAAGGTGAAAAGCACCCCGGGAGGGGAGTGAAATAGAACCTGAAACCGTGTGCCTACAACAAGTTCGAGCCCGTTAATGGGTGAGAGCGTGCCTTTTGTAGAATGAACCGGCGAGTTACGATATGATGCGAGGTTAAGTTGAAGAGACGGAGCCGTAGGGAAACCGAGTCTTAATAGGGCGCATTAGTATCATGTCGTAGACCCGAAACCATGTGACCTACCCATGAGCAGGTTGAAGGTGAGGTAAAACTCACTGGAGGACCGAACCAGGGCACGTTGAAAAGTGCTTGGATGACTTGTGGGTAGCGGAGAAATTCCAAACGAACTTGGAGATAGCTGGTTCTCTCCGAAATAGCTTTAGGGCTAGCGTCGATGTTAAGTCTCTTGGAGGTAGAGCACTGTTTGGGTGAGGGGTCCATCCCGGATTACCAATCTCAGATAAACTCCGAATGCCAACGAGATATAATCGGCAGTCAGACTGCGAGTGCTAAGATCCGTAGTCGAAAGGGAAACAGCCCAGACCACCAGCTAAGGTCCCAAAATATATGTTAAGTGGAAAAGGATGTGGGGTTGCACAGACAACTAGGATGTTAGCTTAGAAGCAGCTATTCATTCAAAGAGTGCGTAATAGCTCACTAGTCGAGTGACCCTGCGCCGAAAATGTACCGGGGCTAAAACATATTACCGAAGCTGTGGATACCTTTATAGGTATGGTAGGAGAGCGTTCTATGTGCGAAGAAGGTGTACCGTGAGGAGTGCTGGAGCGCATAGAAGTGAGAATGCCGGTATGAGTAGCGAAAGACAGGTGAGAATCCTGTCCACCGTAAGACTAAGGTTTCCAGGGGAAGGCTCGTCCGCCCTGGGTTAGTCGGGACCTAAGGAGAGACCGAAAGGTGTATCCGATGGACAACAGGTTGATATTCCTGTACTAGAGTATATAGTGATGGAGGGACGCAGTAGGCTAACTAAACCAGACGATTGGAAGTGTCTGGCCAAGCAGTGAGGTGTGATATGAGTCAAATGCTTATATCTATAACATTGAGCTGTGATGGGGAGCGAAGTTTAGTAGCGAAGTTAGTGATGTCACACTGCCGAGAAAAGCTTCTAGCGTTAATTATACTCTACCCGTACCGCAAACCGACACAGGTAGTCGAGGCGAGTAGCCTCAGGTGAGCGAGAGAACTCTCGTTAAGGAACTCGGCAAAATGGCCCCGTAACTTCGGGAGAAGGGGCGCTGACTTATGGTCAGCCGCAGTGAATAGGCCCAAGCAACTGTTTATCAAAAACACAGCTCTCTGCTAAATCGTAAGATGATGTATAGGGGGTGACGCCTGCCCGGTGCTGGAAGGTTAAGAGGAGTGCTTAGCAATAGCGAAGGTATGAATTGAAGCCCCAGTAAACGGCGGCCGTAACTATAACGGTCCTAAGGTAGCGAAATTCCTTGTCGGGTAAGTTCCGACCCGCACGAAAGGCGTAATGATTTGGGCACTGTCTCAACGAGAGACTCGGTGAAATTTTAGTACCTGTGAAGATGCAGGTTACCCGCGACAGGACGGAAAGACCCCATGGAGCTTTACTGCAGTTTGATATTGAGTATCTGTACCACATGTACAGGATAGGTAGGAGCCTATGACCTCGGGACGCCAGTTTCGAGTGAGGCGTTGTTGGGATACTACCCTTGTGTTATGGCTACTCTAACCCAGATAGGTTATCCCTATCGGAGACAGTGTCTGACGGGCAGTTTGACTGGGGCGGTCGCCTCCTAAAAGGTAACGGAGGCGCCCAAAGG
>NZ_KV809554.1:0-7536 GCF_001812625.1 Streptococcus sp. HMSC064H09
CTAAAAAATTCTTGGAACAAGTTTTGCATGTGGACAATTGTCCACTTTTTTTATAAAACGAACTCAACCAAAAAGGTTTAGTTATCTGTGAGTCATATTTAAAGGAGGTATTGTTCTTTGGATAAGTTATATGCAAGAATAAGTAAGTCTACAAAACATGTATTATACCAGTACATGAAGGATAATAATATCTCATTATTGAATTATAGTTT
Organism: Streptococcus sp. HMSC064H09; assembly: GCF_001812625.1. Classification (NCBI taxonomy): domain Bacteria; kingdom Bacillati; phylum Bacillota; class Bacilli; order Lactobacillales; family Streptococcaceae; genus Streptococcus; species Streptococcus sp. HMSC064H09. The sequence continues at coordinate 213 of NZ_KV809554.1, forward strand.
CAATTATTTTTTTCAGTATTGTATCCAAAAGTACCAAATTCAAGTGATTAGTCACCACTTTTCTAACCATAAGTAGAAGGTTTGACAGTAGTTGATGAATTGGGAAATAGTTTCTCTTATGAAAGAGATAACCTAAAAGTAAAGCAGAATTTCACCTTATGCCATGAGTTAGGTCACTTTATTCTTAAACATAATGGAAATTATTTTGCAGAATCAATTGATAATCAAGAGAATTTACTAGAACGTGAAGCAAATATTTTTTCTGCTGTAGTACTAATGCCTGACATTGTCCTTCTGTCAAAAATATACTATAGTTGCGATACCTTCCAGCAAGTGCAAAATAGTCTTGAAGTTTCAAAACAGGCTTTATTTTTTCGTCTTTTGGACTTGCTACGGGAATATTATTCTGATAATGATAGTGAAATTAAACAAGCAGTTGAGACCTATATTGAAGGGAAAAATGCTTATATTTTTCGTTTGTTTCACGATATTAGAAAACAAATTATAGAGGAGTTCCATCAGTTTCAACCTTCCCTTATTAATCAGGTTAAGCAGAGGGTAAGTAAAGTAGGTTTTACAACGAGTCTAGAATACCCAGATCTCTTGAATCAAGATAACTGGAAAGCAATAAAAGCAAGTAGTATCAATTTAAAAACGTGGCTTATTTATAATAAAGGAAAGTCGATTGCGTATGTTTGGGATAAAGAAAAATTCTCAGATAAAGAGGCAAGGAAAAAAGCAGAAATAAAATTACTATTAATGTGAGGTGGAGTTATGTATCAACCAGAAAAGTTGAAAGCTCGAAGAAAAGAGCTAAAAATGACTCAAAAGGAGATAGCAGATCGATTAGGAATCAGTTATCAAGCCTATTCTGCATGGGAACGTGGAGTAAAAAAACCATCTAGAAAAAAAGTGAAACAGTTGGAGCAGATTCTAAACGTCCCAAAAGATTATTTTACAGAAATTGAGATTGTTCGTCTGTATAATACATTGTCAAATAAAGGTAAAGATCAAGTAGTAGAATATACTCGTAACTTGGTGCAAAAAGAGAAAACTCAACAAGTAGTATCAGTTTCAGAAAATCTCTATGAGTACCATGTATACGAAAAAATGTCTGCTGGTATTGGTACATCAGTTTATGATAATCGAAATTACGACACTGTTTATTTCAATGAAGAACTAGCTCATGATTTTGCCTCTTGGGTATCTGGAGATTCTATGGAACCTAAATATCAAAATGGTTCAGTAGCTCTTATCCGTGAGACAGGTTTTGATTATGATGGAGCAGTATATGCTGTAGTATGGAACTTTCAGACCTTTATCAAGAAAGTCTACCGTGAGAAAGAGGGGCTACGCCTAGTTTCTATTAACAAGGCTTATAAGGACATCTATATTCCTTATGATGAAAACCCTCGTATTGTGGGTAAAATTGTAGGAGACTTTATGCCATTAGAGTTATAAGTTAGGAGAATACCATGGGAATGACGTATAAAGTAAGATTAGAAAAAGCTAAAATGAGGAATATCACTATCCCCTCAGAAATTTTGGAAAAAGATATTGTGGGCGTATATAAGTTTTTTGCCATTTTAGAAGATGAAAAAGTCTGTTTTTATATTGGAAAATCAACTAATATCAGAGAACGATTGTTGTCTTCAAACGGTCATATTAATTTGTTTTTTAAAGAATCAGAGAAGTTAGTACCGTCTGAAATTAAATATTATCTTGGTCAAAATTATGAGATTTTAGTTGAAATAGAAGAGGTTGATTACTCCGATACGGACTTTAGCAGAGCATCCCATCGACTTTCTTTGGCTGAAATAACTGAAATTGTTAAATATCAAAGCATGGGACAATGTTTGAAGCAACTACCAGAAGGCATAGGAGAAGGAGAAAGGGAATATTGGGAAAACAACTATAAAAGAGATAGATAATGGGCTATTTTGATTATTTACGAGAACCAAAATCTGATATTGCTTTTGTGGATATGAAATCTTTCTATATTAGTGTCGAGTGTGTGGAACGTGGATTGCATCCTATGAGGACCTCGTTTTGTGTGATCAGTAGAGCAGATGATTTAAACGGACTTTTCTTAACTTCCTCTCCAATGTTCAAGAAAGTCTTTTGAGCACCACAAGAGGCGAAGTCACAAACTCCGCCTCCTTCTACATATTTTTTGTTGTAATAGCATATTTTATTTGAAATATCAAGACTTATGCTTGATAAAGCTAGAAAACTTACCCTTTTCCAGCAAGAATATCTGATACTTTATACAATCCTGGGGAATATGTCCGACCAAATAGTTTTTTCGTCAAGGCATTAAACGTATAATGGTCATCTAAAATCAAGACTTCGTCATACGTTTTTAAGAGTGCAATAAAGTCATCGTCTGTTAAATTGGAATCATCTCTAGTATCGATATTTTTATTGCTGAGGTAATAACTTGTTGCGCTGTCGCTGTATGATGCCATTAAATCTAAAAATTTTTGGTCAACCGACACAAAATTTTCTCTGGCATCAACATTGACATCCCACAGATAATAACGACTAGCATATTGGGCAAAATAATTATCTACATTCTCCTTATCTGCTGTTACAACCAAAATTCTATCCGTTGACGAATTACTCTGACTTCCAGTAAACTGACGAATTTCTTTTGCGACCTCGTTTGTTTCCTGATTGTTATTGTAAACAATGCTATTATTTTCTGACAAGAACATTCCAATGGCATAAACTGTCAAAACAAGGCTCGCGTATTGGTACAAGCGTTTATTAAATAAGCTCTTGTAAGACCTAGCATTACGTTTACTAATGATTTTTTCATACAGACCCTTGTCCATTACCCATGCTAAAGCCATGGTCAAACAACCAAAAGCAAAGATAACGATGCTCGAAGCATAGCGCTCAAATCCTGCTAATTCTAACGCTTCATCAGTCGGCATTGCTGTCAGATACATGAGTAAAATGCCAATATAGTAAGTCACAATCGAAATATCAACAAATCCCCAAGTCAACAAGACAAATTTCTTATATTTCAAACGAATGCCAATCACAATAAAGGCAATCATCATAATCAGATTGATTATCAAAATTCCATTGCTTGCCAAACTGTCAAACGTAAACACCGATTTGACAAAAAGAGTGATAATTTTTTGTGGGACGCCTGACAGATTTCCAGTCAATACCTGACCAAGTTCTGACATGGACACCGCATGCTTGGCACTTGAGGCATTTGGGAAATTATCCGTCACATGCTTTTGCCAAATAACAAAAGGAAGACAGCTGACTAGCAAGGTCATTATGAGCAGCACTAGTGCTTTTAAACGTGCTCTTTTACGAACAAGTAAACGCACAATACAAACCACATAAACTACTAAAACGAGAGCGACAAAGAAAAGTCCATCTACTTTGACGATACTTAATAATCCAAGAATTACCGCCGTATTTAGCGACAAAAACCAGAAACGATTACGATAGACAAAACAACCTGCTATGGCTGCCAAGGCCAAGGCCGGAAGCAGAAAATCAACCAGCAAATTATTTAATCGAATAGCAACGTTGAACGTATTAAAAACAGCAAACGAAGCAAAAATCATGCTAACCATTAAGACACGTCGATCATCACGAAGTGCCGCAAACATGGCATAAAGACTGGAAGCAATCAAGAAGAATTGCCCGACCAACATACTACCTTCTGAAAAGCCTACGATGGTCGTGAAAAAATAAATGAAAAGTGAACTTCCAACAGGATAGGTATAATAACTAATAATCGTATCCTGCTGTGTTGGCAAAGCATTATTGATATGGAAAAATTTTACAATCGTTGCCCAATGCGTAAAATTATCATAATGTAAAAGCGGTGAATGCCAGAGCGTTATTCCAAACAAAAGCAAATAAGCCATCATTCCAAGCGAAATATAATCAAGTCTCCTAAAGCGATATTTCTTTTTCCATACCGCCCAAAGATAGTAAAGACTCAAAAGACAGCCCAAAACAGAAATGGCATACACGGTCTGCAACATAAAGCCTAACAAACTACCAAGGTACAATACCAATGTAATGACTGAAAATGTAAACACCCATGTCAGACGGCGATTCATCTTCACAGTATTACGGAAAAAGGCATTGTACCCCATGGTAATCACAAAGAACAACAGTAATCTAGCAATACTAATCATACTCTCCCTCTCCATTCATTTGCTAAGGCTTTAAAAGCAGGTAAGCTATCCAAATCCGCTAAATTGGTAACTCGATAAAGCGACTCGTCTCTATCAGTATCATAGGACACAAAAGTCAACTGAATTGGCAAATCTTTGTAGGTAAATGCGACATTCGGTTCTTTTTTAGGATTTGTCAATTTTCCAGAAAATGTCATGTAATAATAATCTGTCTTTCTAAGCTGGCATTTTTTTCCAGCAACCTGAACCTCTTCATTGACACGAACTTTCGGAAAAGCTACTTGGTCATAGGCTGAAACAGGACGTTCATTATTTTGGAAACGTTGACTAAAGTTCTCAAATAAATCATCCCATGTTGTCATCCAAGGGTCTTTTTTCTTCGGAAGATTGTGATTAATGCGGTCATAAATGTACTGATAAAATTCGCGCTTATCAGCTTCAGGAACTTCTGAAAATTGAACGCCGTAGCGCCAACCATTATCAATCGCAAAAACACGAACAACATGACCTTTTACCCTCGCATGGTAATCACGTGATTGCAAATTAAGCGTCAGTTCTTTTTCTTTCGGCAAATACAATGGTAAATCCGTATAGAATGAAATCCCCGTTTCTGAAATATCATAGACTCTCACTTGGTAAGAATCATCATCAACCTCAATAACCATAGCTTCATCAACAGTAAAACGCTCACTTGAGCGATAAATCGGACGACCAAGCGCACAGAAAATCGCAAAGGTCAAATTGATGATATGATAAATCAACCAAAAACTGATAATACTTCCATAAAAAAGCTCTGAACCAAATTTTCCATAGTTAAAAGTCACCAAACCATAAACGGCTAATCCCCATAAAACAAGATAAGGAAGCGCATAAAGGTACAACGTCCACGACGTATAATTTCCCTTACGTGTCACCTTAAATTTTTTATTGCTAATGCCAAAGGACTCCAACATCATGGGAATAAACAAATACGGAGCAAAAATCGTTTCCACAATTTCTCCCCAAACCTGTGTTTGGTATTGTTTTGAGACTTCTCGCATTGACAAGCGTGTCAAGGCGAAACTTGGCAACCAGAATAGGAACAGTAGCCAGATATTTGACACCACCACACGCACATGGAAAACCGTATATAAAATCGGTGCCAAGATATACAATAACCGTCTAAAGAAAGACCACCAATAAAGATAGCCATTAATATAAACAATTCTTTGCCCCATTGTCAATTTGGGATTAAAGAAGATATTCATATTGTAGCTACTGCGAATAACGCCACGTCCCCAGCGCACGCGCTGTTTGATGACACTCTTCAAATCTGTCGGCGTTAACCCGCTAGCCATTGGACTTTTCGTCGAATAATTTACATAACCAGCCGCATTTATCCGAACACCTAGCTCGAAATCCTCCGTAATGGTATCTGTCGGAAAACCACCAACATCTTCAATCGCCTTGCGGAAAATAAGCGTATTAGACCCCGTATAAAGCGCTGCACCGTGCGAATTATTGAAAACATTAATTTCTTTGGAAAAGAAATCTTGTTCGTTTGGTAAGGTTGATTCTGAAAACAAGTTAAATTGGAAAATATCAGCATTGTAAAAACTTTGTGGCGTTTGAATCAAACCAACTTTTGACTTATCATAATCGTCACCATTTTCATAAGCCTCAACTTGTTCAACAAAATAAGGCACAGTTTCCAACAGGAATTCACGATAAGGAATCATATCCGCATCAAATGTCGCCACCAAAGGTGATGACGTCTGACGTAAAGCATTATTGTAGTTTCCTGATTTGGCATCTTTATTATCCGCCAAACCAAAATAACCAACACCAAGCTCATCAGCCAATTTGGCAACTTCTAGACGATTGGTATCATCACAGACGTAGATATGCACCTTAGACTTATCAGGATATTCCATAAAAGTGCAGGCATTAATCGTCTTATAAAGCAACTCTGGATCCTCATTATGCGTTGCAATCAAAACATCCACATCTGGGTAACGCTCCTTAGCAATCTCAGGCTTTTCAAGCTCAAAGTCCTTTTGCTTATTCCAAATGAGAATGTAGCCTGTAATGGCTGAAACTACCTCACTTCCCCACAATAAAATCCCAAAGATCAGCGCAAACCATGAATCATGCCACGGAATAGTCGCCACCAAACGCCAAGTTAAATAAAAGGCAGTCGTTACAAATGCAACGAAATAGAGTATCCTCTTACTAGTCTTCATTCTCACCTCCACTAAAAATCAAATGTTTTTGCACAAAATAACTGACAATGAAAAGTGTACCGTCAACTAAAATCTTCACCAATGAAATTGGCAGCGTCGTCAAGGCATTTCCTAGAACTGTTACCAATAAACTTGACAAAACAATCTGTACTACCACCAAAGTGAAGTATTTTATCGCACTATTTGATTGACCTCGTTTAAAGACCACCTTACGATTCAAGGTGAAATTAACAACAGATGATATCACACGCGCTAAAATCGAAGCTAACGTCACCGCACTAAAACTCAATCCATTAAACAAAGAAATTAAAATCGTAAAAGCAACAATATCAACCAAGAAGGAAAACAATGATGAAAAAATGTACTTGAAGAAAACCTTGTAAATTCTAATCGAGTCACGAATCACATCAAAATGCGACGACTGATTTTCATCCAAATAAATCGTTGCAATGCCAACTTCACAAATCAGAATATTGTCCTCTTTTGCCTCAAGTAACATATTCATCTCAAACTCATACCGTTCACCCTCCACGGTTAAGAGTTTTGGCAACCATGACATAGGAATCACACGAAGTCCCGTTTGCGTATCAGAAACGTTCACACCTGTCATAGCCCCCAAGACGTCTCTTGTCAATAAATTTCCAAATTTACTACGTAAAGGAACAGATTTTTCAAATGTTCTAACACCCAGCACCAAACTATCAGGATGTTGCAAAAATTCAGCCAAACATTTCATCATGTCTTCGTAGGTGTGTTGACCATCAGAATCAATCGTCACAATTCCTTTGGCATTAGGAAAATTGTCCAAAGTATATGAAATAGCCGTTTTTAAAGCACGACCTTTTCCTTTATTATCAGCATGTCTTTGCAAATGACAAGCATAGTTACTCTGCGCTATTGCAAATAACGGTGCAAAATCAGCTCCAC
>NZ_KV809555.1:0-14753 GCF_001812625.1 Streptococcus sp. HMSC064H09
AATTAAATGTCTAACTTTTTGGGGTCAGTACATTAAACGAGGGGAGTTGTTGTACTAATAATTCCAGTTGACCAAGAGATAAATGAGGCTTGAGCCAAACATATCCGCTAAAGCATGAGCTAGGAAGAATGGAAGGAGGTTTTTAACCTTGTATTTATACAGAAAATAATAGAGTATACCAAAGACCACACCAATAACCAGAGCCCATAGCATGCCCTGATAGGTATGAAAGGACACACGGACAAGGGTTGAAAAGAGCAAGACCCACCACTTATACTTCTCCTTTACTGAGGTCAAGAGCCCTAAGAAGAAAAATTCCTCGTAGAAACCGTTTAACAGTCCGTAGGCAATGGCCATAGGTGACAAAGCCATAAATTTATTAAGCACGGCCATAGGGCTAACAAAGGCTAAAACTTGAGGACTAAAGTAATTATACTGTCCTGACAAGGTGCTAACCATATCGGCGAACAAGCCCATAATAGCGAAAATAAAGGGTACCCAAAAAAGAACAGACCACTTTAGGCGTATAGGTAATTGTTTAAAGTCAAAATGACGTATCCAGAGGTAAATAATCGCTAAGGCTAGGAGAATAATCTGCAAGTTGAAATTGCTAGAGTAAGCTGCTCCTTCACTGGCTGTATTTGTTGCTGTCTCACTGATTGCTGTGGAAACGCTTGGAGCCAAACTCGCCAAATATATTTCGGTTGAACGCACGATAAACTGTCCAAACATAATGAGCGTAACAATACCGATATCAAACCACCTCAGATTCTTTAGGGATTGTTCGGGACGCATTTTCTTGAGTAAAGACATAGTCTCTCCTTCTTCCTCGTATCTACAACGAAAGGTCTTTTTTTCTTTAAACTTATTATAAGTCATAATCCTTAAACTAACACTAAAATTTGCAGTAAAATTAGTAGTTCGCTTAAGGAAAGAAAAAGCAAGGGAAAGCATGTTTCCTTTGCTTCAAACTTGTTATTAATCATTCTTTTTAACAACACTAACTAAGACAAGGAGTTGGAAAATAGCCAAAACAAATAGGACCACAAAGCCATTTCGACTACCTTGAGCCGTTGCTCGTGCAAAGTCAATCTTGTGGTTAGCTTGACTCATAGCAACAATTAGAGATGCTAGTGTTGTTCCCACTGCTCCTGCAAATTGTTGGAGGGTGTTAAAGATGGCATTAGCATCGGCTCGTTGATCAAGCGACAGTTGTTTCTGTCCATTGGTCATGACATTACCAAAGACAACCCCAAGTCCCGTCATGAAAATCATGTAAAAGGCGAGAATCAAAGTATTTGAAAGGGAGAGACCAAACAAGCTAAATAGCAACTGAGCAAGAACGATAAGGCTTGCTCCAATCAGAATTGGTTTACGAGCTCCCATCTTATCTAAAATGATACCCGAAAACGGAGCAAATCCTGCACCAATGATAGCTCCTGGGAGGAGCATCAAGGCTGCAAGAGTGGTATTAGAGTTGTTAACCAACTGCACATAGTTTGGCAAGAGGAAACTCATCGCAAGGGAACCCAATTGGAAAGAAAAGAAAGCGATGATATGACCTGTCAGTTTACGATTTTTCAAAATAGAGAGGTTGATGATGGGATTTTCTAATGTTGTAGAACGCCAAATCAAAATGACAAGACCTAAGATCCCAATCAAAAGCCAACCTAAGACTGAGAAGCTGAAGAAGGCATGTTCAGCAACCCCATGAAGACCTAAAATCAGGCCCAAGAAAAGAAAGATGGTAGCCAGTAGACTGAGGATATCTAAAGATTCACGTTTAACCTCACTCTTTTGCTCAATCGAGCGAAGCCCTGCAATCAGTGAAGCCAAGAGAATAGGAAACTGAATGAGGAAGATAGAACGCCAACCAAAATGTGCCGTCAAAAGTCCACCAACAGTTGGTCCAATCGCCGGTGCAACTGCTGTAATCAGTGTCCCAACTCCCATCATGAGACCAATCTTACGACTTGGCACCTGCTCCAAAATGATGTTAAACATGAGAGGTAGGGCAAAACCAACTCCCATCCCTTGAACCAATCGTCCCAAAACAACAAAGCTAAAACTAGGAGCTATAAAGTCAATGAGAACACCTAAGATAGACAAAAGGTTTGCGACAAGAAAGATGGTTTTCATCTTAAACGAGCGCTTGAGATAGGCAGATAAGGGCACCACGCAAGCAACGACTAATAGGTAGATGGTTGTAACCCACTGTACTGTTGACGTATTAACCGAAAATGCCTTCATCAATACAGGAAAGGTGATGTTCATAGCTGTTTCACCAGCCACTCCACAAAAAGAAAGGATTCCTGTCGCAAAGATGGCACACAGGATCTTAGTGGAGATTTTTTCGTCTGACATAAGTATTTGTTCCTCCTATATAAACTTAAATATTGCGGTAGTGTTGTAAGATTTTGAGAAAGACTTCTCTCTCTTCAGATGAAAATTGCTGGGCAAACTCTTCCTCTTCTTTTCGAAGATAGGATTGGCAGGCAGACGCGATTTTTACTGCCTTATCCGTTAAAACAACCGCTTTTTGCCTAGCGTCTTTCGATGAGGTATGTCGTTCGATAAGGCCTTTTTTCTCCATCCGTTGTAAGAGAACTGTCGTTGTCGAACGCTGAATCTCAAATTCGTGCTCAATGTCACGTTGAAATACCTCATGATTAGCATGATTGGTTATAAAATCGATAATGGCCATCTGATTTCCAGTCAAATCATACTGCCTAGCAAACTGATCAAAGTGGCGCATCATATTGTTATTGGCTTGCTTCAACAAGCGTCCAAAATGGTCCAAAAATAACTCCTTAACTATATTGTTAGCTAACTAGCGTTATTTAGTATAAAAGTTTTAGAAGCTAATGTCAATAACTTTTCAAAAGATCTCCACTCAACTTTCAATAGATTTCAAAAAAACTCAAGGACTTAAATCCTTGAGTTGCTTGATTAGGCTTTCTTTACAGGAATTTCCTTGATAACACGCGCAGGGTTTCCACCTAGCACCACATTGTCACCGAAGGACTTAGTTACAACTGCTCCTGCTCCAGCCACTACATTATTCCCCAAAGTAACGCCTGGAAGAATAGTCACGCCTCCACCAGCCCAGAAGTTATCACCAATCGTAATAGGTGCTCCGTACTCAATACCTGAATTACGCTCGGTTGGATCAAGCGGATGAAGAGGTGTTAAAAACTGACAATTAGGACCAATCATGGCGTTATCGCCAATCGTAATAGGACAAATATCCAGCATAGTCAAATTCCAGTTAGAGTAAAAATTTTCACCTAGATGAATATTAACACCATAATCCGTAACGAACTGAGGATTCATGGCAATATTTTGACCAGTCGAACCAAACCAAGATTTGACAATCTCTGCCCTCTTGAGACGGTCAGGTTCCACATTAAAGGCCATTTGGTTTTCTCTGGATTTAGCTGCTAGGGCACGTAACTCAGGGTCGCTAGGTTTATAAAACTCACCCGCAATCATTTTTTCATATTCTGTCGGCATGGCATACTCCTTTTGTGGTTGTTTTCCTATATTGTAGTATAGAAGTGATGTTACCACAAGCGAGACTACAATGCAAACGTGAGTAAGAATGCCATAAACAAGTTCATTTTAGTAGAGTATTCAATTCGCTCAATAAATTATATATCGATGGTCTCACCAACAGCTAAAACCCTATAGCCTGCTGCTTCAACTTCTTTTTTAGTTGTCTTGTAATGACTATAATCATCTATATGAATGGGATAAATCCTTTTAGGTTGAAGGAGATCTTTCATTCGATTTAACATCTTCAAGTCCATGGTAAATGGTCCACCAAATGAACCTGATTTTACAGCACCTAAATTAGCAAATATGGCATCTATATTTTTAGGAACATTTTTTGTTAAGTCTGGGTACAAAACAGTATCACCGGTAAAATAAATGACTTTAGTTTCTGACGAACTTGTAATTGATATTTGATAACCATTCACTTTACCAACAATCTTTCGTATGATGTAGTTGCTGGCATGATAAGCTGGTAAAGCTTTAATGGTGATAAAGTAATCAGCGACTTGAAATGATTGTTCTTCTCCCCATTTTAAAACACTATTATTTAAGCATGACACGCCATTTAAGATTTTCTTATTAGGAGAAATGACTGTTTTACCCTTCAAATAATCTTTCCCTACATCATCCAAATGATCTTGATGCCCATGAGTAATTAGCCATACATCAACTTTACTAAGAAGAGACTTATCCTTATGAACATCAGTTTGTTTCTCGGAAACAAATCCTTTAAACTGGACTAAGGTTCCTTTAGGTGATAAGTCAGGATCAATTCCGATATGAAATTGATTATCAATGGAGATGACGCCACATGCAACGCCACAATAAGTAAACGAAATAGACATAGTACCTCTTTTTATAACGACCATGAATTGAAAAACCAGTCATTAACAATAATGGAATGAGCATTTTAGTACATAGCTCTTGTAACTAGATTATAGTTTTTATCATCACTTTTATCAATACCAGCGTATGTTCGACACCTTCTTTTACGTTTAAAATACTTAGTTTCCACAGACCTCGGTTAGGTAATCCACAAAAAAATCCCAAGTGCACTAAGCAACTTGAGATTTTCTTTCTGTCTGGGCATGCCTGAGTCATTCAGGGCTTTATATTATTTGTCCTTTTGATCTTTGTGATCTTTTTTATTTTTCTTTTTACGTCCGTTGCGGCCAAGTCCTAGACCTGTTACCGATACGGTGAAGCCAGCGATATTGATGGTTTCTTCAATCTTACCTTTACTTGCTTCTTCCTCATTTGAGAGATTAATTGGCATCTTGTGTTTAGAGCCTTTACCCTCAGCTTGACTTGAAACAGATGCTTCAAAGTCATCGCCTGGCCCATAAGTAACTGGTCCATCATGAGATTCCACTTGCTCTTCGACTTGGTCGAGAACTTCTAGGTCTTGGATTTCTTCAACAACGATATCGTCTGCCTTGTCTTCCTTAGGTTTACCGTTAATATCGCCTGTTAATGGGATATAAACAACGGTTTCCTCAAGGTTACGTTGACCTACTGTCTTACCTTCAACCTTATCCTTATCAGCGCTATAGCCTTCTACTTCAGGAGTGATGACTGTTTCAAACTGACCTTTATTTGAAGTCCAGTAGCTTGAACCAAGCTCTTCACCTGTAACCTTGTCAATAGTCAAACTACGTGTCCATTGAGCAGTTTGGATGTTATTGGCAGGAAGTTCTGCTTGTCCATCGCTAGATGTGTAGAGAACTGTGAAGGTTACGTCTTTGATGTAGCTTTCGCGTTCTGGCCATTTGGCACCATCTGGATTAGCTGGGTTGATTGGTGTACCAGCTTCTTGGATGTTATCTGGACCTACTTGAACAGTACCATGACGAAGAGTAACCATGAAGTTTTGGTCAACATGTGAATCGCCATCAAAGATCACACCGTTTGTGAAGCCATCAGCAAGAAGGGTATAACCACGGTCGCTATAGTACTTGATACGTTCGATTGTTGAGTATTCAATCACTTCGCCTGATTTACCAAGCAAGTCGACCACTTCAAGTTTCTTACGAGTTGTACCGTCAACATAAGTGACTGTAGCTTTCTGAGCATCCTTGAGGTAAGTAACCACTTCCATGATTTCAGGAGTTTCCACAGAAACCTCTGTCATTTCAGCGACTTCCATACGGTCTGGTGTAAATCCGACAACCTCTGGTGAAGGAACTGCTGAGAAGCCAGCTTGAGTACTTGACCATGCTTCATAATTGATAGCACCTGTCACAAGGTTAACATTAGCCAAACGTTTGAAATCAAGAACTTCAACGTAGTCGTCGCTAGCCAAGCCACCTTCTTCGAAGACATACTGGATGGTACGTGTCACATCGGCACGGTTTTCAAGCATCTCTACGCTATTTGGCCAAACTGGGCTATTCACATCATTTGGATCTACGACTTCACCTGCAACTGGTGCTGGCATATCTGGGTCGATAAGAACCAAACGTTCACGAAGAACCACTTCGAAGACTTGGTCAAAGTCAGAGTCACCATTGTAAGTGTGGTCAAAGGCTTCTGCATAACCATCGTTGACAAGTTCATAACCTTGTTTGAGCAAGTTTGCGATTTGTTTATCAGTAGAGTAGTCAATCTTCTCACCTGAGCTTCCGACGACAACATCACGAGTCAATTCTGACTTATCAAGCTCATTCATGTAAAGGATAATAGCTTTTTGCTCATCCTTAGCATAAACCACGTTGGTATCTTGACCTGGGTGTTCTGGAGTAATAAAGGCCTTTTCAGAAATGTAACCAAGAACATCTGGAACGACTGTTTCCATAGCCATGGTTGGATCTTCTGGATCATTGTTATAGCTTGGAGTAGGTGCATTTTCGATTGGTGTACCATACTCATCTACTGGAATAATCTTACCAAGTTCTGTGTAAGTAACTGTATCTTCCACTTCTGGAAGGTCTGGGCGAACTTCAAGACCACCAGCTTGACGTTTATCTGCATAGAAGCCTTCAACTACTGGAACTTCTACAACATCATAAGTGAAGCTTTCTTGATCCCAAGTGCTTGTTTGTTCCACTTGGTTAAACTTACCGTGGAAGCTGAAGCTATCTTGAATGTTGATAACTGGATCTTTGTAGCCTGCACCTTGGAAGGTAACCGTTTGTTTCGTATCTTGTGTGATATCATCCAAGATTGGTTCGTAAACCAAGGTTTGATCCAGGCTGAGGTCAATTGGCAATACCAATTCACTTTCAGCTTGGTAGCCAGCAACTTGTGGTGCTGGTGTTTCAATAACTTGCGTAGCATCTTTAGGATCATTAGCATAATGAACTGGTTCTGCATCCGCGATTGGATTACCAAAGGTATCAACAGGGATAATCTTACCGAGTTCTTTATAGACAACACTGTCTGTGGCTTCTGGTTTATCAGGTGTAACTACCTGCATACCAGCCACTGCCTTGTCCGCATAGTATCCTTCGATAACTGGGACATTAACCTTAGCAAAGGTATAGCTGTCTTGATCCCAAGTGTAAGTGTCTTCTGCTTGGTTATACTGACCAGTGAAGGTGAAGTCAGACTGAATATTAACAGACGGTGTTGCTTCTCCAGCACCTTTGAAGAAGACAGTTTGCAAGGTTGGTTGCGTTACATCTTCAAGGATTGGAGCGTACTCAACAAGAATATCGTCTGTCAAGCTCTCAGGCATGACACTTTGTTGCATTGGACGGTAACCCGGAATGTGGGGAACAAGTGTCTCACTAACCTTAGTTGGGTTATTGGCATCGTTGTTGAAGGTTGGCGTTGGAACGTTAGGAATCAAGCGTCCATTTGCATCAATAGGAATGATCTTACCAAGTGGAACGTAGGTAATGGTTTCTTCGATGTTATCTTCAGTAACCTCTCTACCTTTTACTTCTACTCGATCCGCAAAATAGCCTAAAACAACTGGAGCATAGATGTCATAATACTTGGTCTTGTTTGGTGACCATTCTGTCTCGTCAACAAGCTCACCTGTAACCTTGTCAAAGGTAAGGGTACGGACCCAATAAGCCTTTTGCACATCGGCATCCGGTAAATCCGCATTGCCATCTGTACTCTTGTAAAAGACTGTGAAGCTTACTTCTTTCTCGTAAGCATACTTAGATGGCCACTTAGGTCCATCTGGATTATTAGGATTGATTGGAGTATCTGGGACTTGTTCATGATCAGGCCCTACCTTGGCAACATCGTGTTGCAAGAGGACAAACCACTCTTGATCATCAATATCCTTATCATCAAAAATGGCATCTTTAGGGAATTCGTCCTGAATCAAGTCATATCCCATGTCCTTGAAAGTCTTGATACGTGTTGCTGTTCCGTATTCAATCGCTTCACCCAATTCCCCGGTCAACTGGTCACTAACCAAGTAAGCACCGGTAGTTTCATCAATATAAGTGATGCTGGCTTTCTTGAAAATTTTACGATACACAACCGGAGTATCTCCTCCTGGTTTGTTCGGTACTACACTTTTAATATCTGTCATATAATCTTGAACAGCTGGTGTTGCTGTCTCACCCGCCTTTCGTGGATCTTTTTTGTTATTGTTATACTGCTTAGTCAAAGCACCTGGAATATATTCCCCATCTTCTGTCACAGGGATAATGCGTCCCAATTTCCTATAGGTCACATGTTCCGTTACCGTTGGCACATAGGGTGTGACAACGTTAAAACCCGCTTCTTTTTGGTCAGCGAAATAGCCCTGGACAACTGGTACCGATATCTTAGGATAGGTATAACTGTCCTTGTCCCATTCGATTAAGCCAGTCTTCCTATCTCTAGTCCCCGTAAAAACATGATTTTCCATGACTTCAGGGTCTGGAGTTTGCGAATCTGCTCCTTGAAAAATAATCTCTTGCTTAGATGGAATCCTCACGGTTTCCGATTGGGCATGATTATCAAAGAGGGCTTCGTCTGCTCTAGCAAAATCTAATGGAGAGGGGGCACTGTGGTCAGAGCGACTTTTTGGGTTAGTCAATAATTTAGAAAGATCTATAGTATCAACTAAATCAGAGTCCGCTGATTTATGTGCAATATGCTCTTCGGCAGTTCTTGCTGCTGCTTCAGTCGCATCTTCCCTATAGGCTCTCAAAAATACTCCCCCTTTCTTCTTTTTATGAGAAATAAAATCCTATACTTGCTAAGTTCTCATGGAAATCTTTTCTATTAAGATTTCATTTTCCCTCGGAGAAGCTAACAAGTTCTTATCAAAGATTAAAATTTTTGATATCTCTTATATATACTATAATACGAGAATCGAATTTTTACAAGTAAGGTGTAAGAACTTTAATCATTTTAACCCCTAAGTGAAAAAATAGTGCTTTAATGTGCAATATCTATCAAGTAGTTTATGAAAGTGACATCAAAATGAGATTACCCCGATAACTTAAATGATGAGTCTTTAATGGAGCTTTCTCTCCCTAAAGACACTCTCATAAGAAATAGACTATAAACTATCACAACTACTTCTCATCTTTGAAAGACTAGAACCTTACCTCAGTTGTAAGGGAACAACCTAAGAGAATGGCACAGAGAAGGTCTGTGCCTAGTCCTCGACTATGGAATGCCAATGAATAACTAGCATTACTTTTAGTATAGATTGACTTTTACGCTTCGTCAATAGATTGGAACCATTTAATGAAATTCCCCAGTTTCTCAAGTTTCTCGTATTAAGTTATAAATAACTAATAGCTTTTTTAGCATGATTACTTTTTCATGGAACTACAGATGTAATGATTACTATCAGACTATCATGACTAACTCAAGATGGTTTTAAAATCACTTGTTCAGCCATCATTAAATCCTTAACGAAATCCGAACATGCCATAAAAACCGAGACTACTGTCTCGGTTCATACAGTTTGGAAACGATTAGATTTGTCCTCGGCCTTGAGCGTCAAAGTAAACCCACCATCCTGGACTCACTTCAACCCAACGGTTAACAGCCATCTCACCTGAATTTGGATCATAGTAACGAACAACGCCGTTCACACGAACCAAATGACCTTTGATTTGCTTACCATTGTTATCAAAGAGGAGGTTTTGACCATTGATAGTAACCATGCCTTTGACAGCATTACCATTACCATCGAAGTAATACCAGCTACCATCGATTTCATGGAATTGATTACGGTAAAGCTCACCTGAATTTACATCATAGTAACGAAGGTTGCCATCAACATTAGCCAAAGCACCTTTCACTTGACGACCATTTTGATCAAAGTAGAGGTTTTGACCATTGATATTTTGTGAACCTTTTACGGCTGCACCATCATTATTGAAGTAAGCCCAAACACCTGGTTCGATTTCTGCGAATCGGTTGCGAGCCAATTCACCTGAGTTAGCATCATAGTAACGGATAGTACCATTCTCATTAACAGTACGCCCTTTAACTTGGACACCATTGTTATCGAAGAAGAGTTCTTGACCATTGATGTTTTGGTGACCTGTCACACGTTTACCATTACCATCGTAGTATGCCCAAACGTTATTACCAATTTGTACGAATTGGTTGCGGCCTGATGTATTGTTATTGTTGTTATCTGGTTTTGGATCTTGTTTACCGTTTGCATTCAAGACACCGTTTTGGTCGTAGTAGAATACTTGACCTCTACGGTTTTGACGGTAACCATCACGCAATTGCACCCCATTAGCGAGGAAGAAGTATTGTTTACCATCGATAGTCTTTTCACCGATTGCCATGCGACCTGAGTTATCAAAGTAGTAAACATTTCCGTCGTTATCTTTGATAAAGGCATTCTTAGCACGTTTGCCATCGTTATAACGATAGTAAACACTGCCCCAGCTCTTCTCAAACTTACCACTACCATCACCGTTTTGGTTGTCGTTGTTAGTAGATTGGTTGCTTCCGACTACTTTTGGAAGGCTAACTTTACCACCATTTGTACCGTAGTAACCACTTAGACCATTCTTAAGCACGTACTCTGAACCACGGTCAAGAATGTTAGTACCATTCATGTACTTCGCAGACCACTGTGTGATCTTCTCGTCAGTAGTCATACGTTTACCAGTAGAGATTTGAACACGATCAAAGATTTGTGGGTAAAGACGTTTCAATTCATCAAGGAAGGCACCACCATATTTACCTTGGTAGTCGTTACCAAAAGTACGTGTCTTAGCAGCGTAGAGGCTATGATTGATGATTGCTCCATCTTTAGTTTCACCATAGTTATTAACACGAGTTGCTGTAACCACTTCATCACCTGGAAGGTTATAGATTTGGTCTGGAACCCAGTCAGCAATCGCTGAGATACCTACAGCGTGGAGTGATTTAAGAGCTGCTTTCAAGTCAGCCAATGAACCGTACTTATTGTCCTTACTCATAGCAATATCATAACGGTCTGTAAAAGCATAACCATTTTGGATGACTGAGTCAAGGAAGCTACCATCATCACTTGAAACGTACTGTGGTGCAAATTCAAATGATGTGATACCCCATGATTTGAAGAGGTTTGCATTTTCAGCAATCTTCTTATTAGTGTATTGTGATGAATCTTGGACGAAGTCTTGGAAGTTAGAGAAACCTTCGTAGATAACTTGTGAATCAAGGGCAGCATTTGATTCATAAACCAAACCACTGCTGTTCTTTTCTTTACTTGGTGCTACACGCACGTCTTGACTTTCAGAAGCACCTACTGGTACCCAAACTGCAAGGTAACCATCAACTTGAGGGTTACGGATACCACGGATTTCGTTTGCATTAAATGTCAAATTACCGTTACCATCAGTGTATTTGACAATGCCGTTAGCATCGCTATCATTCAAGTAAGTAGCCACACCATCGTTTGTTGTCAAAAGCAATGGACGATAAGCTTGGTTACGG
This sequence comes from Streptococcus sp. HMSC064H09, assembly GCF_001812625.1. Taxonomy (NCBI): domain Bacteria; kingdom Bacillati; phylum Bacillota; class Bacilli; order Lactobacillales; family Streptococcaceae; genus Streptococcus; species Streptococcus sp. HMSC064H09. Next base: position 11,404 of record NZ_KV809555.1, read on the forward strand.
TGAGCCGCACCCATGTTAATTGTCAAGTTGCTTGTCAAACGAAGGGCAGGTTGGTTTGAAACGATAACTGCCATACCTTGGTTACGTGTTTCTGCTGTACCAGTATCAGAAGCACTATTAGCCCCTGTACCATAACGTACAGATGTCAAGACACCTGCAGCATCCCAACCATTAGTATTACCATAACCGATGTAGTTAACCTTCATATCTTGACCACCGGCTGCATAGCGGATACGGCCTTTCAAGAGGGTTTCAATAGCATCATAATATGGTGATTTTTGGGCCATATATTGACCATCATCTGTGTACATGTCACCATAGTAAACACGTGGCACAGTGTCCTTATGCGTAAGCATCAAGGCGTATGCTGATGGAATATTATATTGTGTGTATTGCTTGTTAGCACTACGCATGTCTCTGTTGTAGATTTCAAAGGCTTTCTTCATTTCATCAAGCGTGAAGGTATTCCCTGTTGATTGAGGATTGATTTCATTTTTGATGATTTGACCAATGATTGATTGTACCTCAGAGTCGTGAGCACGCACAAAGGCGTAGTTAGCCATACGTTTAGAGTTTTTACCACTTTCAGAACGGTCATTCATACTATTTGAAATGAGTGGTTCAACTCCTGAACGGTTACCGATTGGACGCAAGAGTGAATACACCAATGCCAAGTGCATAGGGTCATCCATTGGCAATTGAGCACCTTTAGTGTCTTCATTGTAGTATGGGTCATTGTGAGACCACGCTTCCAAGATAGACATGTGTTTAATGGCTTGATCTTGGCTTTGGTCAGAACCATACTTAGCTTTGAAGTAATCTGAAGCAATTTGAAGAAGGTCAGCATTGACATTATCCACGGCATCGACACGAACACCATCGAAGTTTTCATCTTCAGAACCACCAGTAATAGTACCGATGTTCATGATGTAGTGGAGCCAGTTCAACTGCTCAGCTTGAACCGCTGGGTTTGAGTTGTCGATATCATTAGCCAACAAGAACTCGAAACCACCGTTACTTGTATCCTTAGTATACTTAGGATTGTGTTTACCTGTTTGGCTAGTTGGTGTGCGGTTCAAGAGACGATAATCAGAATTAGCATGGCTTGTACGACTATCGTTGTTATAGAGAAGGGCACCACCTTGCAAGTGATCGCTGTTATCAAGATTTTCAGAAGTTGAATTCCAACCTGGTTGGGTCTTCACGAAATTTTTGATAGTTGTACGCAACCAGTCAGTGTTACCTTCACGCGCAATACGTTCTTCAATACGTTTTTGAACTTCAAGCGCTGCTTGGTCCATTTGAGTTTGTGAGCTGAATGACGTATAGGTCTGATTGGTACCGAGACCTTGCTCCTTCATGTAGTTGAGGTAGCTCGCTTGGATAGCCTTGCTTGGCCACCAAACCGTAAGCAATGGACGTTTGTCATTTTCAGTTGAGGCAGTCCACTCTTTACCATCTTTCAAGATTTCTTTTGGACGGTACCATGTGTTGGCAGTAAAGTAACCATCAACAAGTTCGATATCTTTATCAGTTGTACCATAAAAGGCATTCTTATCGCCATTTACAGTAACGTTTGTGTTTGTGCTATCAGCTGATGAACCTGTTCCACCGTTCTTATCGAAGCGGTATTCTTTTTGGTTAGACAATTCACCAGTTTCAGCATTAAAGTATTGGCTTCCGCCGTTACGTTCAAGGACATAGTTCTTACGAATAGTACCGTCATCTTCAACGTAGTATTGTTTACCATCAATTGTTTTGATGTGACTTGGACCATCAGTTACGACATTGTTAGTTGCTGGAAGGTCGTTGTTTACTACTGTGACAGTATTGTTGGCATTATTTGTATTGCCGTTAACTGGGGTAGCACGACGGCCTCCTGTAGGACCACGTCGAGCACCAGTCGCACGACGTTCACGTGTCGCTGCGCGATCAGTAACTGTTGTTGTGTCAGTTGTAGTGTTGTTATTTGTCGTATCAACAGCTGTATCATTGGTTGCTGTTGTATCTGTTGTAGTTGCCGCACGATCAGTACCGACAGTCGCTGCCGTATCAACAGCATTCGCTGCAACTGTATTTGTTGTATCAGTTGTCAAATCGAAAGTTGCTGTTGGAGCTGCTTGGTCAGTTGCGACATCATTTGTCGCTGCAACTGCTGTAGTTGGATCCTGAGCAGCCGTTGTATCGTTAGATACAGTACCCGTATCAACAGTAATATCGGGGATGGCTACAGTAGCATCCGTATGTTCGTCGGCCTGAACGACACCGTCGTTAGTTCCTAAAGAAACCGCTGAGACTGCACCGAGCGACATCCCTGTAACTGCGATGGTTACCCATTGTTTCTTAACTTTGTGCATCTTATAATGTACTTTTTTGTCCATAATAAAAAGACTCCTTTTTCCCATTTATAGCTTCATTCTAAATCATTGAAAGCTTTTTTTCAATAAGATTCGATAAATTTTCATAATTTTTAGAAAAGTCCTTTTATTACTTTAATGACATTAGTTTTAAATGAGTGTTTAGCATTATAAACATGCTCATTTTAGTGTTGTTGAGAAAAAGATAACTGACACTCTATAGATATTTAGAATGATTATTGATAAGGTACTTCTTTTAATGGGATTACAAGGAAATCTAATGAAAATTCACAAAATCCTTAAGGCACTTCTCTCAAAGCGACAAAAAATACCATCCTTACCAAACCATTAGGTCTGTTAAGATGGTGTCTTTTTTAGTCTAGCTTCTCATATAAAAACTAAATTCTAACTATCTAAGCCATTCATTACTTAGTGAGGTGTAAGGGCTTTAAATTGGGACCTATAGTGCCAGTAAGAAAGCAGAACACGAGCAACAATTCATCTTATAAAAATGGCTCAAAAGCCTATCGACCTTGCTGAAACTAAGGAAAAAAAGGAGTATAATAAAGGTGAAAAGAGTTAACCTACTTAAATACAAATAGGGGGGTAGGTGAGAAAGATGTCAGTACAACATACAAACTTCAACACAAGCCAAGATAAGGGTAAGACTGGTCAAGAGGTCATTAAGCCGGACCTCATTAAGAATAATTCTCCAGACAACAGAGTTGCTTCTATTCTCCTGTCAATTGCCTTTTATTTAGCCATAGTCTATCTTGTCTTATTCTTGCTCTTAGGTCTGTCAGATCCTTGGGGAATACTTATAATAATTTTCCTAGCACCTAGTTTGATTAGTTTTATCATTGCAACTATTTTAACAGGTATTGGTCGTAAAAAAGGTAATAAAAACTTCTTATACACAAGCATCATTTCTTATATAGCTTCTGTCCTTTTTGCTTATGACTGAACTGCACCCCAAAAGTTAGACAGAAAAAA
>NZ_KV809556.1:0-50616 GCF_001812625.1 Streptococcus sp. HMSC064H09
AATTCTCATTGCTAGACCTAGGTCTAGCTTTTTTTGTTTTATTTTCTTGTTAATTTCATGTTTTTAAGATATTATATGATTAGATTTTTATTCGAGAGGTATTATTATGTCAAATTTTGCATCAGCTTTTACACCTATTTCTGTTTCTTCGGCTAAGGAGAATATTGATACAGCTGAAAAATTTATTTTATTTATTGGACGTCCTTCTTGTCCATATTGTCAACTTTTTGAACCTAAATTATCAAATGTGGCACGTAATTCAAATCTTACTATTTTCTATATTAATAGCGAAAATAGTGAAGAATTAGAGGATATTCAAGCTTTACGTAAAAGATATGGTATTGCTACAGTTCCTGCTCTCTTTGTTTCAGAAAATGGAGCTGCTAAGGTTGTATGTGACTCATCTCTTTCTGAGGATGATATTTTAGATTTTATTTCTTAGTCTTTTTGGAGGTTCTTATGTTTATTTGTAAACACGAGGTCCAGTATTATGAAACAGATCGAATGGGTATTACTCATCATTCTAATTATGTTCGATGGATGGAAGAGGCGAGAACTTTTTTTCTAAGAGAGATAGGTTGGCCTTATGAAAAAATTGAAGAGGAGGGAATTATCTCTCCTGTTACTTCAATTTCCTGTGACTATAAAGCTACTTCTACTTTTGCAGATGTAATTTCTATCGAGACTAATGTTAAAAGAGTTAAATCTGCTAAACTTACTTTTGTATACAATATGGTAAATCAAAACGGAATCCTTGTTTGTACAGCTGTTTCTGAACATAGTTTCTTGTCTAAGAACGGTAGTTTTGTCAATCTTAAAAGAGATTATTCGTCATTTTTTAATCTTTTAAAAGAGCATTCAGTTATGCAATAAAAAAGAAGAAAATCAAATCGATTTTCTTCTTTTATTTGGCAAGGAGTTTTTTATAAATAGCTAAATTTTCATCATCAAATACGTTAAATATTACTTTTTTTATTATACTTGACTCGTCAATAAAGGTTTTGACTGTTTGAATGGCGATTTTGGCAGCTTCTTGTTTTGGGAAATTGAAATCTCCAGTTGATAGACATGGTATAGCAATTGATTCAATGTTATTTTTCTCAGCTAGTGCTAATACTGAAAGATAACTTTTTGCTAAAAGATCTTCATCAATTTGTGTCGGTTGGTCTACTATTTTTGGACCTACTGTATGAATGACAAAGGCAGAAGGAAGATTGTAAGCTGGGGTGATTTTAGCCATGCCAACGGGTTCTTCATATCCTTGTTCTAAGATGAGCTCGAAACAAGCTTGGCGTAACTGAACTCCTGCGTATGTATGAATAGCGTTATCTACACAATCATGAAGTGGTTTCATACATCCAAGTAAGGTTTTATTAGCTGCATTTACGATTGCATCTACTTCGAGTCTTGTAATATCACCTTTCCAGAGGTAGATTCGATCATCTTGTGGAATGGGCTGGAGCGAACTGAGTTGTACAAATCCTCTTTCCCCTTTTCTAACTTGTAGGTAAAGGTCTTGGATTGTTAAGAATTGTGTTGATGCTGCCATTGGTTTACGTGTATTAAAGAGTGCTCTGAGAAGTTTTTGTTTTTCCTCGAGTTCTTCTGGGATAATCAAATCATGTAATTCTAGATTTTCTTTTTTGAGTTCACCTATGAGATAGGTAATCATTGCATCTTTATCCATATTTACTCATTTCTATTTTTATAGTTTTTTATTATTATACTCCCAAGACTGCCTGTGGGCAAGTGATGTCTATGATAGGTAATGACTAATATTTGATAAGAATTTTTTATGTATGTGTCAAATTCTTGCAATAGCCTTTAGAATCATATAGAATAGGTCTACAAAAGTTTTATAATGTCTAGGAGGATGATTAAATGACACAAGTAGTAACAGATGCTACATTTGAACAAGAAACAGCTGAAGGCCTCGTTTTGATTGATTTTTGGGCAACTTGGTGTGGGCCTTGCTTGATGCAAGCACCAATTCTTGAGCAACTTTCTGAAGAAATTTCAGAAGATGAACTTAAGATTGTTAAAATTGATGTTGATGAGAACCCAGAAACAGCTCAGAAGTTTGGAATTATGTCTATTCCAACTTTACTCTTCAAAAAAGATGGTGAGGTTGTTAAGCAAGTAGCAGGTGTACATACAAAAGAACAAATTAAAGCTATCGTTGCCGAGCTTAGCTAACTAATCGTCACAGTCCCGTTTGGGGATTTTTATTTTTAGTTTATTCAAACGACGAGGAGAATCATATGTCTTATTCATTTCAAAATCCTGGTGATGAGGTTATAGAATCTTATTTAAAATCTGCAAAGACGATTGCAATTGTTGGTTTATCTCATCGCAAGGAGGCAGCATCTTATCAGGTTGCTCATTTTCTACAAGCTGCTGGTTATCGTATTATACCAGTAAATCCCAAACTAAAAGGTCAGGAGCTTCTAGGAGAGCATGTTTATGCTCATCTTAAAGATATCCCATTTTCGATTGATATTGTTGATGTATTTAGACGAAGTGAGCTTTTACCAGATGTTGCCTATGATTTTCTTGAAACGGATGCAACAGTTTTTTGGAGTCAAATTGGTCTTGAGAATGAGGAGGCTGAGACTATTCTTCGTCAAGCGAAGAGACAGGATATTGTAATGAATCGTTGTACAAAGAGAGAATATATGCGACTCTTTGTTTAATAAAATGAAAAGGTGAGTGAGCTATGCTCGCTCGTTTTTGTTATAATAGAGCTATGATTGAAATTTTTGATACGCATACCCATCTTAATGTGGATAATTTTGCAGGAAAAGAACAAGAAGAAATAGATTTTGCAGCTGAACTAGGTGTTATTAAAATGAATATTGTTGGTTTTGATAAGCCAACAATTGATAAATCTTTAGCACTATCAGAGAAGTATGATCAACTATATAGTACGATTGGATGGCATCCTACGGAAGCAGGGTCCTATTCTCAGGAAATTGAGGATATGATTGTATCACAATTGGATAATCCCAAAGTAGTGGCACTTGGAGAAATCGGTTTGGATTATTATTGGATGGAAGATCCTAAAGAGATTCAGATTGATGTCTTTAAGCGTCAAATAGCTTTGTCAAAGAAACACAATCTACCTTTTGTTGTCCATACACGTGATGCACTCGAGGATACTTACGCTGTTATTAAAGAAGTTGGTGTTGGTCCTCGTGGGGGGATTATGCACTCCTACTCAGGATCCCTAGAGATGGCTCAAAAATTTGTTGATCTTGGAATGATGATTTCATTTTCAGGTGTTGTAACTTTTAGGAAAGCTTTGGATGTCCAAGAAGCTGCTCAGAAGTTACCTTTAGATAAGATTCTGGTTGAAACGGATGCACCGTATTTGGCACCCGTTCCCAAACGTGGTCGAGAGAATCGTACAGGCTATACACGTTACGTAGTAGACAAGATTGCTGAGCTTCGTGGTTTAACAAGTGAAGAGGTTGCTAGGGCTACTTATAATAATGCGATGAGGATTTTTGGGCTGGATGAATAAAATAAAAATTCAAGAAGTCATCGTGGTAGAAGGTAAGGATGATACTGCAAATTTGAGACGCTTTTATGAGGTGGATACCTATGAGACTAGAGGCTCTGCTATCAATGAAGACGACTTAGAGCGTATCAATAAGCTTAATGATTTACGCGGGGTGATTGTTTTTACTGATCCAGACTATAATGGTGAACGTATCCGTAAAATCATCATGGAAGCTGTTCCGACAGCAAAGCATGCTTTTTTAAACCGTGGGGAAGCAACACCAAAATCTAAGACTAAAGGTCGTTCATTGGGTGTTGAGCATGCGAGTTTTGAGGATCTTCAAAAGGCCTTATCTGGAGTTCTAGGTAGTTACGATGATGATAATCAGTTTGATATTAGTAAATCAAATCTTATGAAGTTAGGACTACTAATGGGAGCAGATAGTCGAAAGCGTCGAGAATATTTGGGCGAGGCGCTTCGTATTGGTTATTGCAATGGAAAGCAGCTTCTAAAACGTTTGGAATTGTTTGGAATCACTCTAGAGGAGCTGGAAGAGGCTATGTCAAATTATTAGACTACCAGTAATCTTAAAATCAAATCGCTATTAAGTAGCTTATTATAGAGGTTGGGATAATTAAGAATTTGGACCTATTTTTTGTCCAAATATAAAAATCGTGAAATTAATAAGAAAAGAGAATAAATGAGAATTGCAGATTATAGCGTGACCAAGGCTGTCCTTGAACGCCATGGCTTTACCTTTAAGAAGTCTTTCGGACAGAACTTCTTAACAGATACAAATATTTTACAAAAAATTGTTGATACGGCAGAGATTGATAAAAATGTCAATGTAATTGAAATTGGACCTGGTATTGGAGCATTAACAGAATTCTTGGCTGAAAATGCTGCGGAAGTTATGGCTTTTGAAATTGATGATCGATTGGTTCCGATTTTGGAGGATACATTACGTGATCATGATAATGTTAACGTGATTAATGAAGATGTTCTCAAGGCGGATTTACAGACACGAGTAAAAGAATTTAAAAATCCAGAACTACCAATTAAGGTCGTAGCCAATTTGCCATATTATATTACGACGCCAATCTTGATGCATTTGATTGAGAGTAAGATTCCTTTTGCAGAATTTGTCGTTATGATGCAAAAAGAAGTCGCTGACCGTATTTCTGCAGAGCCTAATAGTAAGGCTTATGGTTCTCTATCAATTGCTGTTCAGTATTATATGATCGCTAAAGTGGCATTCATTGTCCCTCGTACAGTCTTTGTACCAGCCCCTAATGTTGACTCAGCTATTTTGAAGATGACGCGTCGTGAACAACCGTTGGTTGAAGTTAAAGATGAGGATTTCCTTTTCCGAGTGGCTAAGGCTAGCTTTGTCCATCGTCGTAAGACATTGTGGAATAATTTAACAAATCATTTTGGTAAATCTGAGGAAGTGAAAGCCAAACTTGAGCAGGCTTTGGAAATTGCAGATATAAAACCTTCTATTCGTGGAGAGGCTTTATCTATTTCTGATTTTGCACACTTATCAGATGCTTTGAGAGAAGCAGGCCTATAATTCAAAAATCCCACTGAGATTCAGTGGGATTTTTAGCTATGCGGAGAGAGGGATTTGAACCCTCACGCTTGAAAAAGCACATGCGCCTGAAGCATGCGTGTCTGCCATTCCACCACCTCCGCAGATGATATGCCTATTATACTGCAATCTATTGAAAATGCAAGGAGGCCCATGGGAAATGGAAGATCCGTTTTTTTGTTCCAGAAAAGCTTTCTAATTTGTGATATAATAGGGCTATTAAACGAATGAGGAGTTCACTTGCAAGGAAGAATTATCAAAGCACTGGCAGGTTTCTATTATGTAGAGCATGATGGTGTTGTATACCAGACGCGTGCACGAGGAAATTTTAGAAAAAAAGGACAAACACCTTATGTTGGAGATTTTGTTGAATTTTCAGCAGAGGAAAATTCAGAAGGTTATATCCTTAAAATTGGTCAACGAATCAATAGTTTAGTGCGTCCACCCATTGTCAATATAAATCAGGCTGTGGTTATTATGTCTGCCAAGGAACCGGATTTTAACAGTAATCTTTTGGACCGTTTTTTGGTTTTACTAGAGCATAAAAATATAAAGCCTGTAATCTATATTTCTAAGATGGACTTGGTTGAAGATGATTCAGAAATGAAAGCTATTCAAAAACAGTATCAAAAAATTGGTTTTGATTTTATCTTCAGTTTGGAAGAACTATTGCCGCTCTTGACTGATAAAATAACAGTCTTTATGGGACAGACAGGTGTTGGAAAATCAACCTTGTTGAACCGTATTGCCCCACAGTTACATATAGAAACAGGTGAGATTTCAGACAGTCTAGGTCGTGGACGTCATACTACAAGGGCTGTAAGTCTTTATGACGTTCATGGTGGGAAGATTGCTGATACACCAGGATTCTCTTCGCTAGATTATGAAGTGGATAATGCAGAGGACTTGAGTGAAGCTTTTCCGGAAATCCGTCAAGCTAGTCATGGCTGTAAATTCCGTTCTTGTACTCATACCCATGAGCCTTCTTGTGCTGTTAAGGATGAGGTTGAAAATGGCCAGATCTGGCAAGTCCGTTATGATAATTACCTTCAATTTTTAAGTGAAATTGAAAATCGTCGTGAAACATATAAAAAAACTGTAAAAAGAAAGTAGGTCTCTCATGTCATATAAAATTGCTCCTTCTATCCTAGCTGCTGATTACGCTAATTTTGCTTCAGAACTAGCTCGTATTGATGCATCAGGTGCGGAGTATGTTCACATTGATATTATGGATGGTCAATTTGTTCCTAATATCAGTTGGGGAGCAGATGTGGTTGCTAGCATGCGTAAACATAGCAAGTTAGTTTTTGATTGTCACCTTATGGTTGTTGATCCTGAGCGTTATGTGGATGCCTATGCACAAGCTGGTGCAGATATCATGACCATTCATGTTGAAGCCACTAAGCATATCCATGGTGCCCTCCAGAAAATCAAAGCTGCTGGTATGAAAGCAGGTGTTGTGATTAATCCTGGAACCCCAGTTGAGGCACTTATTCCTGTACTTGATTTAGTGGATCAAGTACTTATCATGACTGTAAATCCAGGTTTTGGTGGTCAGGCGTTCATTCCAGAAATGATGTCTAAAGTAGAGCGTGTTGTGGAGCTTCGTGAAAAAGGTGGCTATTCATTCGATATTGAAGTTGATGGTGGTGTAGATAACAACACTATTGCAGCATGTGCCAAGGCGGGGGCTAATGTTTTTGTAGCGGGCTCTTACCTCTTCAAAAATCCTGATTTGACAGCGCAAGTTCAAACGCTTCGTGATGCTATCGATGCCTAAAATAGCTTTATTTGTCGGTGGTGAGCTAGAGTGGTTCGCTACCGATTTTGATTATTTTGTTGGGGTGGATCGTGCGTGCTTACGTTTGTTGGAGTTAGGTTTACCTCTTGATTTGGCTGTCGGAGACTTTGATTCAGTATCTCGGTCAGAGTTAGAGATGATTCAATCAGCTGCCAAAGATTGTATGATTGCTCCAGCTGAAAAGGATGATACGGATACAGAGTTAGCCCTAAAAATTATATTTCAGCTATATCCTGAGGCGGAAGTAACTATTTTTGGTGCTTTTGGTGGCAGAATTGATCATATGTTATCAAATATATTTTTGGTCAGCGATCCTGAATTAGCTCCTTTTATGAGGCGTATCTGTTTGCGAGATAAGCAAAATAAGATTACTTATTATCCAGAAGGAAGTCATAAAGTTTTACCAGAACCCGGAATGACATATGTTTCTTTTTTACATGAAGGAGATGGAGAACTGACGATTTTGGGAGCAAAATACGAATTAACTAGTATGAATTATTTCCAGAAGAAAATCTATTCTAGCAATGAATTCGTTGATGGTCCGATTCAAGTGCTTGTGCCAAATGGATATGTGATTGTCATCCAGACTAAAGATAGGAGTTAGTATGATCTATCTACTTACACTTTTAACTTTATTAAGCTTGGGGATTCTTATTGCTCTTTTCTTGAAGAATATGGAGTTAAAAGAACAGATTAATAAGAGTTTGGAAGAAAATGCAGATAATCTTTCAGATCAAGTTTCGTTTCAATTGGAATCTTTTGCTAAGACAAATCAACTGGAAACGACAAAGCAATTGAACCAATTGCAGATGGAACTATATCAACAGTTGACAGATATCCGAGAGGTTTTACATCAAAATTTGTCTGATAATCGAGACCGTTCCGACCAACGCCTTGAGCAAATAAACCAAAGCTTAACCAAAGCTGTTAAAGATATGCAGGATTCCAATGAGAAACGTTTGGAACAAATGCGTCAGACAGTTGAAGAGAAACTTGAGCAAACCTTACAAACACGTTTACAAGCCTCTTTTGAGACGGTTTCAAGACAATTAGAGTCGGTTAACCAGGGCTTGGGGGAAATGAAAAATGTAGCCAAGGATGTTGGAAGTCTTAACAAGGTCCTTTCAAATACAAAAACACGAGGTATTTTGGGAGAGCTTCAATTAGGGCAAATTATTGAAGACATATTGACTGTTAATCAGTACGAGCGAGAATTTCCTACGGTATCAGGTTCAAGTGAACGAGTTGAATATGCAATCAAAATGCCAGGAAACCATAAAGATGAATATATCTACCTTCCCATTGATTCTAAGTTTCCTTTGGAAGATTACTATCGTCTGGAAGATGCTTATGAGTCTGGTAATAAAGAGGAGATTGAGAATCACCGTAAGTCACTTTTGACTAGTATTAAGCGATTTGCAAAGGATATTAACAAGAAGTATCTTAACCCACCTGAAACCACAAATTTTGGTATATTATTTTTGCCGACGGAAGGACTTTATGCTGAGGTAGTACGTCAACCAGCCTTCTTTGATGCCCTTCGTCGCGAGGAGAATATTGTTATCGCAGGGCCGTCAACCTTATCAGCACTCTTGAATTCATTGTCTGTAGGATTTAGAACTTTGAATATTCAAAAGAATGCGGATGATATTAGTAAGATTTTAGGCAACGTCAAACTAGAGTTTGGCAGGTTTGGAGATATGTTAGCTAAAGCTCAGAAACAATTGAATACAGCAAGTAAAACCGTCGATAGTCTTCTTAACACAAGGAGTAGGGCAATTGTTAGAGCTCTTGATACAATTGAAACCTATCAAGACAGTGCGACACAAAGTTTGTTGGATTTACCACGATTAGAAAACGAGGACAAGCATGAAGATTAATCAAATGAAAAAAGACGAGTATTTTGAAGGTTTTTATCTGATTAAGCGTGCAGAGGTACGTAAGACAAGAGCAGGAAAGGATTACATTGCCTTTACATTCCAGGATGATACTGGAGAGATTTCAGGCAACCTATGGGATGCTCAGCCTTATAATGTCGAAGAATTTACCGCAGGTAAAGTAGTGCATATGGAGGGCCGTCGAGAGGTTTATAATAATACTCCTCAGGTAAACCAAATTACCTTACGCTTGCCTACATTTGGTGAGCCAAATGATCCGGCTGATTTCAAAGAGAAACCACCAGTAAATCCTTCCGAAGTACGCGAATACCTAGAGCAAATGATTTTCAAGATTGAGGAAGCAACTTGGCAGCGTGTTGTTCGTGCCCTCTATCGAAAGTATAATAAAGAGTTTTTCACTTTTCCAGCTGCTAAAACAAATCATCATGCCTTTGAAAGTGGACTAGCCTATCATACAGCTACTATGGTTCGCTTAGCGGACAGCATTGGAGATATTTATCCAGAGCTCAATAAGAGTCTACTCTTTGCCGGAATTATGCTTCATGATTTAGCTAAGGTTATTGAACTTACTGGTCCTGAAAATACTGAGTATACGGTTCGTGGAAACTTGATTGGTCATATTGCTTTGATTGATGAAGAAATCACTAAGGTGCTCATGGAGCTCAATATTGACGATACGCGTGAGGATGTCGTTGTTTTGCGTCATGTCATTCTTAGCCACCACGGACAACTAGAGTATGGTAGTCCAGTGCGCCCCCGTATTATGGAAGCAGAAATTATTCATATGATTGATAATCTTGATGCCAGTATGATGATGATGACGACAGCACTTAACCTAGTAGGTCCAGGAGAAATGACAAATCGTCTCTTTGCTATGGATAATCGTTCCTTCTACAAGCCAAAATTTGATTAAAATCGAAATTAAGCGAGCATTTCATATGAAAATGTTCGTTTTTTGCTGTATTATGGTATAATAGTTAAAAAGTACAGAAAATATAGGTAACATATGAAATTAAAACGAAGTGAGCGCATGGTAGTTATTTCAAACTACCTGATTAATAATCCTTATCAATTGACAAGCCTCAACACCTTTGCAGAGCGTTATGAAGCTGCAAAGTCTTCAATCTCAGAAGATGTTGCTATCATTAAAAAAGCTTTTGAGGAAAGTCAAATAGGAGAAATCGAAACAGTAACTGGTGCATCTGGTGGGGTTATGTTTACACCGACTATTTCTGATGAAGATGCAAGAAGTCTGGTTGAAGATCTTTGTAAACGTCTTTCCGAGAGTGATCGTATCTTACCAGGTGGTTATCTCTACCTATCTGATTTACTGAGTACACCGTCTATTTTAAAAAATGTTGGTCGTATCATTGCCAGTGCCTTTAAAGGACAAAAAATTGATGCCGTTATGACTGTTGCAACTAAAGGAGTTCCTTTAGCAAATGCAGTAGCAGATGTCTTGAACATTCCATTTGTTATTGTTCGTCGTGACTTGAAAATTACAGAAGGTTCAACCGTATCGGTAAACTACGTTAGTGGTTCAAGTGATCGTATTGAAAAGATGTTCCTTTCAAAACGTAGTTTGAAACCTAATAGCCGTGTCCTTATTGTCGATGATTTTCTTAAAGGTGGCGGTACCATTACGGGTATGATTAGCTTGCTTTCAGAATTTGATAGTGAGTTAGTAGGTGTAGCTGTATTCGCAGAGAATGCTAAAGGCGATCGTGATATCCATGAATATAAATCATTACTTACTGTTTCTGACATCGATGTAAAAGCACAGAAGGTAGAAGTTGAAGTCGGTAATATTTTTGATAAATAATTAATCTACGATAGTATTCCTAATTTAACGATTAGGAATTTTTCTTTTTAACAAGAAAGTCTTGACAATAATCATCAAAAAATGATACTATATTAGACGGTACTTTTTACTTTTGGTCTCTCAAAAGTGTACAGAGACGTGCTGACATAAGTTGCAAAAGTACACACAGATATGGGCTGTCACCAAGTGCCATATCAACCAAAAATAAAAAAACACAGGAGAATGTAGATGCCTACAATTAACCAATTGGTTCGTAAACCACGTCAATCAAAAGTTGTAAAATCTAAATCACCAGCTTTGAACGTTGGTTACAACAGCCACAAAAAAGTTCAAACTAACGTATCTTCACCACAAAAACGTGGTGTTGCAACACGTGTTGGAACAATGACACCTAAGAAACCTAACTCAGCCCTTCGTAAATTCGCTCGTGTACGTTTGAGCAACCTTATCGAAGTTACTGCTTACATCCCAGGTATCGGACACAACCTCCAAGAACACAGCGTTGTTCTTATCCGTGGTGGACGTGTAAAAGACCTTCCAGGGGTACGTTACCACATCGTCCGTGGTGCACTTGATACTGCAGGTGTAGCTGATCGTAAACAAAGCCGTTCTAAATACGGTGCTAAACGTCCTAAAGGATAAGAAGGGAGATAAGATAAAATGAGTCGTAAAAATAGAGCGCCTAAACGCGAAGTGTTGGCAGATCCATTGTACAATTCAAAAATCGTTACACGTCTTATCAACCGTGTAATGCTTGACGGTAAACGTGGTACTGCTGCAACAATCGTATACGATGCTTTCGAGCAAATCAAAGAAGCAACTGGAAACGATGCTCTTGAAGTATTTGAAACAGCTATGGACAACATCATGCCTGTACTTGAAGTACGTGCACGTCGTGTCGGTGGTTCAAACTACCAAGTCCCAGTTGAAGTTCGTCCAGAACGTCGTACAACTCTTGGTCTTCGTTGGTTGGTTAACGCATCACGTGCGCGTGGTGAACACACTATGAAAGATCGTCTTGCAAAAGAAATCATGGATGCTGCAAACAACACTGGTGCATCAGTTAAGAAACGTGAAGATACTCACAAAATGGCTGAAGCAAACCGTGCCTTTGCACACTTCCGCTGGTAATCATAAGTTTCAAGCTGAATTACAGTCATATATTCATAAGCTAAGATTATGGATTTGTAATAGGCTGACTCTGAATTTAAATAATATTATTCATATCATTTGAAAACCAGTTAAATATTAGTGAAAAAACGGGTAGGTCCTGCCTATCCGTTTTTTGACAATAATGTTATAATAAATAAGTAAACTAAAATATTTATAGGAGAATAAACCTAATGGCACGCGAATTTTCACTTGCAAAAACTCGTAATATCGGTATCATGGCCCACGTCGATGCCGGTAAAACAACTACAACAGAGCGTATCCTTTACTACACTGGTAAAATCCACAAAATCGGTGAAACTCACGAAGGTGCATCACAAATGGACTGGATGGAGCAAGAACAAGAGCGTGGTATCACAATCACATCTGCCGCTACAACAGCACAATGGGATGGTCACCGCGTTAACATCATCGATACACCAGGACACGTGGACTTCACAATCGAAGTACAACGTTCACTCCGTGTATTGGATGGTGCCGTAACCGTTCTTGACTCACAATCAGGTGTAGAACCTCAAACTGAAACAGTTTGGCGTCAAGCAACTGAGTATGGTGTTCCACGTATCGTATTTGCCAACAAAATGGATAAAATCGGTGCAGACTTCCTTTACTCAGTAAGCACACTTCACGATCGTCTTCAAGCAAACGCACACCCAATCCAATTGCCAATCGGTGCTGAAGATGATTTCCGTGGTATCATTGACTTGATTAAAATGAAAGCTGAAATCTATACTAATGACCTTGGTACAGATATTCTTGAAGAAGATATTCCAGCTGATTACGTTGATCAAGCAAACGAATACCGTGAAAAATTGATCGAAGCAGTTGCTGAAACTGACGAAGATTTGATGATGAAATACCTTGAAGGTGAAGAAATCACTAACGAGGAATTGAAAGCAGCTATCCGTCGTGCAACAATCAACGTTGAATTCTTCCCAGTTCTTTGTGGTTCTGCCTTCAAGAACAAAGGTGTTCAATTGATGCTTGATGCGGTTATCGATTACCTTCCAAGTCCACTTGATATCCCTGCAATCAAAGGTATCAACCCAGATACAGACGAAGAAGAAACTCGTCCAGCATCTGATGATGAGCCATTTGCAGCTCTTGCCTTCAAGATCATGACTGACCCATTTGTAGGTCGTTTGACATTTATCCGTGTTTACTCAGGTATCCTTCAATCAGGTTCATATGTAATGAACACATCTAAAGGTAAACGTGAACGTATCGGACGTATCCTTCAAATGCACGCTAACAGCCGTCAAGAAATTGAACAAGTATACGCTGGTGATATCGCTGCTGCTATCGGTTTGAAAGATACTACAACTGGTGACTCATTGACTGATGAAAAAGCTAAAGTTATTCTTGAGTCAATCGAAGTTCCAGAACCAGTTATCCAATTGATGGTTGAGCCTAAGACTAAAGCTGACCAAGATAAGATGGGTATCGGTCTTCAAAAACTTGCTGAAGAAGATCCAACATTCCGTGTTGAAACTAACCCTGAAACTGGTGAAACAGTTATCTCTGGTATGGGTGAACTTCACCTTGATGTCCTTGTTGACCGTTTGAAACGTGAACACAAAGTTGAAGCAAACGTTGGTGCTCCACAAGTATCTTACCGTGAAACATTCCGTGCTGGAACACAAGCACGTGGATTCTTCAAACGTCAATCTGGTGGTAAAGGTCAGTTTGGTGATGTTTGGATTGAATTTACTCCAAATGAAGAAGGTAAAGGTTTCGAATTCGAAAATGCTATCGTCGGTGGTGTGGTTCCACGTGAATTCATCCCTGCAGTAGAAAAAGGATTGGAAGAATCTATGGCTAACGGTGTCCTTGCTGGATACCCAATGGTTGACATCAAAGCTAAGCTTTACGATGGTTCATACCACGATGTCGATTCATCTGAAACTGCCTTCAAGATTGCTGCGTCTCTTGCACTTAAAGAAGCTGCTAAGACTGCACAACCAACTATCCTTGAACCAATGATGCTTGTAACAATCACTGTTCCTGAAGAAAACCTTGGTGATGTTATGGGTCACGTTACAGCTCGTCGTGGACGTGTTGATGGTATGGAAGCACACGGTAACAGCCAAATCGTTCGTGCGTATGTTCCACTTGCTGAAATGTTCGGTTATGCAACAACACTTCGTTCTGCAACTCAAGGTCGTGGTACATTCATGATGGTATTTGACCACTATGAAGATGTTCCTAAATCAGTTCAAGAAGAAATCATCAAGAAAAATTCTGGTGAAGCTTAATTAGAACTTATAAAGTTAAGGTACTTATGAAAGTAAGTGCCTTTTCTATTTGCAATTTTTTGAAAAAAATTATATAATATGACTGTTGAAAGGTTGAATTGAAAGCGCTCAAGTTAATCTTTTCACAATAGGGAGAGCTTGCTCTCAAAATTATATTTATTTGATTTTCATAAGGAGGAAATCACTAATGGTAGTTAAAGTTGGTATTAACGGTTTCGGTCGTATCGGTCGTCTTGCTTTCCGTCGTATCCAAAACGTAGAAGGTGTTGAAGTTACACGCATCAACGACCTTACAGATCCAGTTATGCTTGCACACTTGTTGAAATACGACACAACTCAAGGTCGTTTCGACGGTACTGTTGAAGTTAAAGATGGTGGATTTGAAGTTAACGGTAAATTCGTTAAAGTTTCTGCTGAACGTGACCCAGAACAAATTGACTGGGCTAACGACGGTGTAGAAATCGTTCTTGAAGCAACTGGTTTCTTTGCTAAGAAAGATGCTGCTGAAAAACACTTGCACGAAGGTGGAGCTAAGAAAGTTGTTATCACTGCTCCTGGTGGAAACGATGTTAAAACAATCGTATTTAACACTAACCACGATATCCTTGATGGTACTGAAACAGTTATCTCAGGTGCTTCATGTACTACAAACTGCTTGGCTCCAATGGCTAAAGCATTGCAAGATAACTTCGGTGTTAAACAAGGTTTGATGACTACTATCCACGCTTACACTGGTGACCAAATGATCCTTGACGGACCACACCGTGGTGGTGACCTTCGTCGTGCACGTGCTGGTGCTGCAAACATCGTTCCTAACTCAACTGGTGCTGCTAAAGCTATCGGTTTGGTTATCCCAGAATTGAACGGTAAACTTGACGGTGCTGCACAACGTGTTCCAGTTCCAACTGGATCAGTTACTGAATTGGTAGCAGTTCTTGAAAAAGACGTTACTGTTGATGAAGTGAACGCAGCTATGAAAGCAGCTTCAAACGAATCATTCGGTTACACTGAAGATCCAATCGTATCTTCAGATATCGTAGGTATTTCTTACGGTTCATTGTTTGATGCAACTCAAACTAAAGTACAAACTGTTGATGGTAAACAATTGGTTAAAGTTGTTTCTTGGTACGACAACGAAATGTCATACACTTCACAACTTGTACGTACTCTTGAATACTTCGCGAAAATCGCTAAATAATTCAATTGTATAAAAAGAAGAGCTTCGGCTCTTTTTTTATTTTCCAAAATAATAAAACAGCCGTATAAATAGGCTGTTATAATCTCAGTAGGATTGTGATTTATGAATAAGCTAGAAGGCATTCCAAATGAGTAGAAAGAGCATGATACAACCCCAGGCGTTTTTATTATGTTTTTGTATAGCTAGCATACCATAAATAAGTATAAAAACGGTAAGTGATTCAAATAGGGTATAGACATCAAAACCAATGATTCCATGGATAAGGAGGCAAAAAATCGCACAAGTTATTGCCCCACTATCTAACCAAATGTAAGGAGATGGAAAACGTATGCGTATCTTTTCAGCGATGACTACATAGTTAAATCCTTCCCAGAATCCCCAAATAAGACAGATGAATAGGTATGCCAGGATATTACTAGGAAATGATTGGCTCATTACTTCTTTTGTTAATTGTATTGATTGAAGAGGTAGATAGGAATGAATCTGATGAGTAATTCCTTTAAATATGATAAGTGGTAGGGCTACAAGAAGAGATTGAAAAAGGGTGGTAACTAGATTTTTGGTGATTAATCCAAAGTGTCTGAAAGATTCTTTGCGATAAAGCATAACAGTGCTGGTTCCTAAGCCTGCGATGGCAAATTGACAACTAGCTAATAAGATTAATCGCAGCCATAGCGGTACTGAGGTTTGGTTAGTGTATGAAAAAAGAGTTGGTTTAAGAGTAAGAAAGAGGAGCAGAGGAACAAGGGTAAGAATAAGGATTACATTTAGATCATGGTCAGCTTGTTTCTGCTTCTTGTTTAGCGGTTTTTTCATGGATATTCGACCTTTCTATTTAGATTATATGCTAAATGTCTTATACTAGCAATAAGCTAGAAATCCTTCTGATTTTGCTATCTCTTTTATGCATTTTGTGATATAATGAAAACGTATTAAAAAATTAAGGAGTCTGATCAAATGGCTAAATTGACTGTTAAAGATGTTGACTTGAAAGGGAAAAAAGTTCTCGTTCGTGTTGACTTCAACGTACCTGTAAAAGATGGCGTGATCACTAACGACAACCGTATCACTGCTGCCCTTCCAACTATCAAGTACATTCTTGAACAAGGTGGACGTGCAATCCTCTTCTCTCACCTTGGACGTGTAAAAGAAGAAGCTGATAAAGAAGGCAAATCACTTGCTCCTGTAGCTGCTGACTTGGCTGCTAAATTGGGTCAAGACGTTAAATTTATCCCAGGTGTTACACGTGGTGCTGAATTGGAAGCAGCTGTTAACGCTCTTGAAGATGGACAAGTTCTCTTGGTTGAAAACACTCGTTTTGAAGATGTTGATGGCAAGAAAGAATCTAAAAATGATCCTGAACTTGGTAAATACTGGGCATCACTTGGAGATGGTATCTTCGTAAACGATGCATTCGGTACAGCTCACCGTGCACACGCATCTAACGTTGGTATCTCAGCAAACGTTGATAAAGCTGTTGCTGGTTTCCTTCTTGAAAACGAAATTGCTTACATCAAAGAAGCAGTTGAAACTCCAGAACGTCCATTCGTAGCTATCCTTGGTGGTTCTAAAGTATCTGATAAGATTGGTGTTATCGAAAACCTTCTTGCAAAAGCTGATAAAGTTCTTATCGGTGGTGGTATGACTTACACATTCTACAAAGCACAAGGTATCGAAATCGGTAACTCACTTGTAGAAGAAGATAAACTTGATGTTGCTAAAGCTCTTCTTGAAAAATCAAACGGTAAATTGATCTTGCCAGTTGACTCAAAAGAAGCTAATGCATTTGCTGACTACACTGAAGTGAAAGACACTGAAGGTGAAGCAGTAGACCCAGGTTTCCTTGGTTTGGATATCGGTCCTAAATCAATTGCTGAATTCGATAAAGCCTTGACTGGTGCGAAAACAGTTGTATGGAATGGTCCTATGGGTGTATTTGAAAACCCTGACTTCCAAGCTGGTACAATCGGTGTGATGGACGCAATCGTGAAACAACCAGGCGTTAAATCAATCATCGGTGGTGGTGACTCAGCTGCTGCAGCAATCAACCTTGGACGTGCAGATAAATTCTCATGGATCTCTACTGGTGGTGGTGCTTCTATGGAACTTCTTGAAGGTAAAGAACTTCCAGGATTGGCTGCACTTACTGATAAATAAGTCTATTAGAATGAAAAGAGTTGGGAAACCAACTCTTTTTTGTGTCATCCCTTTGAATATTTGATAGAGGCTAAAATTATTATTGGGAAGTAAATTTCTCTCAAAAAATTGCGATTATTAGTTTGAACTTTGCGTCATAATACTGTAGAAGTAACCAAAAGTTTCATAATCATGTTAAAATAGTAAAATGGGATTGAAATTTGAACCGAAAAAATTTAAATTTGGTATGCGTACACTTAAGACGGGGATTGCTGTCTTTCTTGTTTTAGGTCTTTTTTCTGCTTTAGGGTGGGAAGGGCTTCAGATTGGTTGTTTGACAGCAGTCTTTAGTCTTCGAGAAAATTTTGACAGAAGTATTCAGTTTGGTAAATCACGTATTTTTGCGAATACGGTTGGAGGGCTTTTGTCGCTATTATTTTACTTTGTGAATATGTGGTTTAATCATTCAGTTTGGGTGACCTTGCTATTGGTTCCAATTTTGACCATGCTGACGATTGTCATTAATGTGTCTTTTAATAATGCATCTGGTGTTATTGGAGGGGTGGCTGCACTTCTGATTATTACCTTGTCCATTCCACCTGATAATACTTTTACTTATGTTATTGCTCGAGTCTTTGAAACTTTCTGTGGAGTCTTTATTGCAATCCTTGTCAATTATGATTATGATTGGCTACTTAAACATTTAAAATAAGAATGATAGGGTTCTATTGAACTCTATTTTTTATGTTTTTTTGATAAAATCCTTAAATTAGAGCGAATAGACAATATAATGTTCGGGAATTGCTCGTTGTGTAAGAAAAAGTAACATAAACTGTTGACATGTAGAAATATTCAGAATATAATTGTTAGGAAAGGAGGATGATCATGGCAAGAGAGAAAGAATTAAGGCGTTCTCTAGCTGTTTTTCCGATTGGAACAGTTATGAAATTGACGGATTTAACTGCTCGTCAAATTCGTTACTATGAAGATCAAGGTTTAATTCAACCTGAACGTACAGCTGGAAATCGTCGGATGTACTCATTAAATGATATGGATCGTTTATTGGAAATCAAAGATTTTTTGGATGATGGTTACAATATTGCAGCGATTAAGCATGAGTACGAAGAGCGTGAAGTTCGTGCCCAACAAAAACAAGCGGCTTTAACAGATGCGGACGTTCGACGTATCTTGCATGATGAACTCCTTCAGCAAGGCCGTTTTACGACCCCGTCACAACAATTTGGTAACTTGCGTATCTAATTACGCTTTGAACTTTTATTTTTGGTTTTTATAAAGGAGACCCCTATTATGGCAATCACAGCAGCTGATATTCGTCGCGAAGTCAAAGAGAAGAATGTTACTTTCTTGCGTTTAATGTTCTCTGATATTCTTGGTGTTATGAAGAACGTTGAAATTCCTGCGACAGATGAACAGTTGGATAAGGTACTTTCAAATAAAGCTATGTTTGATGGTTCATCAATCGAGGGATTTGTTCGTATCAACGAATCTGATATGTATCTTTACCCAGATCTTGATACGTGGACAGTTTTCCCTTGGGGGGATGAAAATGGTGCAGTAGCTGGTCTTATTTGTGATATCTATACCTCTGCAGGTGAACCATTTGCTGGTGACCCTCGTGGTAACTTGAAAAAGGCTTTGCGTCATATGGAAGAAGTTGGTTATAAATCATTTAACCTTGGACCAGAACCAGAATTCTTCCTTTTCAAATTAGATGAACAAGGTAATCCTACACTTGAAGTTAACGATAAAGGTGGTTATTTTGACCTTGCGCCAACTGACCTTGCAGATAACACACGTCGTGAAATCGTTAATGTGTTGACAGAAATGGGATTCGATGTTGAAGCATCTCACCACGAAGTGGCTGTTGGTCAACATGAAATCGACTTCAAGTATACAGATGTTTTGAAGGCTTGTGATAATATCCAAATTTTCAAATTGGTTGTTAAGACAATCGCTCGTAAACATGGTCTTTATGCGACATTTATGGCGAAACCTAAATATGGTATTGCTGGTAGCGGTATGCACTGTAACATGTCTCTCTTCACTGAAGAAGGAAATGCATTCTTTGATCCAGAGGATCCACGTGGTATGCAATTGTCTCAAGATGCTTACTACTTCCTTGGTGGTTTGATGAAACATGCATACAACTATACTGCAATTATTAACCCAACAGTTAACTCTTACAAACGTTTGGTTCCTGGATACGAAGCTCCTGTATATATTGCATGGGCAGGTAGCAACCGTTCACCATTGATCCGCGTTCCTGCGTCTCGAGGTATGGGTACACGTTTGGAATTGCGTTCAGTAGACCCAATGGCAAACCCATACTTGGCACTTGCTGTACTTTTGGAAGCTGGTCTTGATGGTATTATTAACAAGATTGATGCTCCAGATCCAGTTGAAACAAATATCTACTCAATGTCTCCTGAAGAACGTAAAGAAGCTGGTATTATTGATTTGCCATCAACACTTCGTAACGCTCTTAAAGCATTGGAAACAGATGAAGTGGTTCGCCAAGCTTTGGGTAATCATATCTATACAAACTTCCTTGATGCGAAACGTATGGAATGGGCAAGTTATGCTACCTTTGTTTCACAATGGGAAATTGATAACTACTTGGACATTTATTAAGAAATTAAATTTGAAAATCAGGTTATGCCTGGTTTTCTTTTTCTTTTAAATTTATTAAGTTCTTGGACAAATTACGTAGTTTTAACTGAGCTGTTTTCTTTTGTCATATTTCTTTATTCCCCCTTAATCGCATTAAAATATGAGAGTGTTAAACTAATTTTATATTAATCTTATTCAGGGGGAAATATGAAAACTACAAAAAAAGCTGCTTTGGCAGTAGCCTCAAGTGCATTATTGCTTGGTCTTACAGTCGCACAAACAGTTAATGCTGATACTTATACAGTTCAAAATGGAGATTCATTCTTCGGGATTGCAAGTCAGTATGGTGTAGATCCTTATCAATTGGCAGCTGAAAATGGCATGACTATTTGGTCAACAATTGTTCCTGGTGGAAGCTTGGAAGTTTCAGGTGCTACGACAGCAGTTGAGGAAACAACAGAAGCTTCTTCTTCAGAGGTAACAGCTACTGATTCAGATGCTACTTGGAATCGTTATCCAGTTGGGCAATGTACATGGGGTGTTAAGGAAGTCGCTCCATGGGCAAGTAACTGGTGGGGTAATGGTGGCGATTGGGCAGGAAGCGCTGCTAGCCAAGGTTATGCTGTAGGTTCAACACCTGTGACAGGATCAATTGTATGTTGGACTGATGGTGGTTATGGTCACGTTGGTTATGTAACAGAAGTTGGTCAAGATGGTCAAATTCAAATCTTGGAGTCAAACTATAACAACCAGCAACAAATCAACAACTATCGTGGTTGGTTTGACCCACAAAACTCAACTACACCAGGTTCAGTATCTTACATTTATCCAGGTGCATAAAATGAAAAAAGCGTTATAAGCGCTTTTTTTTTACTTGTTGGAAGGGTTGTGCTCCAGATTGGATTTAAACTTAAAAAAAATGGTAGCTAGAGGACAGCCTGACACTCAGCACTCTAAAAATAATCTGAGTTCACGCATCTTATATGTAAGCTAAAAGACGGTTCAAATGAGCCGTCTTTTTCATGTATTCAACTATCGTTCACTAAAGGATATTTGAAAATTATACATTGTACATTTAGGATTTTTACAAACTTTTATAACTTTACCACGCGCTCTATCTTCTGCATAAAACCATAAAACTTCGTTACATTTTGTGCATCTTTCAGTCATATTTGTCCTCCTATAGTTTATTACCACAGTTACAACACCGTTCTGGTCGGTCGCTTGTTTTTCGCCCACAGGTTGGGCATTCAATAGTTGCTGTAAGAATTTTTTTAACTTGTTTAATCATAATGATTACCATCCAGATTTCTTTTGACAAGTTCCATAATTGCAGTTATGGTAAGAAAGATTGTGGTAAATAGCTTCTTTACACCAATCGCATTTATTACCGCTTAAAGCTCGTTCACAAGCACAATACCATTCATTAGGGTTTCCCATTACGATTCCTCCTTGTTTTATATTTTAAGTCCAAAGTTTTTCGCCCATTCTTCCAAAGTTAGCCCACTCTGTGTTGATAAATCTAAAAGAGCCATTTCTATTTTCGCACGCCCCCCTTCGACTTCCGTTTTCCATCGTAAAGCTTCCTCTAGGTTTGGTATGACCACTTCTAATCTTCTTACAAATCTTTCGGTATCTTCTTTTTCTCGAAAAAGTTGCTTGTATTCATCACGATTTGCGGAACCTAGTTTTCCTCCAATTTCATTGAGGTCAGCTAAAAGTTCATAACGGATATTTTGGGCTGTTTCTAGCACTCTTCTAGCTAGTTCTAATTTTTCGTTGTATTCCTTTGTAGCAGACTCATTTGATTGTATTTTAAACCAAAAAAATCCACCTACAATCGCAATTACCAATATCAAAAAAAACATATTTTCTCCTTAACAAAACCTCTAAGCATTTGTAGCACATTAAAAATCGTATTTATCTTAATACGAAAAACCTCCTTATTTTATTTTTACTCAAAAATACCTGCTACAATAGGTGTGAGTTTGTTTTAGCGAACGGTCGTCAACTAAAACAATGAAAAATCAAAAAAATGCCAACGTGACAGAGCCTATAAACCTTGTCAAATCAGCATTTTAAATATTTTTATTGGTAACTTTGATTGTTTTAACAAACGACCGTTTACTAAAACTGTTGATAGGTTAAATTTACTATTTTTCTAAGGATTTGTCAATCAATTATAGGTTATTTTTTCTATTTATTTGAATACCATTACGCTTTAGTACATTATAAATAGTTGCGGTAGAAATATTCAGCTGATTCGCAATCTTACGTACAGTCAGTTCTTTTTGTAAGTATTGCTTTATTATTTGTTTTTCTTTAGACTGTTCCAACCCTTTATTACCAAGTTTTACACCTTTTTCTTTCGCTTTACGGAGTCCGTCTTTAGTACGTTCAGAAATTGCTTGAAGCTCCCATTCTGCCACATAACCCAACATCAAACAAAAGAACTTTCCAGTTAAAGAATCTGTTTCAATATTTTCATGAATAGATTGAAGATGAATACCATGTTTGGTTAAATCTTCAATAATAGCAGAGAGGTGAAACATCTTTCTGGTAAGTCTATCCAATTTATATACGACAAAATTTGTTTTAACACCTTTCTGGGCGTATTTTTTCGCCATTTTCATAGCTTTTTTGAGTTGTGGTCGCTCTTGGTTTCCACCTGAATCTTTTTCGATAAAGAGCTTATCGCAGAATTTGAGAGCTTCAGTTTGAACAGATAGTCCCAATTCTTGTCGATTATCTGTTGAGCTAACTCTGGCATAGCCGATAGTAATAGAATCTTTATTTTGACATTGTTCAATATTTTTCTTCACATTTTTCCTCCTTACTTTACTATTGTAGCAGGGTAGATATATTTTAGAGAAAAATTAACGAAATGAAAAAGACCCACGAGGATGGGGCTTGGGGGTACAATGTGGTAGAATTGCCATTTTAGTCAGTTCCTTTGCTCTGTAATGTGCGAGAGACAGTCAACAAAAAACGTATTCATTTGTTGTTGCGCCATTATTAACCAGGTCAAATACTTAAAATTGTTCTTCCCATTGCTTTGTATAATAAATAAAAGTGCTTGCTCTTTCAAAGAATAAAAATCCTCCTGTTAATGTTGACCCAGAGAAATATTTTACTATAGATTACACCTCGATAAATAGTAAAATAAGAAACCTTTTGAAAAATCTTCTGCTTCTTTGTATAATAATACTGTAAATAATAATTATTCTATTTCAGGATTCTTGTTTGACTATTTTCCAATTTCGCCACAATTTATTTCACAATAATTTATGGAGGAATCAAATATGGCATCAAAAAACAAGAAAATTTTTCCCTATGTTTATACTGGTCTTGGTATAATTTGTTTACCTTTTAATTTAGTTAACTCTCCAAATGTTATTCATGATGGTATAAATAAGTTAGAAGCGTATAGAATGGTAAACTTTCCCAAAGAAGTCAAAGAATTTGGAGATACTCTTGCAGGAAATCCAGATAAAGCGATTGAAGAACTTAAAGGTATTACACAAGATAACAATGATTTAAGTAACAATATTTTAAAAGATTTATCTGAGACAAAGTTTGAGATTGAAAATATAAAAACAATACAAACTAACCAAAATCAATACTCATCACCTAAAGAGCCAAATCCTCAAGACATTGTTAATGTTACCGTTATTAATGTTTGCACGGGAGAAAAGCAACAAGTTAAAATGACTTATGCAGAATACCTTAGTTACATTCAACATTAAGCAGCATATTTCTTAGAGAAAAAATAGGTAGTATAACAAAAGCGAAAAATAAAAAGCACCACTCAGAATGGTGCTAAATAGAAAAGAACCTAAACAATAGAATAACAAAATATTTACATGAAACTGTAAGTCCCTGTCTCATCACCTTGAGCTATACTTGCAGTTTTTTGTTGTCTTCTACTGAATAACTTTTACATTATACACCAAAAGTTCTATTTTGTCAATAATTTTCTGAATTTTCTTTATTTTAACAGATTCTTCACCTCCCCAAACCTCTTCAAACTCTCCAGCTCATCAATCGCCTCAACATCATATAGGCCGACCTGCACAGGCGTTTCCGACAATTCCTTTCGAAAATGTTGACCCAACTTTACCAAAAATTCTGGGTTGTATCCAATCTCCAATAATTCCAACAAAGTTTTCGCCGTTTGGGTTAGGTGGAAGGCGTGATAGTTAAAAACATAGTCTTCGGCTTTAGTGGTAAAAACCAGCACTCTCTCATCGGTTTGAAATCCCGCCAGTTCGCCTTGCTTCACTAAAATCTCGTGCCGTCCACCACCCAAAAGCAAACCCGCCTCCAGCAGTTTCGAAATCTCCACCGCCTTGACCTCAAAAGTTTCATACAGCTCAAAGAAATCTTCGTGCGAAATCAGCTGGTGGTCTTCGACATACTCACCCGATAGTTCATCAAAGGAATTGTCATAAAAAGTCAGCGGTGCTATTTTTCGAAAAAGTGTGATATCTTCTTGGCTCAATAAATTAAGGGCTTGAACCGTTCGAGGGTTGGGGTTACTGGTGTTTGTGACGAGGTCTTCAAACAGAAAATTCGAAACTGCTTGCTCTTTTTGAAATTCCAGAGAATGGTAGCTGACCTGATTATCTTTAGCATTGGCAAGGGCGTAATAGAGACATTCCGCCAAAAAGAGATAAGGTCGAGTTTGGTAATGCTGTTCGAAAGAGTGTTTCAGACCACTGTAAATATCTTTGGGAAAGTTAGCGGAAGTTTCCAAAAGCTGGTAAATTTCTTCAATCGTGTCGTGGAGTTCAAACTTGCTTTCACGGTAGTTTTCGTTTTTCAAGCGTTTTTCTACCGTAAACAAGTAACTTGCAACATCTCCCCTTATCTCATCGTCTTTAATGAAATAATATAGAGTTCGCCCTTGATTTGCTCCGCTGTAAAGCTTGTTAAAGCTGGTATCGGCAATGTTTCCCAACGCATCCTCATACAGTGTCTTAGTGATACCTACGGCAACCTTTTTCGGCACAGCCCAGTTCTCGTACTTGGAATGGTTGAAGATAATAGAGAGTAGTTTTGAAAATGTGAACATAGGCAAACCTAGCAAATGGCATTACTTTGGCATTGAAATGGAACAAAATAGCCTTTCCGTGGAGATATAATAGAGCCATCAGTTAGCTAACAACATTATATCACACCAGAGCTCGGGCGTGATAGAGATAGGAGGACTTGCTTATAGGCGAATAACTGTAACATATTTCATCAAAGAATAAAGGAGAAACCTCATGAATCACATTCAAAAATCAACCCCAAAAGCAGAACTTTCTCAACTTGTTAATCCCTATCAGTTAAAAGTCGCAAAAACACTTAGCGAAGCGATGGCAGATAATCAAGCCTTAGAGCTTCTAGCTAATGATATTTTATATAAAGTGGGCAATTTGGCACTTACTCAGTCTGAAATACTCAAAAATACTCCAGAAGCTAAAGACTATACAGATTATATTCTTAAAGCATTTACTTATTATGCTACTGAAAAGATGAAATGAGGTAGCTTCATGGTGGATTACTTTATAGCTTTTATAATTATCGTCGTTGCCATATTTATTTGGGATTGGTTCGAAAAACCAAAACCAGAAGACAAAAAACACTGTAGTGAAGAAGAAATTGCCCTGGCAGATTTTCTGGAAAAACGGAAAGAAATCAATGAACTCTTCTTGGTTGCTAAAGCAGAAATGCGAAAAATTTCAAGAAAATAAAAGGACTGTTTAGACTAGACAAATGGTCAAAATATGTTGAAATATACTACTGTTTCATTGCTTAAATTTCATTCTAATCGCTCTTAAAACTGAAGGCAACTAAATTTAACTTTTCACCAACTTTCTTGTATAAATGGAGACAGAAAGGAGACCAGCCATGAAAAAACTAATAGCATATATTCTTGGATTTGTTGCTTGCGCTTGGCTCATTAACTGGGCGGTGAAACTAATTCTGGAAGTTTGGTGGTTCTTGGTTTTGATGACAGCGGTTGTTTTCATCGGCTGGCTTGCCTTTCGGATTATTAAAACTAAAGATTGGAGGTAGAGATGAAAAGAAAATTTGAAACACTATCTTGGAGTGAACTCAACTGGATGCGCCCGTTTAAAATAGATGATGTGAAATCTATGCTGGGTCAACTGGTGGGGTTGACTCGGCGCAAAGCGGTTATTTTTGAAATTCGACTATCTAAGAATCGTGTACGCTATCTGCTAGGAACAGAAGAACAAGACAAGCGACATATCAGCCAACTAATTCAATCACACCGAGCTATTCAGTTTTCAAGAGCTCCTAAACGCGAAAAACTTTCGGTTGCGCGGTTAGTGAACATCAAAGAGTCTCACTATGCTTTAAAAACGGACTCTGTAGAAAACATGATACGTTCAAGCCTTGCAATTTCAAAAATACTTCAGCCAGATGAAACAGTAGTTGTTCAGTTGGTCATTGGTGCAGGCTCACCACCTCGGCCGCAGCCAAAAGATTTGCCGAATTTATCCGTTAAATGGTATCAAGTGATTACAAATAATATTCCTGAGCTTTCCGAAAATTCCAAAAAGCTGATGAAACAAAAATTAAACCAATCTACTTTTAAGTGTGAAATTCGTCTTGGTGTCCAATCTCGCAGTATTTTGCGAACAAAGGAATTTTTTGATAGCCTACTTAGTAGTTTTCGCATGATGGAGTCAAATGCAACCATCGAATTAAAACCATTAGCTATCCAAAAACTAAATCAAGCACAACCTTCTTGGGCTTATCCCTATAGCTTGGGAATTTCAGACCTTGCTTGTTTTCTACTTCTACCAATTGGTGAAGAAAATATTGCAGGCGTACCAAATGTTCACCCTAAATTAGTAGTGCCACCTTTAGGTTACAATGTTAATCGAAAA
The DNA here is from genome assembly GCF_001812625.1 of Streptococcus sp. HMSC064H09. NCBI lineage: Bacteria > Bacillati > Bacillota > Bacilli > Lactobacillales > Streptococcaceae > Streptococcus > Streptococcus sp. HMSC064H09. Next base: position 26,907 of record NZ_KV809556.1, read on the forward strand.
ACTCAGCGAAGTTTGGCGCAAACGGTTGAAAGTCAATCAAGACCAATTCAAATTTCAGCTCAAGCTGGCAAAAGGCATACCGTTTTTCTCGGTTCAACAGGTTGTGGTAAAACCACCACCATGAGTCATTTGATTTTATCAGATATACAATCTAAACATCATAGCGTAGTTGTGGTGGACGCCAAAGGTCAACTTACTCATGAATTATTAGAACGCACGTCAACTGAACACGATGAAGATATAGTAGTCATCTCGCCAACTGCCAAACGAGTTGTTGGTATAAATCCTTTTGAACTCACAAAACACGGTATTGAACCCGAAGTTATCGCAGACTATCTGTTGGAGCTATTTAAAGGACTTTATCCTGAACATTTTGGGATTTACTCGCTGGATATTTTGTCGCACAGTTTTTTAACTCTGGCGCGCATTCCAAACACTTCTTTAGTCATGCTACCAAGTTTACTCACTAATCAATCCTTTCGAAATAAACTATTAAGAGAGTTAAAAGACCCAATCGGGCTGGAAAGTTTCTGGAACTGGTTTGAGCTACTCAGTGAAGCTCAACGTCACCAGATGTTAAACCCCATTTTGAATAAATTCCGACAGTTTTTGCTTCGTCCGCAACTTCGGGCAATGTTGGGACAAACTAATCCAAATTTCAGTCTTGCAGAAATCTTCAAAAGCAGAAAAATCGTATTGATTCCACTAAATAAATCGGTAATCGGTTCAGAATCTGCGAAACTCATTGGTAGCCTCATCACTTCAATACTCTGGATGCTAATTTTGCGCCAGTCTTCGGTTGAGCCAAGTAAACGCCAATCGGTCTTTATCTATATCGATGAGACACCGAGTTTCCTAGGAATCCCCAATTCTAACTTAGACGAAGCACTTTCGCAATCTCGTCAGTTTAATGTTGGCTGGAATATCGGCTTCCAGCATCTTGCACAGATGTCACCCCAGTTAAAAGCTGGAATTGAATCTAATGTTGCGAATAAAATTGTTTTTGGCTTAAATCTTGATGAAGCTCGCGAAATGGCAAAATATACTCTGGAGATTGATAAAGAAGATTTTTACAGCTTACCCCCATTTTGGGCATATATTCGTACTGAAATTTCACAAAACACTTATCGATGGATTATTGGTAAAGCCTACCCACCTAAACCAAAAATTAGAGATAGTCGCACGCCATTTTTGAATAGCTTGAGCCGATACGGACAAGATATTTCAGAAATTGAAAGCCAATTTAAAAACTACATTTTTGAAAAATCTGCTTCAAAAAATGAAGATTCTAATCAAAAATTAACAGATTTAGGGAGGAAAAAGCTTTCCAATCGCTCTTCGAATCGTGTTGATGAAGAAAATTCTTCCACCCCTGACAAATAAAGGTTTTTAAGATTTTTACTAACACGACTTACTCCGTAACTAAGCACATTTTACGGGAGCACACCTTTTAAATTTAATGGAGAACAAAACAGATGAAATGGAATTACAAAACAGATAACGACAAGCAAATTCTTTACTTTTTAAGTCAAGCTAGATATGCCACTACCAACCAACTAGCCAGATTATTTTTTGACAGTAGCGTGAGGGCTGACACCTCAATTCGCCGAGCTAGTTTTGCGCTTCAAAGTCTGAAGAAAGCTGGATTGATTTCACACTTGAAACGGCGAATTGGTGGCGTACGCCGTGGCTCTGCTTCTTATGTTTGGCAAATTACTTTTCAGGGACTAAAATTCCTTAAAAAACAAGATGACAGTATTATATTGCGTTATAAAAATAAATACGAGCCAACTCAACATCATGTTGAGCATACTTTAGCGATTACGGAAATTTTTGTTGAGACGCTGGAGGCTGTTCGAAATTCAGAAAAACTGTCGCTTGAAACTTTTTCCTTTGAGCCAAACTCTTGGCGCAGCTACCAAAAACTTTCTGGTGTTGGAATGACCCTAAAACCAGATGCTTATTTAGAGCTGGTTAATCACGATTACGAAGACCATTATTTTCTGGAGATAGACCGAAGCACAGAAAGTCTTGCGCGCATAGTAAATACTTGCAAGAAATATATTGAATATTATCGGTCAGGTATAGAACAGCGACAAAAGGAAGTTTTTCCCTATGTTTTGTGGGTTGTGCCAGATGACAAGCGAAAGCTTGCGATTTCGAAAGTGATTCAAAAAGAACTCTACAGTTTTTGGGAATTATTCACTGTGATTACTTTAGACGAATATTCAGATTATATCAAAGGAGGGGTTTCTAATGAATCAGAAGAATCAAGATAGAGATTCAAAGCAGGCTTTACACACCGCAGATGAAATTTGTCGAATTGGTCGAACGACTTACTTAATCCGTCACCGTTTTACTGGAAATCGCAATCTTGAAAATGTCCTAGAAAGGTTGATTTTAAGCGATAAATCACTACTTTAACAGTAGTAAGAATGGTATAATAGAAGTATAAGGTGTGTGAACTCCAAAAGGAGAAAAACACATGAACAGAACTTTGACAATTTCAGATTATAAACAAGTAGATACTTCGAAACTTTCAGATATTACAGTGGTTTATTGTCGCTTAAGTCAAGATGATGGACTGGACGGAGATAGTAACTCAATTACCAATCAGAAGAAAATCCTGCTTGATGTAGTTGTAAAAGAAAGTCTCTCTAATCCTATTTTGTTTGTCGATGATGGCTTTAGTGGTACAAATTTTGACCGTCCAGCTATTTCAGAAGCTCTTAGATTGGTAGAAAATCGGCAAGTTTCGAACTTTATCGTTAAGGATTTAAGCCGTTTAGGTCGGTCTTATATCAAGGTTGGTCAACTAACGGAAATTACTTTTCCGAGCTTTGACGTTCGCTTTATCGCTCTTAATGACGGTATAGATTCTAGTAAGCCTAATGAAACTAATTCTATTTTCTTACCAATTAAGAGTTTAATGGACGAAATGTATGCGGCGGATACCAGCAAGAAGATTCGGGCAGTGGTGCAATCTAAAGCGAGAGCTGGCGAGCGTGTTACAGTAAATCCACCTTATGGCTACCTCAAAACCCCAAACAACCCTAAAAATTGGATTGTTGACCCAGTTGCCAGTGAGGTTGTGAAGCGGATTTTCCAGGAAGCAAAAAGTGGAAAAAGTCTTTCAGAGATTTCAAAAGGTTTAAAAAATGACAAAATTTTTAAACCAGACCGTCACCGAATAGAAATTGGTTTGAAACCTATTTCCTCCAGTCCAAATGTGGAAACTCTACCGTATTTTTGGACACGAGAAACCTTAAGCGCTATCTTAGGGCGTGAAGAGTATCTGGGGCATACGGTCAATCTTCGAACACGGACAAAATCTTATAAAGACAAACGTAAAGTAGATAACCCAAAAGAAGATTGGCTAATTTTCAAAAATACTCATGAAGCAATTATCGACCAAGAAACTTTTGATATTGTCCGAAAAATGCGAAATCATAAGCGGTCTAATCAACGGTATAAAAATCGGATTGGTCATGAAAACTTGTTTGCTGGATTAGTTTTTTGTGGAACTTGTGGGCGAAAACATTATTTTTGCCCACAAGAGAAAAATGGACTCAACCACGACCATTACAAGTGTTCTGGCTACCGTAAGCTGATTGATGGTTGTGAAAATCCCCACTATATTCAAAAATCTGCCTTGATTGAGATTGTGAGTGGTAAACTCCGCCAAACTATTCAGGAAATCCACTTCGACCAAGAAGCCTTTTTGAAAAAGTTAGAACAGCAAAGCCAAGCTCAATTCAGCAGAAACAATAAATGCCAGCGCCAGCAACTTCAAAAGGATGAACACCGCTCTAAAGAGATTGACAGCATCATTCAGAAGCTTTATGAAGATAATCTACTTGGAAAAATTTCAGATGAACGCTTTGTGAAGCTAAGTCAGAGCTATGAAGAAGAACAGAAACAGCTTCAAGCTTCCATTTCTGATTTAACTGAAAAACTCGCCAAACAACAAGAAGACAGCTTGAATATCTCCAAGTTTATGGCGAGAATTTCAAAATATACAGAGCTTCCAAAATTGACCGTTGAAATAGTGAATGAACTGATTGACAAGATTGTTATTCAGAAACCAACTGGCACGAAACGCAATCGAATTATTCAGGTTGACATTTACTACAATTTCATCGGAAAATTAAATAATGAAAAAAGCGAGCCAAACAACTAGGCTCGCTAATATTAACCCATTTAACTAAACTGCTATATGTCAGGTCAGTTGATGGCTACCATTTTTTTATTTATCAGGTGTGAGAATCATTGGAATAATGATTGGTTCACGTTCTGTTTTTTCATATAAGAATGGGCGTAAAGCATTGACGATTGCTCCGTTAACGGATTGGATGCTAGCATCCTTATTTTTAAGAGCGATACGAATAGCATTGAATAGAATGCGTTGGCTCTCACGAATAAGATCGCCTGATTCACGCATATAGATGAAGCCACGGCTGAGGATGTCTGGGCCAGCCAGAATCATCTTAGACTTGAAGTCGACAGTTGCTACGGCAAGTACGACACCATCTTCAGAGAGATCACGACGGTCACGAAGAACGGCAGCTCCGATATCCCCAATACCATTACCATCAACATAGATATCTTGAGCATTGAAGTGACCTGCACGACGCGCAGAGTCTTTTGTTAGGGCTAAGACATCACCATTTTCCATGATAAAGATATTATCTTTTGGAACACCACAATCAACAGCAAGACCTGCGTGGACTTTCTGCATGCGGTATTCACCGTGAACAGGCATAAAGAATTTTGGTTTGATCAAACGAAGCATGAGTTTTTGCTCTTGTTGACCACCGTGTCCAGAGGTATGGATATTGTTGATTTTACCGTGGATAACATCGACACCAGCTTCTTGAATAGTATTAATCAAGCGGTTTACGCTGGTTGTGTTTCCTGGGATAGGGCTAGATGAGAAGATAACAGTGTCACCAGGTTGCAGTGTCACTTGGCGGTGCATCCCGTTAGCGATACGTGCAAGGGCTGCCATAGGCTCTCCTTGAGAACCGGTACACATGATAAGAATCTCACTGGCATGGTAGTTTTTCATCTCACTAGGGTCAATGATAGTTCCTTTTGGAACTTTGATGTAGCCTAGTTCAACCCCATTGACAATGGCTTTTTCCATAGAACGTCCGAAGACAACAATCTTACGGCCAGTTTTTACAGCGGCTTCGGCAGCTTGTTGCAGACGGAAAATGTTTGAGGCAAATGAGGCGAAGATAATACGTCCGTGGATGCCTTCAATGATTTTCATGATAGATTGGCCGACGACTTTCTCGGAATTTGTGAAAGTTGGTACTTCAGCATTGGTTGAGTCTGAGAGGAGGCAAAGAACGCCTTCTTCACCAAGTGCAGCCATACGGTGAAGGTCTGCTGGCTCACCTACTGGGGTGAAGTCAAACTTAAAGTCACCGGTACACACAATTTTACCTTGAGGTGTATGGATGACAATACCGAGAGGTTCTGGAATTGAGTGAGTAGTGCGGAAGAAGGTCACGCTCATATTTTTGAAAGTAAGCTCTGTATTAGCATTAATTTCATAGAGTTGTGCGTCACGAAGTAGTCCGTGTTCTTCCAATTTTCCTTTGATAAGAGCAAGAGCAAGTGGCCCTGCATAAATTGGGATATTTGCCTGTTTAAGAAGGAAGGGGATCCCACCAATATGGTCTTCGTGACCGTGGGTAATGACAAGTGCCTTTACACGATCAACATTTTCAACGATGTAAGAATAGTCCGGGATAACATAATCGATTCCGAGAAGATCATCCTCGGGGAATTTAATACCCGCATCGACGATTATAATCTCATCTTGGTATTCAATACCATAGGTATTTTTACCGATTTCCCCCAAACCACCAATCGCATAAACCCCAACTTCTTCAGGTTTTAGATTGATTTTTGATGCCATGGTCTTAGAACTCCGTTACTTCAAAAACGCCTGTTTCTTTTTCGTATTCAAGGGCTTTTTCTGAGAGGAGCTCGATGAATTCGATGTTATAGGCAGTGTTTTTTTCGATGATTTTACGAGCTTGGATACGTCCCTCAAGTTCAGTTTCTGCATCGATATCTAGGTAGAGTGATTTTGTCTGTTCACGGCGTGGATTACGCTCTTTAGTTTCTTGGTAAAAGACTTTATAAATCATGGTTTTCCTTTCTTTCCAAAAGGCTCTGCCATTCTATAAAAAAACCGGTCAAGTTAATCTTTCTATGATTTACTTGACGTTATGATATTCACTTTATGAGTAATAGCTAGTAGCCTTGATTCGTTTAACAATTACTATTATTGTACCATAAGATAAGGGCTAGATAAAGAAAATGGCGGAAAAAGTTGGAAAATGTTCGTTTCTGGGAAACAGTGACTTGTGTTATAATAGAAAAGCATAAAAGGAAACAAGGAAAAAAGATGAAAATATTAGCATTTGATACTTCTAGCACAGCTTTATCAGTAGCCTTGTTAGAAGATGAGAAACTAGTGGCAGAGTCAACTGTCACAGTAAAAAAGAACCACAGTATTAGTCTAATGCCCACCATTGATTTTTTAGTTGCTCAGGCAGGCTGGCAACCGTCTGATTTAGAACGTATTGTGGTTGCACAGGGTCCTGGATCCTACACAGGGCTTCGTGTGGCTGTCGCAACAGCTAAGACTTTAGCCTATGCCCTCGACATTGATTTGGTGGGAGTTTCAAGTCTACAGGCACTGACAGACCTTACAGTTGACGGTGTTGTGATTCCTATCATGGATGCTCGTCGTAATAATGTTTACGTTGGTTTTTATGAAAATGGTCAGGCCCTCGTCCCAGATTGCCATGCATCTTTTGTAGATGTTCTGGAGCAAGCTAAAACTTTTGAAAAGGTGACATTTGTCGGTGAAGTGGCTAATTTTGTGGATCAGATTAAAGAAAGCCTTCCAGAAGCAACTATCTTGTCAAGTCTTCCGTCTGCCCAGTTAATTGGTCGTTTAGGCTTGTCCTTGCCTTCTGTTGATGTAGATGCTTTTGTTCCACATTACTTGAAGCGAGTTGAGGCGGAGGAGAATTGGCTTAAGACGCATGAGGAGACTAACCGTGACAACTACATCAAGCGCGTCTAGATTGAGTAGCCAAGAGCAAGCTCAACTGATTTATCGGATTTTGTCGGATGTTTATGACAAATCTCCGTGGACGATAGAACAAGTGGTAGCAGACTTGGCTTTGGATACTACGGAGTATTTCTATGTTTATGATCAGGAAGAAGTTGTTGGTTTTTTAGCCCTTCAAAATTTAGTGGGTGAGCTTGAGGTGACCAATATCGCCATTTTAAAAGCTTACCAGGGGCGTGGTTATGCTAGTCAGCTGATGAAGCATTTGGAAGAGCGTAGTGAACCTATATTCCTAGAAGTGAGGGCTTCAAATCAAGTCGCTCAGGCACTTTATAGAAAATTTGGTTTTGAAAGTCTAGGAATTCGGAAAAATTATTATCATGAGCCTCAAGAAGATGCAGTTATCATGAGGCGAGAGGAAGTCTAATGGCAGATAGATATATTTTGGCAGTGGAGAGCTCGTGTGATGAGACTTCAGTTGCCGTTTTGAAAAATGAGAAAGTACTTTTAAGTAATATTATTGCCAGTCAGGTGGAAAGCCATAAACGTTTTGGTGGTGTTGTTCCTGAGGTGGCTAGTCGTCACCATGTGGAAGTGGTGACTCTTTGCATTAAAGATGCCCTTTCTGAGGCGGGAATTACTGCTGAACAACTAGATGCTGTAGCAGTAACCTATGGTCCTGGTTTGGTCGGGGCGCTCTTGGTCGGGATGGCAGCGGCTAAGGCCTTCGCTTGGGCACATGGGTTGCCTTTGATTCCAGTTAACCATATGGCTGGGCATCTTATGGCAGCGCGTGAGGTTCAAGAATTGGAATATCCCCTCTTAGCACTTTTGGTGTCTGGGGGACACACAGAGTTGGTTTATGTGTCAGAACCGGGGAATTACAAGATTGTTGGTGAGACACGTGATGATGCAGTTGGTGAGGCCTATGACAAGGTCGGGCGTGTGATGGGGTTGACCTACCCAGCCGGGCGTGAAATTGATGAATTGGCTCATAAAGGGAAAGATGTTTATGATTTTCCACGCGCTATGATTAAGGAAGACCACTTGGAGTTTTCATTTTCAGGCCTGAAGTCAGCTTTCATCAATTTGCATCACAATGCAGAACAGAAGGGAGAAGTTCTAGTCAAAGAGGACCTTTGTGCATCCTTCCAAGCTGCTGTGTTGGATATTCTCCTAGCTAAGACTAAGAAAGCCTTGGAGCGTTATCCTGTCAAGACACTTGTTGTTGCAGGTGGTGTGGCAGCTAATCAAGGATTACGTGAACGTTTGGCTGAAGAAATCACAGATGTAGATGTGGTTATTCCGCCTTTACGTCTTTGTGGTGACAATGCTGGTATGATTGCTCTAGCAGCCGCTATTGAATGTAATCAAAAACATTTTGCTGAGTTGGACTTGAATGCAAAACCAAGTCTAGCCTTTGCAGGATTTGAAGAATAAGAAGAGCCTCTTACTAGTTTGGTAAGAGGTTCCTTTAGAAAGGAATTGAGTGTGTCTGACTTTCGTTTAGGTATAAAAGCCGCGGTACCGACAGCTTTAGGCTATGTAGCTATTGGCCTAGCCTTTGGTGTTGTAGCAGCTGCTTCGGGTCTATCAGCCCTTGAGGTTGGCCTCATGTGTGCCTTGGTCTATGGTGGCTCGGCTCAGTTTGCTATGTGTGCATTAGTAGTTGCAGGAGCTAGCCTTGGTGAGTTAACCTTGACTGTTTTCTTAGTTAATTTGCGTAACATGTTGATGAGTTTACATGCAACGACGATTTTTACAAAAACAAGCCTCTGGAATCAGCTGGGAATTGGTAGTCTGATTACGGATGAAAGTTATGGTGTCTTGTTGGGAGAATATGTGCATCATAAAGATATTTCTGCGAACTGGATGCATGGGAACAATATTTTCAGCTATCTGGTTTGGATTGTATCATCAGTTGTTGGGTGTTTGATTGGTTCCATGATTCCTAATCCTGAGCTTTTTGGTTTGGATTTTGCCTTGATTGCCATGTTTATAGGTTTGTTAAGTAGTCAGATAGATGCTTTGTTAGGTGAAGGCGTGCGTAAGCTATTCTTGATTTTACTATCTATTGCTGTGGCTTATCTGAGCTTTAGTGTCATCTTGTCGGAATCTTTGGCTGTTTTACTGGCTACTTTAGTTGGATGTAGTGTGGGGGTGATGTGTGATGGCCGTCAATAATTTTATTCTCATTGCCATTCTACTTGGGTTTGTGGTTAGCTGGGTGCCCCGTGTTCTCCCCTTTGTATTAGTGAAATACAAGGGCTTACCAGATATCGTTGTTCGATTTTTGCACTACTTACCAGTTTCTATCCTCTTTGCTCTGATTCTCTCTAGTCTTACGACTGAGAAGATTGGTCACTTGCCACAGTTTAAGTGGATGGAAATACTGGCTACAGTGCCAACGGTAATTGTAGCATTTAAGAGCAAAAATTTGCTCTATGCAGTAATCGTCGGTATAGTGTCGATGGCCCTGATTCGTTTAGTGTTTTAGTAAATGAAAAGACTTGGAGTTGCTCTTAGTGAGTTGCTTTCCAAGTCTTTTTTAGTTATTGTTAAAAAAGGCAGCTATATCGTCTTCACTGAGACCAATCATTGGATCTATAGTTGACCAATTATCTTCAGTTAAACGATAGTTTTCTTCGGTTTGCACAGGTTTGTTAACAGACTTATCCACAGGCTGTGAATAAGTGTTAATAAGAGTTGGAGATGGATTTATATTTCCCGAAATGTCTTTGTTTTCAAGGGGTTCTGAGGATCCGTTGTTTTCCTTTTTGGTTTGATTGGATGCGTCTATTGCCTCGATTGTAACAATCTTCTCGACAGACTTATCAACAGCTTGTGTATAAGTTTGTTCAAAACGTTGGATGAGATAAGTATTTCGTTTAGCCCCCTCGTTGTGAACAGCATAATCGAAGGCTGCGATTTCCCCTAGCATGACTAGTTTACTCTTGGCGCGTGTGATTGCGGTGTAAATGAGGTTACGTTGTAGCATACGCCCACTTTGGCGTGTGATGGGAAGGATAACGACTGGGAACTCACTCCCTTGGGATTTGTGGATTGACATAGCATAGGCCAGAGTAATCTTATTCCATTCGTTACGAGGATAGATAACCTCATTGCCGTCGAAGGACATGTAAATTTCGTCCTGTTTGCTTTCAGTATATTTACCAGGAATGAGATCAGTAATGATTCCGATGTCTCCATTGAAGACATTGAGTTCTGTATCGTTGACCAGATGGAGAATCTTGTCGTTCTTGCGGAAGAAGATATCATTAAAGGCGAACTGATTGGCCTTTTCTTGAGGATTAAGTAGGTCTTGCATAATGGTATTGAGATTGTTAATACCAGCCTGTCCTCGGTACATGGGGGCTAGAATCTGCACATCCTGAGCAGCAATCCCGCTCTTTATAGCAGCAGAGACAATTTTTGGAACCATCTGTGGAATATGGTTAGCATTGGCCTCAAAGTAAGAGCGGTCAGCCTTTTTCTCTGTGAAATCAGCGGGTAGTTGGCCTTGTCGCATCTGACTAGCCAGGGTAACGATAGTGGAATCCTCGGATTGTCTGAAAATTTTGGTTAGGGAAACCTTAGGCAAGTTATCAATCTGCAAAAGGTCAGCCAAGACTTGGCCAGGGCCTACGGAAGGTAGTTGGTCTTGGTCACCCACAATGATAACTTGTGTTGAATCAGAGATACTTTCAAAGAGTTGATTGGCCAACCAAGTATCAACCATAGAGAACTCATCGATGATAATCAAATCGCAATCGAGATAGTCCTCTAAGGTCTTAAAATCGTCCTCGCTATTGAGGCCTAAATGTCTATGAATAGTGGCGCTAGGGAGTTGGGTGAGTTCGTTCATCCGACGAGCAGCCCGTCCCGTTGGTGCTGCTAAAATAATAGGTAAATCAGACTTTTTGAGATCTAGGCCATGAAGGTCAGCATAGGTTTTAATAATGCCGTTAATAACAGTTGTTTTCCCTGTTCCAGGACCCCCTGTCAGGATGAAGACTTTGCTTTGTAGGGCTTTGATAATGGCATCTTTTTGAACCTGATCATAAGTAATACCAAGCTCCTCTTCCACCCCTTCAAGGCTGTCTAAGATTTTGTCTTCAGAGCTGACGTCAGGTTGGTCCTTCATGATACGAGTTAGGTGGGTATAAATGCCCTGTTCCGCAAAATATAGGGTATTATCAAAGATTTTAGTCTCTACATTTTGCACCTTATCCTCTTGGATAAGATTGGTTAATTGGTTAGCGACCAAGGCGGGGTCAAGTTCAATCGGACGAGCACCTTCCAAAAGAATGATGGTCCGTTCAAGCAAGGCTTTGGCTTCTATGTAGGTGTCGCCTTCTTCCATACTGGCTTCTAGTAGACAATGAATCAAGGCTGCTCGTAAACGCTCAGGAGCATCACTAGCAATTCCAAGACGTTCAGCTAGTTGGTCAGCCATTTTAAAACCGATTCCTTGAATCTCCTCTACTAATAGATAAGGGTGTTCCTCAATAAGATTTAGTGACTCTTCCTTATATTGGTTGAAAATTTGTGAGGCGGCCTTTGGTGTGAGTCCATAGCTAGAAAGTTTGGACAGGACTTGCTCGGCTCCATAATTGATTTTTAACTTAGCAACAAAGGCTTCTCGATTGACCTTGGAGAGGTTGGGAATCTGCTCTAATTCGCTAGGATTCTCGAGAATCTTGTCAATAGGATCTTCTCCGTAAATTTCGACAATACGCTCGGCCGTTTTTTTACCGATTCCTTTGAAATTGTCGCTGGCAAAATATTTGATAAGACCGCTGGCAGAAGGTTTTGAACGCTCGTAGCGGGTCATTTGTAGCTGTTCCCCATATTTAGGGTGATTGGTTAGTTGGCCCCAGAAGGTATAGTCTTCACCCTCCATGACATCCCCCATAGTTCCTGTGACAATGATTTCGTAGTCTTCAAAATCACTGTCCGTTTCGTCAATCTCTAAGAGTAAGATACGAAAAAAATTGCTAGCGTTTTCGAAAATGACGCGTTCGATAGTTCCTGAAAAATAAAATTCTTGCATGTGTTTTTCCTAGATACATAATAAGGCTGGGTTTCCCCAACCTTATCTTATTTAGTAGTTTTAGTTGTCTTCAACGGTACCAATTTTATTAAGTGGCCAGAAGCGGAATTTGACTTCCCCTACAAGAGCACTCTTGTCAAAGTAACCAACTTCGCGGCTATCTTTTGAAACGATACGGTTATCTCCAAGTAGGAAATATTTGCCTTCAGGAACAGTGACAGAGAAAGTGGTGTTTTTGTCTGCGTTGACAGTGAAGGCCTTAGATTCTTTAGCCAGTTGTTGGAAGTAATCGCGGTATGCATACTCTTTTTGTAGCTTATCTTTGGCAAAGGCAGCCTGGAATTCTTTGAGGTATTCTTCCTTGACTTCTTTACCGTTGACAGTAAGTTTATCGTTTTGATAGGTAATGGTATCACCTGGCATCCCAATGACACGTTTTACGATTTGTTTCGTCTTACCATTTTCAACCTCCTTGGCAACGACAATATCAAAGCGTTCAATGGACGTGTGTTTCAAAACAATAACACGCTGGTTATTGGCGAGAGTTGGATCCATTGAGTGGCCGTCAACCTGAACAGGAAGCCAGAGGAAGAGGCGAGTCAAGAGGAAGAATGTGATAAAGAGGATAAAGAGTCCCCATTCACGAAGAAAAATGAGAAAGTATTGGGTCCATTTGTTTTTCATAGTTAAGGCCTTTCAGGGTTATTTTAAGCGTTGGTAGGCTTTTTTAGTATTGGCGAAATGATATTTAGCAGTAGCTTGGAGAGCCTGATCTCCGTAGGCTTGAAGAAGCTTGGCTGCGACCTGGTCGGACTTAGCACCAGCACCTGAAGGAAGAGTATAACCTACTTCTTGGCTGAGTTTATCCAGATTTTCCAGGAAGAGATTGCGAGCGATGATAGAGCTCACCGCGACAGCTAGGTATTTACCTTCGGCTTTTTCTTCTAAAGTAATAGGGAAGTCAAAGCGATTACGTTCGTTCTTGAGATATTTTTGATAATTTTTCTCGCTGGTGAAGGCATCGATGACAATCTTATCTGGTTTAGCACCTGATTGTAACAATAGGAAGATAGCCTGATTATGGAGGGCTACTTTAACGGACACAGCATTATGATTCTTACCGTCTCCAACCACTTCATTGTACTTTCTAGGCGAAAGAAGGAGTGCCTTGTGAGGAATTTTCTCCTCCAACATAGGTGCAATCTGACGAATCTTGATATCGTTAAGATTTTTAGAATCATCAACTCCTAGAGATTTCAAAAAGGCATGGTCAGCTGGGGTAACTAGACTAGCTACAACAGCTAGACCACCAAAATAGGAGCCATTTCCGACTTCGTCTGATCCAATTAGGGCTAGGTTTTGCCCATCAGGTGAATGCTTAGGTTCAGCTTGGTATCCAAAACGGCTAGCTAGGATTTCTGGCTTAGCACCTTGGAAAGTTACCTTTCCTGAAGTATAGGCGATGACACTTATTCCATCGACCTTGGCTGAAAAACTTGCATAAGGATTTTTAGTCGCAGTCGCATAGCTTGCTAGGTCCTTCTGGAGTGTCGAAATCTGCTCTGCTGTCATTTTTAATACGATTGTGCCCATGAAATCTATTTTAGCACAAAAAAGGAGAATTGGTAGATATTTTACAGACTCGGAATCCCTGAAAATTATTTTTCTAGAGAAGTGCAAAGTCTAAAATTTACGAAAGTTAAAATTTAGGATATAATGATTAGAAAGAGAATGCCTAACCCTGCTCTTTTTTCCACAATTAGAAGAAATAGGTTGGCATTTAAGTGTCGAACACGCCTCAGAGTAAGTGTCTGAATCTTACTAAAAAATGGCGATATAAAAGCAATAAAATAAGGAGAAGCTGCGGTGGCGAATCCGTGACCACCATTGATTGGCAGCTAACAAGCAAATGGCAAATAAGAACCGTTACAAATTTCATTTTGGAGAGAAGAACCTCACGCTAACAACTGATAAAGATAACCTATTCATGGAAGAGGTTGAGCGTGTTGCCCACGAGAAATATAAAATTATCAAAGAGCAGATGAAAAACGCTGACAATGAAACGATTGCTATCCTAATGGCTATCAATTCTTTGTCGACTCAGTTGGAACGTGAAATCCAAGTTGAAGATATGGAAAAAGAGTTGGAAACATTGAGAGCTAAGCAACTTGAACAACTTAAGGTCAAGGCGACAGCTACAAATGACGATGAGGATGACGCATGATTGGACTCCTTGTCTTAGCTATCGTGGCTTGGAATTTCTACATTGGCTACCGTCGAGGCCTCTTTATGCAAGCTTATTACGTGGTTTCAGTCATTATTGCCATGTGTGTAGCGGCCTACTTTTACCGGTCGCTAGGAGAGGCTATCAATCTTTGGGTACCTTATACCAATCCAACCAAAGATGCTAGTTTAGCTTTTTTTACAGACCAAAATATTTTTTCACTTGACCGCGTCTATTATGCAGGTGTTGCCTATTTTGCCATTTACTGTGTGGCTTATTATGGTTTGCGCTTTCTTGGTATTTTCTTCCACTTTGTGAGAATTGAGCGACTTGACCAGAGACGATTTCAAGTGGTAGGTGGTGTCTTGGCCTCCTTAGTGAGTCTTGTGCCTTTGACTATGTTTGGGAATATTCTTGCGACTGTTCCCATGAATAACATTCAAACGGTCTTGTCATCTAGCTGGGTTTTGCGCCTTTTGATTAATTGGAATTTTCCAGTTAGTCAGATTATCCAGCACTTGTGGACAAGTGTGATATAGAAAATAGAAGTCTTCCTTGATTAAGGGAGGCTTTTTTGTTCTTTGTTTTGGTAACATATGAAAAAAGACTGAACACAAGGTCTCAGTCTTTCTTATCTATTTTTACCCTAAGGTTGCAATGGTACATCCGGAACCACCAGCACTTTGTGGGGCATATTCAAAACTTTTAACATGGCGATGACGGCGGAGATATTTGGTAACAGCATCACGGATGACACCTGTACCAATACCGTGGATGATGTCCACCTGACTCATGTTATTAAGTAGGGCTTGGTCAATAAAGGCATCAAGCTCTTGCATAGCTTCTTCGTAACGTTTCCCACGAAGGTCTAGACGGGCACGAGGACCGCCAGATGTCTTCTTGGCTTTTTTAACCACGTTAATCTGTTTTTTCTTAGGTTGTTGGGCTTCAGCTTGGGCACGAACCAGAGTGAATTCGTCTGCCTTGAGGGTCATCTTGATGAGACCGACCTGAGCTTCCCAGTTACCATTTTTGGCTTGACTGGTAAGGGTACCACGTTGCCCATAGGCGGTAACGATGATATCATCTCCGACACGAGGGGCACGCGCAGCCTTTTCTTTCTTAGCCTTACGAAGGACCTTATTCTTAGAGAGGTCCACTTGTGGGGCAAGTTTCTTGAGTTTTCCTTTGGCGTCGATAACTTCATGAGGTTTGAGTTGACTCTTATCGTGGAGATTTTTGAGAATACTATCGCTCTCAGCCAAAGCGGTATCAACCATCTCTTGAATTTCTTTTTGAGCCTTTTCGAGTTCCTTGTCGTATTCATGGGAGAATTCGTTATAGAGTTTCTTGACCGCACGGTTGAATTTAAGGTTTTCTTGCTCAACGTCCTTGATGTGCTCCAGACGTTTTTGTGTTTCCACAGTTTGGGCTTCAAGTTGCTCGATGATACGGTTGACATCACTATCAGTATCCGTGAGGTTTTCTGCTTCCTTGACAATAATCTCATTCAAGCCGAGGCGACGAGCGATTTCAAAGGCGTTAGAGCGACCAGGGACACCCTGCATAAAACGATAGGTAGGGCTTAGAGTTGCTGTGTCAAACTCCATACTAGCATTTTCCACATGTTGCGTCTCAATCCCATAGGCCTTAAGCTCAGGATAGTGAGTAGTAGCCATGGTCTTAATCTGACTCAAACGGAGGTGCTCTAGGATTGCCATGGCTAGACTAGCCCCTTCCTGAGGGTCAGTACCAGCCCCAAGCTCATCGACCAAGACAAGACTGTTGTTGTCGGCAGCATCCAAAATCTCGACAATGTGGGTCATGTGACTAGAGAATGTTGACAAACTCTGTTCGATAGACTGTTCATCTCCGATGTCCGCAAAAATCTCTTGGAAAATGGCCACACGACTGCCCTTATCAGCCAAAATTGGAAGACCAGATTGAGCCATCAGTTGTGCTAGTCCTAGAGTTTTAAGCATGACCGTTTTACCACCGGTATTGGGACCTGTGATGACAATGGCTGTGAGGTCCTCATCAAATCTCAAATCGTTGGCTACTGGATTGATCAAAAGTGGGTGACGAACGTTAAGCAGTTGGAGTGTTTGGTTGTCACTAATCTTTGGAATAACCGCCTTCTTATCCTGGAGATAGAGGTATTTCCCACGAATAAAGTCCATGTGGCCCAAAATCCAAGCGTTGTTGGCGATAGCAGCAGCTTGTGGACGGAGTTGATCAGACAGTTCATGCAGGATGCGGGCCATCTCATGGCGTTCGTCTGCACGTAATTGTGTAATTTCTTCGTTAAGCTGGATAACGGCGCGTGGCTCGATATACACTGTGTTTCCAGAGCTTGAGATGTCATGCACAACCCCAGCAATACGGTTACGGTAGGTATTTTTGACAGGAAGCACTGAACGACCATTACGACTAGCAATCAAACTCTCAGCCAACATGTGACCAGATTTCTTGAGAATGTCTTGCAAGGTCTGGCGAATGGCATCATCGCAAGATTTGAGTTGACGACGGATATTTTGTAACTCAGGGCTAGCAAAATGCTCAATGAAACCACCATCATTGATACTTTGAAGGCTTCCTTGTAGACTTGGGAAGGCCTCGATCTTTTCGAAAAGACGTTTAAGAGCGACGAGCTCAACATTTTCAAGGTCAGCGTAGAAGCGACCAAGGTCAGCCGAAGCTTGCAGCACCTTCTTGATGGCAATGAGCTCCTGGATATTGAGATTAGCATCCAGTTCCAAGCGACGTAAGGGCTCAGAAATATCTCTCAGGCTACCAATAGCAAAGCCATGGTGCTCTACGAAAATCTCAGCCATTTCTTGAATTTCTGTAAATTGATTTTGAATTCTTTCTGGATTGGTCATAGGCACCAAGTCACGTAACTCCGCCTGAGCCTGTTCAGTCTGCAGGTATTCTGTGAACTGGTCCTTGACCTTGTTAAATTCTAATTGGTCTAAAATCTTTGTGTTCATAGCTCCTATTATAGCATATTTGGATATGGGGCGTGGAGGTGGGAAATGCCTGAGATCGTTTTGTGAGCGGACTTTTGCCATCAGCTGTTGACTGACTATTTTTACAGCTTGTCTCTGGACAATTTTCCTTTCAGTTTCTATCTTTGAACGACTATTTTATAAAACAGTCTCCGCAAAATAAGAGTTTTTCAATCAAAACCAATGCTCTCATCTATGCTATAATAAACCTATGACTAATCAGAAAAAATTACTCCTAATTGACGGTTCATCCGTTGCCTTTCGTGCCTTTTTCGCACTCTATAATCAAATTGACCGTTTTCGTAACAATAATGGCCTTCATACCAATGCTATTTACGGTTTCCACCTCATGTTGGACAACCTGCTTGAGCGAATCCAGCCGACTCATGTCTTGGTAGCTTTTGATGCTGGGAAAACAACTTTCCGTACAGAGATGTTTGCGGATTATAAGGCTGGTCGTGCCAAGACTCCAGAGGAATTCCGTGAGCAGTTTCCTTATATTCGTGAGATGTTGGCTGCACGTGGTATCGCCTATTATGACCTGGCTCAGTACGAGGCAGACGACATTATCGGTACCTTGGCTAAGATGGCTGAAAACACCAGTGAAGACTATCAAATCACGGTTGTCTCAGGGGATAAAGACTTGATTCAGCTGACTGACGAAAACACAGTCGTTGAGATTTCGAAGAAAGGTGTGGCTGAGTTTGAGGCCTTCACACCTGACTACCTCATGGAGAAAATGGGGATTACCCCAGCGCAATTCATCGACCTCAAGGCCCTCATGGGTGATAAGTCCGATAATATTCCAGGAGTTACTAAGATTGGTGAAAAGACTGGTCTTAAGCTCCTCTTGGAACACGGTTCCCTTGAA
Organism: Streptococcus sp. HMSC064H09; assembly: GCF_001812625.1. Lineage (NCBI taxonomy): Bacteria > Bacillati > Bacillota > Bacilli > Lactobacillales > Streptococcaceae > Streptococcus > Streptococcus sp. HMSC064H09. The sequence goes on from NZ_KV809556.1 coordinate 45,162, forward strand.
GGTATCTATGAGCATATTGATGAGATGAAGAAGTCCAAGATGAAGGAAAATCTCATCAACGACAAGGATCAAGCCTTCCTTTCTAAGACTTTGGCGACCATTGATACCCAGTCTCCTATTGAAATTGGCCTAGATGATACGGCCTTTACGGGACCTGACCTTGAAAAATTGGCGGCCTTCTATGACGAGATGGGCTTTGTTCAGTTCAAAAATGCCCTTGGTGGAGAGGCTGTGCCGCAGGATTTTGATGTGGCCTATACTGAGCCTAGCCAAGTGACAGCGGGTCACTTTAGTTCTGATGATTTCTTCTATTTTGAGATTCTTGGTGACAATTATCACACAGAACCTATCATCGGTTTTGCTTGGGGGAATGACAAGCAGATTTATGCGTCTACAGATACTGGTCTACTAAAATCAGACGCCTTCCAGGCAGCTCTTTCTAAAGCTGTTAATATCTACGATTTCAAGCGTAGTAAGGTCCTTTTGAGTCATCTAGGTATTGACTTGCCCACGGCTAATTTTGATGCACGTCTGGCCAAGTATCTCCTCTCAACAGTTGAGGACAATGAATTGTCAACCATTGCCCGTCTCTATACGGATCTACCGTTAGAAACAGATGAAGTGGTCTATGGTAAGGGAGCTAAGCGTGCCGTTCCTGAAAAAGAGGTCTTGCTCAGCCACCTGGCTAAAAAAGTCAAGGTTCTGCAGGTCGCTAAACCGGTCATGCTAGAAAAGCTAGCTGAACACGGCCAATCAGAGCTTCTCTTTGATATGGAGTTACCACTGGCAAATGTGCTAGCTAAGATGGAAATCGCTGGTATTAAGGTTAAGGGACAAACCCTTAACGAGATGGCAGTGGAAAACCAAGTAGTCATCGATAAATTGACCCAAGAAATCTATGAAATGGCGGGCGAAGAGTTTAATATCAACTCGCCAAAACAGTTGGGTGTCATCCTCTTCGAAAAGATGGGACTACCTTTGGAATACACTAAGAAAACCAAGACCGGTTACTCGACAGCTGTTGATGTCCTTGAACGTTTGGCACCAATTGCTCCAATCGTAGCTAAGATTTTGGAGTACCGCCAAATCACTAAGCTTCAGTCTACCTATGTCTTGGGGCTTCAGGACTATATTCTTGAGGATGGCAAGATCCATACCCGTTATGTGCAAGATTTAACACAGACAGGTCGCCTCTCATCAGTGGATCCAAACTTGCAAAATATCCCTGTTCGCTTGGAGCAAGGTCGTCTCATCCGTAAGGCTTTTGTCCCATCGACTGAGGATGCAGTGCTTTTAAGCTCGGATTACTCACAGATTGAGTTGCGCGTGTTGGCCCACATTTCGGGAGATGAGCATTTGATTGCTGCTTTTAAAGAGGGGGCAGATATCCATACCTCTACAGCCATGCGTGTTTTTGGCATTGAAAAGCCAGAGGATGTCACACCTAACGACCGTCGTAACGCCAAGGCTGTTAACTTTGGTATCGTTTATGGCATTTCTGACTTCGGACTTTCTAATAACCTTGGCATTAGCCGTAAAAAGGCTAAGGAGTATATCAACACTTACTTTGAGCGTTATCCTGGTATTAAGGCCTATATGGAAAATGTGGTTCGTGAGGCCAAGGATAAAGGATATGTAGAAACCCTCTTCCATCGCCGTCGTGAGTTGCCAGATATCAATTCTCGTAACTTTAATGTTCGCAACTTCGCAGAGCGTACAGCCATCAACTCGCCTATTCAGGGAAGTGCTGCTGATATCCTCAAGATTGCTATGATTAACTTAGACAAGGCTTTGGTAGAAGGTGGCTATAAAACTAAGATGCTCCTCCAAGTGCACGATGAAATCGTCCTTGAGGTGCCAAACGATGAACTTGTAGCGATGAAAGCCTTGGTTAAAGAAACCATGGAAGCTGCAGTCGAACTCGCTGTCCCACTCATTGCAGATGAGAATGACGGCCGCACATGGTATGAGGCAAAGTAAAACATGAAAGAAAATTTTCCATTTACCTACTTTCTCTTGCGTTACATGCTAGGATTCCTGGCCGTTGTCCTAGCTATCGTAGCAGTATTGGTGATTATCACCTACTTTATGACCAAGTAGAAATAGACAGATGAAAGCTGGACTGAGGTCCAGCTTTTTTTGATGCAGATATTTGTAATTGTAAAAATAATCACTAATTAATATCTAGATATTTTAATCAAAATTCTAATTTGATTGAGAATGGGATTGTTGGATCATAGTGAAAGTTATTATTATATAAGTATTCTTGATAAATAAACATAAATTAATTTTTCAAAAAACTTGACTTATCAACCATACAATTGTTAACATAATGTCAGAGAGATTTAAATGATTTAATATTTATATTAGGTCGTTTCTTATGAAAGGATAGTTATGAAAAAGAAATTAACAGGATTTGCGCTCTTATCAAGTTTGTTCTTGCTGACAGCTTGTAACGCAACAAATACGGGTGGTTCAGGCTCAGGCGACAGTGCTTCTAAGTCTGAGCAAGTGAGTGGCGATTCGTCCGAAACCGAGGAAGTGAGCTACGATGAGCTCTATGCTTCAGTCTTGGATCTCTATCGCCCTATTGCTTTGAACGGCGATACATCAGCTGTTCCAAGTGATCTTTCGTCTGACGAAGCTTATGCGACTAGCACTATTTTTGATGCTAAAAGAGCAGGAGAAAACGTGCAATATAGTTATGTAGACATCAACGGTGATGGCTCAGCTGAGCTTTTGATTGGTACTCCTGACAGTGTTCATGCCCTTTATTATCTTGATAATGATGATAAGCCTGTATTTGCCAAAAGTGCTGGAACCTTTGCCAAGGGTGGTTACTTGAGCACCATGAAATTCTATAAAGATGGTACGATTTACTGCCAACTATTCCAACGTATGAGACCTGAGGCCAAAGCTGAGACCTATGAAATCAAGGATGGAGTCTTTAACCAACTTCAATCTGTTGATTTCAGTATGTCTGAGACAACTGATGGTGCCAGTAAGGTTGGCTTAGGTGACGCCCAGACTCTGGATTTGTCTTCCGAAGATTGGTATGACTTTGATGACTCAAGTAGCGACGATACAGAAGAAAGTAGTAGCGACAGCAAGTCAAATAAAGAGACTGGTATGGACATCAATGCTATTCAGAATGGTGATTTTAGTAGTCTTGAAGGAACTTGGGAAAATGGAAGAGGAGACACTATTGTATTTAGCAAGGATAGAGTCACACAATCTGGTACAACTATTACATTAAAATTCGGAGAAGTGAAAGATGGTATTTTGAAGGAGTATAGTTCGTCGGGGGGACCTGTAGGAGGTTCACAACTTTTTATGATCCCTGCGGGAGTTTCTATTCCAAATAATAACGAATCTGATAATAGTAAAGATAGACTTTTAGGAACACAAAATGACCTTGAGATGGGTCAATCATCTGACTTTTATTATCGTAAATAAAATAAAACGTTTGGAATTTATATTCTCCATAGTGACATTTATGTCACTATTTTTTATTGGCCCACTTACCTATAATAAAAGCATAACTGAGAACAGCGACAGGAGTTCTTAATAAAAAGGAGTGTCGTATTATGATTGAATTTTTGATGTCAAAAAATGTGACTTATTTGGAATTGTTTTATATCTTTCTGGGAGTAGTTCTTTCAAAGGTATATCTTGCTTTGCGTGCCCGGAAGCACGCTAAACTTGACGCATAATAAAAAGGGTAGCACTCACTGCTATCCTTTTTTGCTGTCTTTATAAGTTTTAATCATTTTCTTCTGTGGTGTGGCCATTGGGAACTGGTCGAAGTCCTCAGCCGCTACCCAGCATAGCTCTTTATCGGTAGTGAGTTTGTTGTCATTGACGATCCCTTCCACCATCTCGATGGTCCATTTTTGGTGGCTGAAGGTATGTTTTACGGGTGTAAAACTATTGTTTGTCCACTCTGGTTTGAGGGCATAATTTTCCTCAAAAATAGCCTTTTGAGAGACTGTCTCGAGAATACTATCATCCTTTTCAAAAAGGCTGAGTTGTTGGTCGATAAAGTCCGTTTCCATGATAGGAAAGGACCAGAAACCACCTAGCAGACGTCCCTCGATATTTTTTTCGAGCAGAAATTCACCCTTTGCATTTCTGATAATAAAAGCCTGAATTTGCATAGGTTTAGGCTTCTTCTTAGGCAATTTGATAGGGTACTTGTCATAAGTTCCGTTGATATAGGCTGCACAGAAAAAGCGAATTGGACTTTCGTCTGGTCTTGGATTTTTAGCTGATTCGATATCGGTCCCAAGGTCCATAAGCGCCTGATTAAAGTCTCCTGGACGGTCAGGGTCAATCAAAATGTCCATAATCGCTTGGAAAATCTTACGATTTTTGGCGTCTCCGATATCGTAGTTAACCTCAAAGAGGCGAGCCATAACTCTCATAACATTACCATCAACAGCGGGCTCTGGGAGTCCAAAAGCGATGCTAGAAATAGCACCAGCAGTATAGGGTCCGATGCCCTTGAGTTTGGCAATATTGTCATAAGTATCTGGAAACTGACCATTAAAATCATCCATGATTTGTTGAGCAGCCTTTTGCATGTTTCGGACACGTGAATAGTAACCTAGCCCCTCCCAAGCTTTGAGAAGCTTCTCTTCTGGAGCTTCAGCCAAATCTTTAACTGTTGGGAACCAGTCTAAAAAGCGCTCGTAATAGGGAATGACAGTCTGAACCTGGGTTTGTTGTAGCATGATTTCACTGACCCAGATATAGTAGGGATTTTTAGTTCTACGCCACGGTAGGTCTCGTTTCTCTCGATCGTACCAGTCCAGGAGGGTACGACGAAAAGAGGCGATTTTCTCAGCATCCCACATGACAATGCCGTATTCTTTTAAATCTAACATGTCTCTATTGTAGCAAAGAAATCTTTTTTCAAAAAATTATGCGTTTTTCTGTTAAAAAGATTGACAAAAGTAAGCGTTTACATTATACTTAGAGTGTAAAGAAGATAAGGATTCATCAAGGAGGTAAAAGCCATGGTGAGAGTCAATATTTCAAGGTACAAAAACGGAGACTAAGATCTCTAAACAAAACAGTAGGCAAAACAAATAACTTTACCAATCATCTCTGAGGAGCGTGACCGCATGACAGTAGGACGTTACAAGAACGGAGATTAATTCAGTCGCATAAAATAGCTACAAGGGAGTGATACCACCAGAAGTCGAAAGCCAAACTCAAATCTGTTAACTTAAGAAAAAGTGAGGTAAAGCTCATGAGAAATGTTAGTAGGTATAAAAATGGAGACACTTAGGTTGTTGCGTAAAATAGCCTAAGGAGTGATACCCATGCCACACGAAACGTAAATCCTATATTCTTAAGATGAACGAGGTGAGTTCATGAAAAATATCAGTAGGTATAAAAACGGCGATTAAAAATGTTGCATAAAATAGCTACAAGGGAGTGATACCACCAG